>NZ_JFAQ01000087.1 GCF_001304695.1 Xanthomonas axonopodis
GTTGCCCACATGAAGCACAGAGGCCTCCCAACAGAGGCCTCGATCACCGGGATTGCCCTGAATGGGCAAAGCGATCTACGCGCCCCATCGTCTATGTGCATCCAACCTCCCGCGAAACGCGGGAACGGGGCTTGATCAGCGTTGCCCTAAGCTGCTGGGCAGAAGCTCGTCGACGTTGAGCAGGGAGCTGTCCAGGCAGGAGGGCACGCTCTACTGCGCACGCGATGCGTCCCGGCGTTACGCAGCGCGGCGTCGGCATAGTGTTCGGCGACGTCGGCTCATCCCCGGAACGCAGTTATTCCAGCTGGTGCGCGATCATCTTGTGTGGCGGTGGTCGCTCCAGCAGCTTGCTGCCAAGCATGCTGGCCATGCATTCGCACGATCCTGCCCAGCGCGTCAGTCACCAGACCATCTACGCAACGATCTACGCGCATCCGCGCGGAGGCTTGAAAAAGGAGCTTGTCCAGGCGTTGCGCCAGCGCAAGCCGTCGCGTGGAGTGCGGCGAACGAGCGCGGCCAAACGCACCTGGGTGCCGGAGGAACTGCGGATCGTGCCCCGCCCCGAGGAGGTGCAGCAGCGCCTGGTTCCAGGCCATTGGGAAGGCGGTCTGATCAAGGGTGGGTTCAATCGTTCCTGCGTGGGCACCTTGGTGGAGCGCAAGACGCGCTTTTTCGTGCTGTGCCGTATGGACGGCTGCACGGCCGCAGATGCCCTGGAAGGATTCACCCGCCAGATGAAGAAATTGCCCGCCTCGATGCGAACGCGCTTGACCTATGATCGCGGCACCGAAATGGCCTGTTATGCCGAGCTGATGCAGAGGCTGAACCTGGACGTGCGGTTTGCCGATCCGCATGCACCATGGCAGCGCGGAAGCAATGAAAATACCAACGGTCTGTTGCGCCAGGTTCCTGCCCAAGGGGGCGGATCTGTCCAGCGTCAGTCAGGAGTACCTCAATCACATCGCCTTGCTGATGAATACGCGTTCTTTGAAAAACCCTTGGCTGGGAAACGCCCTGCGAGACGATGCAAGAAGAACTCGCCATCTTTAAATCACGTGTTGCACTTGAATCTTGAGACCTCCCAGCTTGTGCAGCGCATCTTCGCTGATGCGCACGCCGCGCTCGCTGTTTTCCTCGCGCAGCACCACGCCGTTGAGGCGATAGTACAGGTCCTCGCGGAATTCGCCCGCGGCCACCATCTACGCCAGGTCGCGGTGACTGGCGCTAATCACGTGCAGTTCCAGCGGCATTGCATGGTCGCTGCCCAGCGGGGTCACGCTCTGTTCTTCCAGCACGCGCAGCAGCCGCGTCTGCAGCGGCAGCGGCATATCGCCGATCTCGTCCAGGAATAAGGTACCGCCGCTGGCCTGCAGCAGCTTGCCGTGGCGGCCTTCGCGCGCGGCATCGGTGAACGCGCCGCGCGCATAGCCGAACAGTTCGCTCTCGATCAGCGCCTCGGGAATCGCCGCACAGTTCACTGCCACGAATGGCCGCGCCGCCCATGGCGAGCCGCGGTGCACCGCCTTGGCGAACTCCTCCTTGCCGGTGCCGGTGGCGCCACACAGCAGGATCGATACGCGATGCGCGACCAGCTTCAGCGCGTTGTCCAGGTTGTGGCGCATGCGCGGATCGGAGCCGACGTGTTCGCATGCGTAAGCCGCCTCGCCGCTGTCGGCGGTGGTGGCATGCGCGCCGCCAGCAACAGGAGCGCGACGCGGCGGCTGCGCCAGCGCGAAGAAGCGGCGCCCGTGGCAGGTGCAGCGGATCGACCACGGCGTACTGGCATCGTTGCGCGCACGCTGCTCCACGATGTCGAAGTCCAGCTGCATCACCTGCGAGATGTCGCGCCCGACCAGCAGGCTGCGGTCGCCCTTGCCGAGCTGTTCCAGTGCCGCCTCGTTGACGGCCAGCACGCAGCCATCGGCACCGATCGCCATCAGCGCCTCGTGCAGCAGGCCGGCGAACTCCGGGCGGCTGTGGAAGCGCAGGATCCATGCCTGCCGGTACTGCTCCAGGAAATACGACCGTGCGATCTGCGCCGCCGACATGCGCACCAGCGCGCTGGTGTGGCGCTGCACCAGCTTGGTGTCGCGGGCGTCCGGTGTTGACGCATCCAGCGCCAGCAACTGCCCATGCGGATCGGGAATTGGCGCACCGCTGCACGACAGCGGCAAGTGCCGGGCCAGGTAATGCTCGCCGCGGAGCACGCCGAGCGCGCTGCGCAGGTGCCGATCCCGTTGGTGCCCTGGT
Source organism: Xanthomonas axonopodis (assembly GCF_001304695.1). Taxonomy (GTDB): domain Bacteria; phylum Pseudomonadota; class Gammaproteobacteria; order Xanthomonadales; family Xanthomonadaceae; genus Xanthomonas; species Xanthomonas axonopodis. The sequence continues at coordinate 2,251 of NZ_JFAQ01000087.1, forward strand.
AGCGCTCGGCCCAGCTGGCGCCGCAGAACAGCCCGGTCTGGCGGAATTCGCGCAGCAATGCCGGGTCGTGCACGCTGTGCAGCAAGGTCGCCTCGGCGTCGGCGAACACCACGGCGTAGCCGCCGCCGGCGATCTGCTCGTAGAGGTTCTCCATCTCCATCTTGGCGATGCGCAGCACGTCCTCGAGCCGCTGCTGGCGCTCGCGCAGCCCGCTGCCGTCGTGAACCATCGGCGACGGGGGAGCATCCGGACTCAGGCCCATACTCGTCCAGGCAGCGCTGCCACGAGCGCGCCAGCGCCGGCGGCAGCGGTTCGATCTGGCGGAAGCGGCGCATGCGCGCCAGCAGCGCGGACTCGGCCTCGGCAGCGGACGAGGGCCCAGCCGTGGCCTGCAGGAGGTTGGCGACAGTCACTTCCGACGCGTGGCGCATCCTCGGTCCTTACCCGGGGCCAGAGCGGCAGTGACGCATAAACCGGGGCGCGGCTCAAACCGCGGTGCAGCAAGCGCCGGGATTGGGGATTGGTGATTGGCAAGAGCAACTTGGCCGGCGTGGTTCCTTTTGCGCCTCGACCAAAACGAAAAAACCGCGCGATCGCGCGGTTCTTCGTGGCCTCAAAACGCCGGAGCGTTGCGTTTGCGAATCCCCAGTCCCGACTCCCCAATCCAGGCTTACAACGCGTAGCCGAACTGCTGCTTGAACTGGTCGTTGAACTCGGCGAAGTCGAAGCGCTGGTTCTGCGTACCGGGGTGCTCGACCTTCAGCGCGCCCATCAGGTTGCCCATGCGGCCGATGGTCAACCAGTCGTAGCCGTCCTGGATGCCGTAGATCAGGCCAGCGCGGAACGCGTCGCCGCAGCCGGTCGGGTCGACCACGCGCCGCTCATGCGCCGGCGGAATGTCGTAGGTCTTCTCCGGCGTATGCACCAGCGCGCCCTTCGGGCCCTGCGTGGTGATGTAGGCTTGCACGCGCGAGACGATGTCTTTTTCGTCCCAGCCGGTGCGTTCCTGCAACAGGTTCGATTCGTAGTCGTTGACCACCACGTACTGAGCCTGCTCGATGAACTGTCGCAGCTCCGGGCCGTTGAACAGCGGCATCGCCTGGCCGGGGTCGAAGATGAAAGGAATGCCGCCGGCAGCGAACTCGTCCGCGTTCTGGATCATGCCTTCGCGCCCGTCGGGGCCGACCAGGCCCAGGGTCACGCCCGGCACATCCTTCACGTAGTTCTCGTAGCTGCGCATCATCGCGCCCGGATGGAAGGCGGTGATCTGGTTGTTATCGTGGTCGGTGGTGATGAACGCCTGCGGGGTGAACAGGTCGTCGATGATCTTCACCCGCGACAGGTCGATGCCCAGCGTTTCGAAGTGTTCGCGGTACGGGCCGAAATCCTGGCCCACGGTGCCCATCGGGATCGGCGCGCCACCGAGCAGATGCAGGTTGTAGGCAATGTTGCCGGCGCAGCCGCCGAATTCGCGGCGCATGCGCGGCACCAGGAACGACACATTCAGGATATGCACCTTGTCCGGCAGGATGTGGTTCTTGAACTGGTCCGGAAACACCATGATGGTGTCGTAGGCGAGGGAACCACAGATCAGTGTGGACATCGAGTCGGGCCTTTGCGTTGGGAAAACCCGCCAATTGCCGGGCATGGCAGCGTGACGGCGCGTGCGCCGCGGCGCACAAGGGTAACGGCTGCGGCCGATCAGGGCCAGAACCGCATGCCATGGCCGGCGTGACCGCCACATGAAAACGGGGTCGAAATCGCCGATTTTTTCTTGCTCACCCCGGGGGGGATTGCTAGGCTAGCCGACTTCGTTTTCTGCCCAAAATTTCGCCAGTCTGGCGACGGGCACGCGACTCACCCAGGAACGACACCCTCGATGTTCAAGAAACTCCGCGGCATGTTCTCCAACGACCTGTCCATCGATTTGGGCACGGCCAATACGCTGATCTACGTGCGCGGACAGGGCATCGTGCTGAACGAGCCGTCGGTGGTCGCGGTGCGTCAGGATCGCGCAATCGGCGGCACCCGCTCGGTGGCGGCAGTCGGTGCGGAGGCCAAGCAGATGCTCGGTCGTACCCCTGGCCACATCACCACGATTCGCCCGATGAAGGACGGCGTCATCGCCGACTTCACCTACACCGAGGCGATGCTGAAGCACTTCATCAAGAAGGTGCACAAATCGCGCTTCCTGCGCCCCAGCCCGCGCGTGCTGGTGTGCGTGCCGGCTGGCTCCACGCAGGTCGAGCGCCGCGCCATCAAGGAATCTGCGGAAGAGGCCGGTGCGCGTGATGTCTATCTGATCGAGGAGCCGATGGCGGCAGCGATCGGTGCCGGCATGCCGGTCACCGAGGCGCGCGGCTCGATGGTCATCGACATCGGCGGCGGTACGACCGAAGTGGCGGTGATCTCGCTCAATGGCATCGTGTATTCGCAGTCGGTACGTGTGGGTGGCGACCGTTTCGATGAGTCGATCACCAACTACGTGCGGCGTAACCACGGCATGTTGATCGGTGAAGCCACGGCCGAGCGCATCAAGCTGCAGATCGGCTGCGCCTACCCGCAGGACGAGGTGCAGGAGATGGAAATCTCCGGCCGTAACCTCGCCGAGGGCGTGCCGAAGATGATCAAGATCAACTCCAACGAAGTGCTCGAAGCGCTGCACGAGCCATTGTCGGGCATCGTCTCGGCAGTGAAGCTGGCGCTGGAGCAGACCCCGCCGGAACTGTGCGCCGATGTGGCCGAGCGCGGCATTGTGCTCACCGGTGGCGGTGCGCTGCTGCGCGACCTGGACCGCCTGATCTCCGAAGAAACCGGCCTGCACGTGCAGGTGGCCGACGACCCGCTCACCTGCGTGGCCCGCGGCGGCGGCCGGGCGCTGGAGCTGGTGGACATGCATGGCAACGAGTTCTTCGCGCCGGAGTGAAGCGTTCGGGATTAGGGAGTCGGCATTCGGCATTCGGGATTCGCAAAGCGTGTCCCGGCCTTCGGCCTTGACCGATTGCGGTGCAGCCCTGTTTGTCTAACGCTTAGTCGTACCGGGGGCAGCGAGCTGCTCCTCGAATCCCCAATCCCTAATCTCAGATCCCGGCCTTAAAGTGCCCTCCTACGCCGGTCCTCCCGTCGCCTCCCGTCCGGGCGAAGTCATCTCCACGCTGCGCCTGCTGGTCTACCTGGTGCTGGCCGTCGTGCTGATTGCGCTCGATAGCCGCGGCGGTTGGCTGAGCCAGGTGCGCATGCAGGCCAATCTGCTGATCCAGCCGATCTGGGCGGTGGCCGGGCTGCCGGGACGCATCGGCTCGCAGGTGCGTGACAACGCTGCAACGCATGCCCAGCTGGTGGAAGAGAACCGGGATCTGCGCAATCAACTGCTGGTCGCCAATGCGCGCCTGACCCGGCTGCAAACCGCGGCCCTGGACAACGCGCAACTGCGCGAACTGCTCAACGTGGCCGAGCGCCGCGGTCTGGATGTGCAACTGGCGCCGATCCTGAACATCGATCTGGATCCGACGCGCCAACGCTTGCTGCTGGACGCCGGCGGCCGCGACGGTGTGATGCTGGGTCAGGCGGTGATCGATGCCGGCGGCCTGATGGGGCAGGTGATCGAAGTCACCCCGCTGCATTCCACCGTGTTGCTGCTCACCGACCCCGACCACGCAGTGCCGGTCAGCGTAGCGCGCAATGGCGTGCGGCTGATCGTCTACGGGCGTGGCGACCGCCTGGAACTGCGCGATATCCCGCTCAGTGCCGGCGTGCAGGTGGGCGATGAAATCGTCACCTCGGGCCTGGGCGGGCGCTTCCCGGCCGGCTTCCCGGTCGGCAAGGTCTCCGAGTTGCATCCCGACGACACCCACGCCTTCCTGGTCGGCGAACTGACCCCGGCCGCCAAGCTCGATCGCGGCCGCGATGTGTTGCTGCTGCGTGCCGGCAAGCCGTTGCGCGTGGTCCCGGGGGCCGGGATTGGGGATTCGGGAGTTGGGATTCGCAACAGCGATAACAGCAACGGCGGCGCGGCTGCCGCCAGCGCGCCGGTGGCTGCCACACCACGCACGCCGGTGGGCGGGATTTCCAACGCAGTGATCGATACCGCGCGCCCGACGGCTGCTGCGGCATCGGGCACCAGCACTGTTACCGCGCCGCGCGCACAGTCGGCCCGCGCATCAGCGTCAGCATCACGCGGCCACGCCAGCCTGCCGGCCAGTCCTCCTGGGTCGAACGGCCCTGAACTCCAGACCCGCGGTTCCCGCGCAGCGTCATCGCATGGCTCACGGGCTTCAGGGAGTGGAGACGCTGGAACCGGCAACGGCAACGGCAACGCCGCACCAGCACAGGCGGCCGCTTCTAACCAATCCCCAATCCCCAATCCCCAATCCCGTCCGGCTCCAATGGAGACGGACCAATGACCCGCATGCGCAACACCTGGATCCTGCCAGCGAGCATCTTCATCGCGCTGGTCCTGGGGCTGCTGCCGTTGCCGATGGTGGTGCAGCCGCTGCGGCCGTACTGGCTGGCGTTGGTGCTGGCGTACTGGGTCATCGAGGAGCCGGACCGGGTCGGGCTGGGCCTGGCCTTCGTGGCCGGCGTGCTGGCTGATCTGCTGTATGGCGGGCTGCTCGGCGAGCAGGCGCTGCGGCTGGTGATCATGACCTTCATCCTGCAGCGCTTCCGCGCGCGCATGCGTTTTTTCCCGATCTCGCAGCAGGCGCTGGCCATTGGTGGGCTGCTGCTCAACGACCGCATCGTGTCCTCGGCGGTGCATCTGGCCGTGGGCGAGCCTACCCTGCCGTGGAGCTACTGGTGGGCGCCGCTGCTGGGCATGGCGCTGTGGCCGCCGTTGTTCGTGGTGCTGGACGCGGTGCGGCTGGGCAAGCGGAGCAAAAAGTAAGTCATGCACGGGCGCCGTCATCCCAAGAATCCGCATGCGGAGGCCGAACAGTTCCGCCGCCGCGCGGTGCTGGGCTTTGCGATGGTGGTGATTTGCCTGGTCGGCCTGGGCGGCTGGTATTTCAAGCTGCAGGTGCTCGACCACGAGGTCTACGCCACGCGCTCGGAGGCTAACCGCATCAAGCCAAAACCGGTGGTGCCCGGGCGCGGCATGATCTACGACCGCACCGGTCGGCTGCTGGCCGAAAACGTGCCGGCCTTCCGCCTGGACGTGACCCCCGACAAGGTCGCCGACATGAACGCCATGCTGGACGCGTTGGGCAAGGTGATCCCGATCGCGCCGGAGGATCTGGAGCGCTTCAACCGCGAGCGCCGCGCGCGCCGCAGCTTCCTGCCGGTGACGCTCAAGCTGCGCATGAGCGATGAAGAGATGGCGCGGTTCGCGGTGGAACGCTGGCGTTTCCCTGGCGTGGAGCTGGAGCCGTACCTGACCCGGCGTTATCCCTACGGCCCGTTGTTCGCGCACATCATCGGCTATGTGGGCCGGATCGACGAAAAAGACCTGGCGGTGCTGGGCCAGGGCAATGCGGCGCTCACCCACATGGGCAAATCCGGGCTGGAGCGCTACTACGAGCAGGATCTGCGCGGGCAGGTCGGGTATGAGCAGGTCGAAACCAATGTGCAGGGGCGCGCCATCCGCACCGTCGGCCGGGTCGCACCGCAGTCCGGTGCCGACCTGCGGCTGTCGGTGGATGCCGACCTGCAGCGCGCGATGGTGGCCGCGTTCGGCGAGCACGAAGGCGCGGCGATTGCGATGGATCCGCGCACCGGCGAGATCCTGGGCATGGTCAGCCTGCCCAGCTACGACCCCAATCTGTTCGTCAACGGCATCTCGCATACCGATTTCAAGATGCTCAACGACAACCCGTCGCGGCCGCAGTTCAACCGGCTGGTGCTCGGTGGCGTGGCGCCGGGCTCCACGCTCAAACCGTTGATCGCCTTGGCCGGCCTGGACAGCGGCCTGCGCCGGCCCGAGGACCGGGTGCTGTCCACCGGCATGTTCTACCTGCCCGGCGTCAGCCGCGGGTGGGGCGATTCGCACCGCGGCGGGCATGGCTGGACCGACCTGCGCAAGTCGATCGCGCAGTCGGTCAATACCTATTACTACCGCCTGGCGGTGGACATGGGCATCGAGCGCTTCGACCACTACATGGGCGAATACGGCTTCGGCCAGCCCACCGGGGTGGATCTACTGGGCGAAATCGGCGGCATCCTGCCGTCGCCGGCCTACAAGTACAAGACGCGCAAGGAGCGCTGGTATCCCGGCGACACGGTCAACATCGCCATTGGCCAGGGTGACTGGAAGGTCACGCCGCTGCAGCTGGTGCGCGGCGTCTCGGCGATTGCCAGCGGTTTGCTGTTGCGCCCGCACCTGGTGCTGGAAGAGCGCACCGGTTTCGATCATCCCTGGGAGCCGATGATCCAGCCGCCCGGCAAGCCGATCAGCCAGAACCCGGCGCATCTGCAGGTGGTGCGCGAGGGCATGATGGACACCATGCGGCCGGGCGGTACCGGCTATGCGATCACCCCGGGTGCGCCGTATCAGATGGCCGGCAAGACCGGCACCGCGCAGGTGGTCAGCCGCAAGGGCGTGGCGGCGGTGGATCCGCGCAGCCTGCCGTTGCACCTGCGCCACCGCGGCCTGTTCGTCGGCTTCGCGCCGGCCGACAACCCGGTCATCGCGGTGGCGGTGGCGGTGGAAGGCGGCGGTTTCGGCACCAGCTCGGCGGCGCCGATCGCACGCAAGATCTTCGATGCGTGGCTGCTGGGCAAGATGCCCGCCGGTCTGGAGCCGCTGGACAGCGAGCTCGGTATGACCGCCGTGGGCGTCAATCAGTTCGAAGCCGGCGTCACCGACGCGCGCGCAGCCGGCGACGCTGCCGCTGCCACGCTGGACGAACTGCCGGTGGTGATCGGCCAGAGCGCCGTTGTGCTGGACCCCAATACCCCCGCGCAACCGGTCGTGCCGGATGTGCCGGACGCGGTGCAGGAGACCGACCATTGAGCGACATCCTGCGCTGGTTGGTGGACATGGCCGCGCGCTTCACGCGCAGCCTGGACTGGGTGCTGTGCCTGGCGCTGGGCGGGCTGATGGCCATCGGCCTGTCGGTGCTCAAGAGCGCCGGCGGCACTGCCAATGGCGAACACCTGATGCTGGCGCAGGGCATCCGCTTCATCATCGGGGCGGCGGCGATGTGGGGGATTTCGCGCATGTCGGTGCTGCGCCTGCGCGCCTGGACACCATGGGTGTACGGCTTGTCGATGCTGCCGCTGCTGGCGGTCTTCGCGCTGGGCACCGGTAAATACGGCCGGCAGTGGCTGGATCTGAAAGTGTTCTACCTGCAGCCGGCCGAGCTCCTCAAGATCAGCTTGCCGATGATGGCGGCTTGGTATCTGCACCGCATGCCGCTGCCGCCGCGCATTTCCACCGTGCTGGTGACCGGCGTGATTATCGGCGTGCCCACTGCGCTGATCATGTTGCAGCCTGACTTCGGCACCGGCGTGTTGATTGCTGCCAGCGGCGTGTTCGTGCTGCTGCTGGCCGGCCTGCCGTGGTGGTGGGTGGCCGTTGGTGTGGGCGGCGTGTCTGTGGCTGCGCCGGTGGCGTGGTTCTGGCTGCTGCGGCCGTACCAGAAGGACCGCATCATGATGTTCCTCAACCCCGAGAACGATGCGCTTGGCGCGGGCTGGAACATCATCCAGTCCAAGATCGCGATTGGCTCGGGCGGGTTGAACGGCAAGGGCTGGGGTCTGGGCTCGCAATCGCACCTGAACTTCATTCCCGAACAGACCACCGACTTTGCGTTCTCCGTGCTCAGCGAAGAATTCGGCTGGATAGGCGTGGCCACCGTGCTGACCTTGTACCTGATCGTCATTGGCCGCTGCCTGTGGATCGCCTCGCAGGCGCGTGACGCTTATTCGCGCCTGGTTGCCGGCGCCACCGGCCTGGCGTTCTTCGTCTACGTGCTGGTCAACGGCGGCATGATTTCCGGCCTGTTACCGGTGGTGGGCGTGCCGATGCCGCTGATGAGTTACGGCGGCACTTCGGCGGTGTCGCTGCTGGCCGGCCTTGGTTTGGTCATGGCAGTAAAGTCGCATCGCCCGGTGCACGGTTACTGAGCCGTCCCGAACGTATGTTGTTCAAGCACCGAGGCTCGCAGCGACTGAAATAAGGCGCTCGAAGATGTCCATGCCATTTGCGCATCGCCCGTTTTGCTGGCAACGCGGCAGCCCAGGGCAGGAAGGGCTGCTGCGCGTGTCGGTGGCTGAGCGCTGTCACGTCGAGCAAGGCACGCAGCAGCGTATCCCTGTGCGGTAGCCAGCGCGGTGATCGTCGGCCGCGCGCCGCCTAGGAGATGCAGTGCATCGCCATGGCCCCTTCAGTCGGCATCGACGGCGATGGCAGTCGGCTTTCAGACGGAGAATCAACAGTCCCACCTGAGGGCTCTGGATCCAGCGTCCTTGCCGTCGCGTCAGCGTCTGGCGTTTTGCAGGAGACTGTAAAGACCTGCTTCCTGGGGGCAACTGGTTCGGTGCCACGGTGGCCGATTCGCATCGCTGCAGCCAGATGCGCCGGGCGCTTATAGAGTCCGTGCGCTGGCGCGACTGTGTCGATCCTGGCGTGCAAGCGATACGTTCCTTAGCATTCGAGTGATCTTCCTGATGAAACTGCTCGCCACCGCCATCGGCGGTGCCTGTTTGATGCTGGCCGGCCATGCCGCCGTCATCGATCTCGCCACCGGCGATTCCCGTCCGCTGTCCGAGCCGGTCGTTCCCGCCACCTGCAAGCTGCTGCGTGCCAGTCGGACCGCCAGCGATCGCCAATTCGACCCGGCATTGGAAAGCGCGCCGCCCGATACCTAGGCCATCCAGGCCGCGCTGACCGGTTGCGCCGGCATGCACGGCAGCGTGCGGTTGACCACCGGTAGCGGCGACGCCTTTCTGACTGGCCCGTTGTCGATCCCCGCTGGCGTGACACTGGTCGTCGATCAAGGCGTCACCGTCTACGGCTCGCGCAACCCGGCCGACTACGGCAGCGGTTGCGGTACTGCAGGCTCCAGGAGCGGAGGCTGCCTGCCGTTGATCGCCATCAAGGGCGCTCGATCTGGCGTGATGGGGGTGCGCCGCAATGGCCACCAGGGCACCATCGATGGCCGCGGCGACCTGCCCATGCTGGGCAAGACCACCACGTGGTGGGAGTTCGGCGAGGCCGCCAAAAGCGCCGGCCAGGTGCAGAACAGCCCGGACCTGGTCAAGCTGCAGAACGCCAGCGCTTTCACGCTCTACGACATCAACCTGGTCAATGCACCGTCCTTCCATTTCTTTGCGCATATCGTCGACGGCCTGACCATCTGGGGCGTGCGCGTGAAGTCGCCGGCCACCAGTCCCAATACCGACGCGCTAGACCTGGACAGTGTGCTTAATGCCACCATCCAGGACAGCGACGTGATGAGCGGCGATGACGGCGTGGCAATCAAGACCATTGCTTCCAGGTCGGCCAATATCAGCGTGCTGAATTCGCGCTTCTATGGCACCCACGGCATCTCGATCGGTAGCGAATTGATGTCCGGTGTCAGCAACGTGCTGGTCGACAACAACGTCATCGTATCCACCGATGACGACGGCAATCGCAGCACCGACAACAATGGGCTGCGCATCAAAACGAGCCTGGCCAAGGGAGGTGCGGTCGACCTGGTGACCTATCGCAACACCTGCCTGTATGGAGTGAGTAGCCCGCTGGTGATCAATCCGTTCTACGACAGCGCCCGCAGCGGCAACGTCCCGACCTTCCGCAGGATCGTTGTCGATGGCTTGCGCAGCGTCGGCGGGCGCGGCGGTAAGGGATGGGTCCTGCAGGGCGCCGATGCGAGCGCTCCGCTCGATCTGGTGCTGGCGAACGTGGCGTCCGACAACCTCGGCAATACCACCAGCAATGCGCGGATCGGCCTGAGCAATAGCGCGTTGACGCCGAGCGGCAGCGACGTGGTGACCAATGCAGTCCAGCTCGACGGTGCGGTGCCGACCTGCCCGGGCGCTTCGCAGTTTCCCGATCTATGAGCGGTGCGACGCGGCCTTCGCCGGTTGCGTCGCTGACGAAAGCTCATTGCGCAGCAGCGCAGGCCGGCTGCCGGAACGCAGCCCGTGTCCCGCGAGAAGGATGCCGACGCCGAGCTTGGCCCGGCCCGATCGGCAGGGCCATGCGACGATAGCGGCCTCCTCTGGGTGCGCAAGGCGGCGGTGTTGCGACGCCTGCCAGCCGCAGACCCTGGGAAGCGCTCTTCAGCTGCCGCCGCGGACTACCGGCCGGTCCGCCGTGGAGGAGGCGGCATGCTGCAGAGGGCCTTGACATTGATCGAAGTTCTTCGTTTTCATGGCCTTATTGTCAGAAGTTCATCTGATGTCTGTTACCCTCGGCCGATGATTCAACGCCCCCTGACCTGCCTGCTCACCCTTGGCCTCGTCGCCTGCGCGACCCAGCCCAGCCCTCCGTCCCCGCCGCGGGCTGCCAGCGCGCTGCCGGCCAAGCCGCCGCTTGTGCCTTCGGCGTCAGCGCCGCCAGCCAGCGCCGCCGCCGAGGCCCCTGCGCTTCCGCCAGTCGACCTGACCCCGGTACCGTTCGAAATTGCCCGCGCCAACTTCGTGCGCGACACCTCGGCCAAGTACGGCATCGATGCCGCGCAGATCGAAGCGGTACTGGCGCAGGCGCAATTCAAGGACGCCATTGTCACTGCGATGTCGCGTCCGGCCGAACGGGTCAAGCCGTGGAACGAATACCGGCCGATGTTCATCACCCAGGCGCGCATCGACGGCGGCCGCCAGTTTCTCGCCGAACACCGCGCCGAGTTGAGCAAGGTCGAGGCCGCCACCGGTGTGCCGGCACAGGTCATCGTCGCCATCATCGGGGTGGAAACCAGCTACGGCAGCAACGCCGGCAAATACCGCGTGCTGGACGCGCTATACACGCTGGCGTTCCACTATCCGCGCAGCGGCGACCCGGCCACGCTCGAACGCGAAGTGCGCCGTGAACTATTTTTTCGCGATGAACTCGGCCAGCTGTTCGCGCTGGGCAAGGAAGAACAACTCGACGTCACCACCCTGATCGGCAGCTATGCCGGCGCAATGGGCATGGGCCAGTTCATGCCCTCCAGCTATCGCCAGTTCGGCGTGGACGGCGATGCTGACGGCAAGCGCAATCTGTTCACCGACTACAACGACGTGTTCGCCTCGATCGCCAATTACTTCGTCAAGAAGGGCGGTTGGGTGCGTGGCGGGCAGGTCGCGGTACCGGCCACGCTGGCCGCCGGGCACGAAGAATTCAATCCCACCGACTGGTCGCCGGTGTACACGCTGTCGGACCTGTCGGCGCGCGGATATCACCCGAGCGCACCGGTGGTGGCCGGCAGCACCGCCACCCCGATCAGCCTGGACGACGCCAACGGCAAGCAGTACTGGCTGGGCTTCCAGAACTTCTACGCGATCACCCGTTACAACAGTTCCAAGATGTATGCGATGGCCGTGTTCCAGCTGTCCGAGGCCATCGCCGGCAAGGAGTTACCCCCGGCATGAACAGCATTGCAGGCCCCAAGTGGCTGATCCCGATGGCGCTGATGCTTGGCCTGGCGGCCTGTAGCAGCGCACCGAAGAAGACCGCCGGCGGCAACGGCAGCGGCGCGATCAAGGGGGTGAAGGTCGAAGGCAAGGGGCCGGCGTATGTCGCCACCGGTTGCCCGTCCACCTCGCCGTATGCGCCCGCCAAGGAAGATCCGTCCACGCGCGGCGACTACACCGCTGGCGGCTTGTACAAGCCCGGCGTGAAAGACTCCACGCCCGATCATGTGCCCAATGTGGCCTGCATCCCCGAGCCGCTGGTCACCAACGAGCCGCGCTCGGCGGTGGGCAATCGTTCGCCGTACGAAGTGCTGGGCAAGCGCTATGTGGTGATGGACAACCCCGGCGACTATGTCGAACGCGGCACCGCCTCTTACTACGGCAACAAGTTCCATGGCCGGCTGACCTCCAACAAGGAGGTCTACGACATGTACGCTTTCACGGCTGCGCACAAGACCTTGCCGCTGCCCAGCTTTGCGCTGGTCACCAACACCGACACCGGCCAGTCGGTGGTGGTGCGCGTCAACGACCGCGGCCCATTCCACGACGGCCGCGTGATCGATCTGAGCTACGCCGCGGCTGTGAAGTTGGGCATCACCGACAAGGGCACCGGCAATGTCGAAGTCCGCGGCCTGACCGAAGCCGACAACGGCAATCTGCTCGCCAAGCGCCGCAGTGGCCAGGCACCGGTGAGTACCGCCGTGGCCACGGCGCGGCCGGCTGCCAGCGCCAGTCAGATCGATGACCTGGTGCAGCGCCTGCCCACCCGCACCGTGCCGCCGCGTGCAGTGGCCACCGGTGCCGGCGCGGAGGTTGCCACGTCCGCCGCGACATCCACTGCCGGCGCGCAGGTCACTGCGGCCGGCGAGCGTTGGCGTTACCGCGTTGCAGACTCGCGCCAACCCGGCAACGCCGACAACTTCGATGCCTGGATGAAGGCGCAGGGCGTACGTGTGGCCACCGGCAGGCCAGCCACTGCGGCCCCGCGGCCGGCCGCGTCAGCGTCTGCGGCCGTACCCGCCGTGGCGCCGCCAGTTGCGGTTGCGGCGGTCAAGCCGTCCGAAAGCACTGCCTCGCGCCACCTCAAGGCCGAGCCAGCGCCCGCCAAGGCACCCAGCGTGGCCGAAGCTGCGCTCGGCGACATCCTGCTGCAGGTCGCCAGTTTCGCCAGCCGCGAAAACGCCAATCGCGCACTGTCGCAACTGGCCGCGGCCGGGATTGCCGGCGCCAGCGTCAGCGACATCGTCAGTGGCGGCCGCACGCTGTGGCGGTTACGCGTGAATGCACGCGACTATGCAAATGCCTCGGAGATTGCCCAGCGTATCGCCGGTCTCGGTTTCGGTCGCCCGCAGATCGTGGCCAATTAGCGGCGGGCGAGTCGGTTACTGCGTCAGCTAATTAAGCGCGAGCGCATGAGTCGTTCGCGCGCCAGCTACCCAGGTCATCGTGGTCAAGCGCAAGAGCCGGTGATTCCGTTAGCCAATCAGCCACCAGCGCATCAGGCGCTCGCGCGCCGGCTGCATCGGCTTTGACGGAACGGCTGGGGCGAGCCAGATTTGGCTGGCGGACATTGCATCTCCGCAGCGCGGGCGCGGCCAAGGCCGAAATCGATATGTCTCGTGCACTTCGATACCCATCGCGCTGTTGCATCCAGCCAACCGCGGAGCGCCACAGCCTGTTCCAAGGTCGCTCAAGCGACGCCTAAGCAGTGCGTGGCGCCTCCGGCAGCTCGCCTCAGGCGCCGCGAGCGTGGCGCCATCGCTGAACTGCGCAAGCGCTCGCATCTTGCAACGCGTCGCCCTGATCGCCGTGGCGCCTTACAATTTCGCATTGCCCAGTTTTCGGGCCCGTCAGGAGTCGTTCTTCAATGAAATTCCGCTTCGCCGCCGCTGCCGTGGCCACCTTTGCCTTCGGCCTGGTCTGCGCCCAGACACCTGCGCCGCAGCCGACTCCTGCCGCGGCTGCCGCCCCGGCCGCCTTGCCGGTGCCCCCGGCGCCCGCACCGGCCGTGTCCAAGTCCTGGATCCTGATGGACTACGCTACCGGGCAGGTGCTGGCCGGTGAAAACATCCACCAGCAACTGGCGCCGGCCAGCATCACCAAGGTGATGACCTCCTACGTGGTCGCCGCCGAGATCAAGAACGGCAAGGTCAAGCGCGACGACCAGGTCATGATGAGCGAACGCGCCTGGCGCGAAGGCGGCGCGGGCACCGACGGCAGCTACAGCGGCTTCCCGGTCAACCAGACGGCGCGTCTGGAAGACATGGAAAAAGGCATGGCGATTCAGTCCGGCAACGATGCCGCCATCGCGCTGGCCGAGCATGTGGCCGGCAGCGAAGAAGCCTTCGCCTCGCTGATGAACAGCTATGCCGCCAAGATCGGCATGAAGGATTCGTACTTCGTCAACGCGCACGGCTTGAGCGCCGAAGGGCATCACTCCACCGCCTACGACCTGGCCATGCTGGGCCGCGCGATGGTGCGCGATTACCCGGAGACTTACGCCTACAACAAGATCAAGGAATTCCAGGTTGGCAGCATCAAGCAGAGCAACCGTAACCGGCTGCTGTGGCGCGACCCGGCCGTGGACGGCATCAAGACCGGTCACACCTCTGAAGCCGGCTACTGCCTGCTGAGCTCGGCCAAGCGTGGCGACCAGCGCCTGATCGCGGTGGTGATGGGCGACAGCTCCGAAGAACAGCGTGCCACCGATAGCCTGGCCCTGCTCAACTGGGGCTTCCGCTTCTTCGAAACCCACAGCCTGTACGCGCCTGGCAAGGTCGTCACCAAGCAGAAGGTCTGGAAGGGCCAGCAGGACGAAGTGCAGCTCGGCGTGGCACAGCCGCTGCTGGTCAGCCTGCAGCGCGGCCGCTACAACGACCTCAAGCCCAGCATGGAAGTGCCCAAGAACCTGCAGGCACCGATCAAGCAGGGCCAGCAGGTTGGCACCGTGAAGGTCAGCCTGGACGGCAAGGTCATCGCCCAGGCCCCGCTGGTCGCCATCAACGCCGTCGAAGAGGGTGGATTCTTTAAGCGCCTCCGGGATGCGTTCTGGATGTGGTGGGAATCGGAGTGATCCAAAGAAAAAGCCGGCGAAAGCCGGCCTTTTCTTTGCTGGGATTGGGGATTCGGCATTCGAGATTGGTAAAAGCCAGAGCAGCAGCGAATCGCCAGCAGCCCGCTCCTACGACTCCCCAATCCCGACTCCCCAATCCCACCTCTCAGAGCATTCGACTGATCGTAAAACTGCCATACACCGGCGTTTCGCGCTGGGTCTTGAATTCGCGGGTGCGCTGGTAGCGGGCGAGGGCGAATTTCCAGCGGCCGTACATCACCGCCAGGCCGTAGCCCACATCGCCGACGAACGGCCGCTTGTCCACGCTGTGACTGTTGCGGAAGGTGTTGCCGTCCAGCGTGATGTCGCGGATCACCCAGCGCGCGTCGGTGGTGACGAACAGGTGGCCGGACCAACCGCTGGCACGCCCGAGCCGGCTGGGGGCGGTGTTTTCGCCCGCGGGTCGGGTGGGGGTGCTGCCGAAGTCATCCGGCAGTTTTCAGCCAAAGCGGGCCTCGCCGCCGGCATTCAAGTGCGTGGCCATGTTGCCGATCGCGCCGCCCCAATGCGAAATGAAATCCCAGCCGAACCCACCGGCATTGCCGCTGGCATCGGCTGGCCAGCGATGCATGCGCTCGTGCACCAGGTTGATCAGCGGCTCGTTGTGCAGCTGGTTGTCCCAACCCTGGAATTTCTCGTCCCCAAGCGCATCGTGGATCGCATCCTGCGCTTCCTTCGCGAACGCCCACGGACCGACAACGCCGACCTGCAGCTGCGTGGTGCGCAGATGCGCATCGTTACGCGCGTTGTAGCCGAAGCTCGCCAGCAGGATGCCGGCATACAGGCGGTCGTCCGGAATGATGTCGCGGCGGGTGTAGTCGGTCGGGGTGAAGATCGCCTGGCCGATCGAAAACACCATGTTCTGCTGGTCGAACTCGCCCGGGTGCAGCCGCTCCAGATAGCTGTTGACCCACCGCGCAGTCCGCGGCAGGCACGGGTTGTCGGTGTAATCGACCAGATTGGGCGACACCAGCGTCAGCACTGCAACGTTGGAATATCCCTGATCCTGATCTTCGCCGCCGAACAAGTCGTTATCCACACGGAAGTTCACCGCAGGCGGCGTGCGCCCAAGACGGCTGGAATCGCACTGATCCGCCGCCAGGGCCGGCAGCGACAGCCCGGAAAGACAAAGCAGCAAGGCAGCAGACAACGCGCGCGGTCGGAGCATGGAGGGGCTGGGCAGGAGAGCTGGATGGAGGAAAAATGCCTACGTCTTCTGCTGCGCCATGTGAAGTGCGCGGTCGTGCCTGCAACCTTTGCCGCTTGGGTTCGCGACCGCGTCGCCAACCGCCCATGGCTGCGGTCGGTTGCGTCACATTTTCGGAAAGCGCGATGCCGCTCGCATGGTGACGCTACAGACGAGCCAGGGGAGTCGATCGGTTTGCAGAGGCTTGGGTTTGCCCATCGCCGGCCCGATAATGGGCGGATGGATATCAGCACCGACAACCCCGATCACGGCTTTCAGTTTCCCGGCACCTTCGAGCTCAGCGCCATGGGCACGGCTGAGCGTGGGCTGGAAACCGAGCTTCCGCGCCTGCTTGCCGCCACCGGCGTGGAGCTCTTGCAGGAGAGCGTGAGCTGGAAGCATTCTTCCAACGGCAAGTATGTCTCGGTCAAGATCGGCTTCCGCGCCGAAAGCCGCGCGCAGTTCGAGGCTGCACACCAGGCGCTGCGCGATCATCCGGAAGTGAAGTGGACGCTGTAGCGGCCGAGCGTGTGAGCAGCTCTACGGCTGGCCTGCCTGCGCAATTACGCGACCTCGGCCAGCAGGACTACACGCCCGTGTGGCGTGCAATGCAGCGTTTCACCGATGCGCGTGATGAGCACACGGCCGATGAGGTCTGGGTGGTCGAGCATGCGCAGGTATTTACGTTGGGCCAGGCCGGCAAGCCCGAGCATGTGCTGGCACCGGGCGAGATTCCGGTGTTGCATGTCGATCGCGGCGGGCAGGTCACTTACCACGGCCCTGGCCAATTAGTGGTGTACCCGCTGCTGGACCTGCGTCGGCTGAAGATCGGTGTACGCGATTACGTGTGCAAGGTCGAGCAGGCGCTCATCGATACGCTGGATGAGTGGAACATCGTGGCCGAGCGCCGTGACGGTGCCCCTGGCGTGTATGTGGGCGGGGCCAAGATCGCCGCGCTCGGGATTCGCGTGCGGCGTGGCTGCACCTTCCACGGGTTGTCGTTCAACGTGGCGATGGACCTTGAACCGTTCCACCGCATCAACCCATGTGGCTACCAGGGGCTGCAGATGACCTCGGTGCTAGACTTGGGCGGCCCCTCCGGGATGGATGCCGTCAAGGCGGTGCTGCTCGACCAGCTGGCGCGCCAGTTCGGCCTCGTGCTGCAGCCCGTTTCCGCATTGCCCGACCTTTCGCTTCCGGCCTGAGCGCCCGTATCGTCATGACCCAGCCTATCGCCCGTTCCATTCCCTTGCAGGTCGTCTCCGGCGACACCGCCGCGCCTGCGCCGCTGCAGACCGGCGTCAAGCAGATCGGTGGCGACAAGATCAATCGCTCGCCGGTGCAGTTCGTCGATGTGCCGGTACTGCGGAAACCGTCGTGGATCCGCGTACGGATTCCGTCCGGCAATGCCGTGCAGAACCTCAAGGCCAAGCTGCGCGAAAACCGCCTGGTCACGGTCTGCGAAGAAGCCAGCTGCCCCAACATCCACGAATGCTTCAGCCACGGCACCGCGACCTTCATGATTTTGGGCGAGGTGTGCACGCGGCGCTGCTCATTCTGCGATGTGGCACATGGCCGGCCCAAGCCGCCTGATGCGAGCGAGCCGGCCAGCCTGGCCGCCACCGTTGCCGACATGGGCCTGAAGTACGTGGTGGTGACCAGCGTGGACCGCGACGATCTACGCGACGGTGGCGCGCAGCATTTCGTCGACTGCATTTCGGCGATCCGGGCCAGTTCGCCCAACACGCGTATCGAAATCCTGACCCCGGATTTCCGCGGCAAGGGCCGCATGGACCGCGCGCTGGAAATCCTGGCGCTAAGCCCGCCGGACGTGTTCAACCACAACATCGAAACCGTGCCAGACCTTTACCCGAATGTGCGCCCCGGCGCGCACTACCAGTGGTCGCTGACGCTGTTGCAGCGCTTCAAGGCGCAGCATCCGTCCATCGCCACCAAGTCCGGCATCATGCTGGGGCTGGGCGAGACGATGGAGCAGGTGCAGGTCACGCTACGCGACCTGCGCGCGCACGATGTGGACATGATCACCATCGGCCAGTATCTGCAGCCGACGCCGCACCATCATCCGGTGATGCGTTACTGGACACCGGAGGAATACAAGGCGCTGGAAGACTACGGTAACGCGCTGGGCTTCAGTCATGTCGCCTCGGGCCCGATGGTGCGTTCTTCGTATCACGCCGATCGGCAGGCTGCAGGCGCTGGCGTCGCCGCCTGAGTCGGCAACAGACGATCGGGCGACTGCCGGGGCGTGTCTGCGATCGATGCTCGAACCAGCCCCGCGGTTTAGGTGTGTTCGACTCGGGCAGGTCCCGCTGGTGTCGGTAGACCAATGATCGACCAGTTGCGGCGTTCTTCGGCCGCTTACATCGCAATGCCAATCAACGACAGCCCCGTGCATCGCGCGGGGCTGTGTCGTCTCTGGCCCATGCGGCGTGCAGGCGCAAGGTACGGTCCCGTTCACAATCTGCTACGGGCCCGGCGCTAGGCTGATTCAGCCAGTGGATGACAACGCCAGCAACTTTCGGCACTGTCATGCTGTCCGATCCGTTCACCGCCTTTCTTTCGTCGGCCCCGTGCCGAGAGCCATTCGATGACCTACAACGTTTCTTCGTGCATGAAGGCCGGCCTGCTGGCGCTGGTGTTGACCACTCCGATGGCTTTGCTCGCACGCGCCGATACTGCGCTGCCGGCCGCTGCCACGCCCGACCAGGCGACGGCCACCAAACTCGTCTACGGCCTGCTCTCCGACAGCCGCTACGCCTACCGGCCGCGCACGCTGGACGAGGCGATGTCCAAGGACGTGTTCAAGCGCTACCTGGAAACGCTGGACGGCGGCAAACAGTTCTTCACCCAGGCCGATATCGACAGCTTCGCGCCGCTCCAGGCCGGTGTGGGCGACGCGTTGCGTGGCGGCAACCTGGAGCCGGCGTTCCAGGTGTTTGCGGTGTACAAGAAGCGCGTCGATCAACGCGTCAAGTACGCGCGCGACCTGCTCAAGCAGGACTTCGATTTCAGCGGGAACGACAAGTTCGAGTACGACCGCAAGGACGTGCCGTGGGCTGCGGACGACAAGCAATTGGACGTACTGTGGCGCCAGTCGGTGATGAACGATTGGCTGCGCCTGAAACTGGCCGGCAAGAAGCCCGACGACATCCGCAAGACGCTGGACAAGCGGTATGTGGCATTGGCCGATTCGGTCAAGCAGCTCAAGGGCGAAGACGTGTTCCAGTTCTTCGTCAACGCCTATACCAATGCCGTCGACCCGCATACCGATTACTTCACCCCGCGCACTGCCGAAACGTTCAACCAGCAGATGTCGCTGTCGTTGGAAGGCATTGGTGCGCAGCTGCAGAAGCAGGACGACATGGTGGTGATCCGCGAGGTGATCCCGGGCGGTCCGGCGTCGGTAGATGGCACGCTCAAGCCGGGCGATCGCATCGTCGGCGTTGGGCAGGCCAAGAACGGCGC
The DNA here is from genome assembly GCF_001304695.1 of Xanthomonas axonopodis. GTDB lineage: Bacteria > Pseudomonadota > Gammaproteobacteria > Xanthomonadales > Xanthomonadaceae > Xanthomonas > Xanthomonas axonopodis. Next base: position 21,588 of record NZ_JFAQ01000087.1, read on the forward strand.
GATCGAAGATGTGATCGGCTGGCGCATCGATGACGTGGTGGCGAAGATCCGCGGCAGCAAGGACACCCTGGTTCGCCTGGAGTACATCCCGGCCGAGTCGGGCATCGATGGCAAGCACCGCACGGTGACCCTGACCCGTCAGAAGGTGCGTCTGGCCGAGCAGGCTGCCAAGGGCGAAACCATCACCTTGCCGGCGACCGGCAGCGAGCCGCAGCGCCGCATCGGCATCATCAAGCTGCCGGGCTTCTACCAGGATTTCGAAGGCCGGCGCCGCAACGCGACCGACTATGCCTCGGCCACGCGCGACGTTGCCAAGCTGCTGGCCGGCTTCAAGACCGACAAGATCGATGGCGTGGTGCTTGACCTGCGCAATAACGGCGGTGGTTCGCTCGACGAGGCGATCGAACTGACCGGCTTGTTCATCGAGCAGGGGCCGGTCGTGCAGGTACGCGAATCCGGCGGCCGCGTCACCGTCAATGGCGACAGCGATCCCAAGGTCGCCTGGGAGGGCCCACTGGCTGTATTGATCAACCGCGGCTCGGCGTCGGCTTCGGAGATCTTCGCCGGTGCGATCCAGGATTACGGGCGTGGTCTGGTGATCGGCGAAACCAGCTTCGGCAAGGGCACCGTGCAGAACATCGTCGACCTGGATCGCTGGCCTGCTGCCGAAGGGCAGCGGTATGGGCAGGTCAAGCTGACGATCGCGCAGTTCTTCCGCGTCAGCGGCTCCAGCACCCAGCACAAGGGTGTGGTGCCGGATATCGCCTTCCCGGCCAGCGTGGATGCCACCGAGTTCGGTGAGAGCACGTACGACAATGCATTGCCGTGGACGCGCATCGCCGCTGCCCCGCATACCCAATACGGCAACTTCGCACCACTGCTGCCCAAGTTGCAGTCCTTGCACACTGCGCGCATTGCCACCGACAAGGAATTCCAGTGGTGGGAAGAAGACGTCAAGCAGTTCCGCGACGAAAAGGCCAAGAAGTACATTTCGTTGAATGAGGCCGAGCGCGTTGCCGAGCGACAGAAGCAGGATCAGCAGCGCAAGGATCGCCAGCAGATTCGTAAGCAGCTTGGCCTGCCGCTGGATCCGCTTGCCGAGGACAGCGACGACGGCCTAACTGGTAACGAGCGCGACATCGTCAAGGACACTGCACGCGAAAAGGCCGCCGAAAAGCGTCCGGATCCGCTGCTGCATGAGTCGGCGGCCATCCTGGCCGATGCGCTGAGCTTGCTTTCGCAGGACAAGCCGTTGTCGGCGCAGGTGCTGCCCAAGTCGACCGCACCTGGACGTTGGGCAGACTGATTCAGGTTGCCGATCGACTGCATGGACGCCACCGCTTGCCGGTGGCGTTTTCTTTTCGGCACTACCGTGGCTGCGCGGGCGGCGTCTCAGGCAACCGCCTGCCAGCAGGCCTGCAGGCCGAGCAGCAGCAAGGTGCCGAAAAATATCCGACGGAATACCTCGGGAGAGATGCGGCGTCGCACCCGCGTGCCGGCCCATACGCCAACTGCCGTAGGGAAAAGCGCCAGCAGCGATGGCAGGCCGGCCGAGAGCGGCACGCCGCCATGCCAGACCAGCGCCGTGGCCAGCGCAAGCGTTGCCGTACCGAAGCACGCGGCCAGTGCGCGGATCAACAGCTCGCGTGGCAGACCCAGCGCAGAAAGGTACGGCACCATCGGGAGAACCAGCACGCCGGTAGCGCTATTGAGCAGGCCACCGACCAAGCCGATCAGCGGGCTGCCCCAGCGCCCATGACGTGGCGGCAGGGTCCACTGGCGGCGCGCAAGCCCAAGCAGGGCGTAGGCGACCAGCAAGACCCCAAGCGCGCCGCGCAGGTAGCGCGGATGACCGCCAATCATCAATCCGGCACTCAACCACGTGCCGGCCACCACCATGGCCAACAGCGGCCACAGACGCCGCAACAACACGGTCGCAGCGGGCCCCCAGGCCTGTGCAGATTCGTCACCAACGAAGGCAGCACCAACAGCGCGGCAGCCTGGCTGGGCGGCAGCCACAGCCCCAGCAAACCCATTGCCACGGTGGGCAGCCCCATGCCGGCCACGCCTTTGACCGCGCCAGCTAGCAGGAATACCGCGGCAACCATGACCAGCTGCGAGAGGTCTTCATTCATGGGGGCAGGATCGGTGCGGTAGCGGTGTCCGGCAAGCTGTCTTTGTTTGGAGGTGCAGATGCAGGTGGAATTCACCGACTTGTGGATCTTTGTTGCGGTGGCCGACACCGGCAGCATCATCGCTGGCGCCGACCGCGTGGCGCTGTCGCTGGCGGCTACCAGTGCGCGTATTCGCGCGCTGGAGTTGCAGGTCGGCGCGGCCCTGTTCGAGCGTGGCCGGCGGGGCGTGACGCTCACCGCCGCCGGCCAGGTCCTGCTGCGGCATGCACGGGTACTGGCACGGCAGGAACAGGCCATGCGCAGCGAGCTTGGCGATTACGGACTTGGTGGACAGGTCACCCTGCGATTGGCCGCGAACACCGCCGCACTGTCCGAATGGCTGCCCGAGTGCGTTGCGGATTTTTTGCTGACCCATCCACGGGTGGACCTGACCCTGGCCGAATGGGGCAGCGAGGAGGCTGCCGACGCCGTGCGCGATGAACGTGCGGATCTGGCCGTGGTGGCCGGGCATGTCGACTTCACCGGCCTGCAGCGGCGTCCGTTCCGACAGGACCGCCTGGTGGTCGCGGTGGCCGCCAGCCATCGGCTTGCCAGCGCAGGCAGCCTGCGCCTGGCCGATATCGCGCCGATGCAATTGCTGGCGTTATCGGCCGACAACGCCTTGCAGCGCCACCTGAGGACTCATCTGGCGCGGGCCGGCGTGCAGCTGCGCATCCGCGCGCGCCGGGTATCGACACGCTGTGCCGCATGCTGGCACGCGGCGTGGGCGTGGCCATCGTGCCGCACGCGGCGCTGGCGTGCTCCAGTGTCAGCCAGCAGCTGGCGGCGGTGCCGCTGAGGAAACCTGGGCCCGGCGCGAGCTATCCATCATCTGGCGCGACGGCCCTTCGGCCACCCTGCAGGCCTTGCTGGAATGGCTGCAGGCCAGCGCCGCGAACGCCGGCATTTATCCAGCTTGATCGCCGCAGCGCTGCGTGCATCGGGTGGCCGTGTCAACGCAGGCACGCGCGCTGGCTGCCGGCCAATGGCTCTTGCGCGTGGTTCTCAGCGTGGCCAGTCGAACTCGGCCATCACCGGGTAATGGTCCGACGGCAGAATGCCGCCGGGACGATCGTCCAGGGTCGCAAAGCGGGAAGGACGCAATCCGCGATACAGGATCCAGTCGATGCGTCGGGTCGGGTGCGTGGTGAAATCCTGGAAGGTGTTTTCCGGCCCGCTGCGCTTGCTGGCCTGTGCGCGTGCATCGCGAAGTACTGCGGTCAGCGTGGGGTAGGTGATTTTGTCCGGGTCGCTGTTGAAATCGCCGGTCAGCACCACCGGGATAGTGGCAGGCAACTGCGCGATGCGCGACAGGATCAGGCGCGCGCTGCGCTCGCGGGCGGGCTCGTCCTCATCGCGATACGGAAAGTGCGTGTTGAACAGGTAAAAGCGGCGCTTGTCGCTGCGGCGCTCGAACAGCGCCCAGGTGGCCATGCGTGGCAGTACATTGCCCCAGGTGATGCTGCCGGGGCGTTCGGGCGTGTCGGACAGCCAGAAGTTGCCCGACTCCATCACCTCCAGTACACGCGTGTCGTAGAACACGCCCATGTGCTCGTCGCTGTCATCGCCGCGCCGGCCCTGGCCGAACCAGCGGTAGTCGGGCAACTGTTCGGCCAGAAAGGCAGCCTGTTCGCTCACCAGTTCCTGCGTGCCAAACACGTCCGGATGCGTCTGTTTGATCAACGCGACCATGGCAGCGCGGCGCACTTGCCAGCGTTTGTCGCCATCGGTATCGGCCGGCACGCGCACGTTGAACGACATGACCCGCAGTGGCGCTACCGGCGTGACAGCCAGCGCGGGTAGGGTGATGCACAGCAGTGCACTGATTGCGAGAAGGCAGCGCAGCACCTGCGCGATGGAGCGTGGCATGCAGGGGAATTCCTTGAAGAAGCAAGAGCGCCGAGTCTAGCCAGAGATGATGACCGGTGCGTCACGGCGATGACTACCGAAGCGAAGACAGCCGGCCGCTTGACGCCGTCGTGCATCGGCGTAGCATTTACATCAAGCCGGCGGACAGACTGCCAGCTCACCACTCAACCGTGAGGGATTCTCATGGCAACGCCGTACGACTATCTCGTGTTTATCGGGCGTTTCGAGCCCTTTCATAACGGCCACGCCGCCGTCGCCCGCCACGCGCTGGGCAAGGCGAAAAAGCTCATCATGCTGATCGGCTCGGCCGACACGCCCCGCACCATTCGCAATCCTTGGACCGTCGCCGAACGTGCGGTGATGATCGAATCTGCGCTGCCGGACGAAACCGCGCGGCTGCTCGTGCGGCCGCTACGCGACCATCTCTACAACGAAAGCCTGTGGATTGCCGAAGTGCAGCGGCAGGTTGCCGAAGCGGTGCACGCCGATGGCGGTACGCTGGATGCAAACATCGGCCTGATCGGCATGGACAAGGATGCCAGCAGCTATTACCTGCGTGAGTTTCCGCAGTGGCCGCTGGAAGACGTGCAACATACCGCAACGCTGTCGGCCACCGAATTGCGCCGCTACCTGTTCGAAGCCGGCGATATCGGTTTCCACGGCGGCTTGTTGATGCTGCGCGGTAATGTGCCGGTGCCCGTCTACGACATGCTGGAAGGGTTCTGGCGCAATTCGCCCAGCTACGCGCAACTGGTGGCCGAATACCGCTTCATCGAGCAATACCGCGCCGCGTGGAACGACGCGCCGTATCCGCCGACATTCGTCACTACCGATGCGGTCGTGGTGCATTCGGGGCATGTGCTGCTGGTGCGGCGTCGCGCCGAACCGGGCAAGGGGTTGTGGGCGTTGCCCGGCGGTTTCGTCGGCCAGGAGGAAGGCCTGCTGGATTGCTGCCTGCGCGAGCTGCGCGAGGAAACCCGGCTCAAGTTGCCGGTGCCGGTGCTAAAGGGCTCGTTACGTGGCAAGCAGGTCTTCGATCATCCCGAGCGCAGCCAGCGCGGACGCACCATTACCCATGCGTTCCATTTCGAGTTTCCGGCCGGAGAGTTGCCTGCGGTCCGCGGTGGCGACGATGCCGACAAGGCGCGCTGGATTCCGATCGCCGAAGTGATGGCGATGGGCCCACGCCTGTACGAAGACCACCTGCATATTCTTGAATTCTTCCTGGGCCGTGGCTGACGCGCACAAACGACGACGTGCTGCCGCGATGCCACCAGGCCGCACATGCCGTGACCGCTTGAACCGTGACCTCCCGCCGGCGGACAGACCGCCGGTTCATTCGACGCGAAGGAGCTTCCGTCATGCATTACCTCGATAACCTGCTGCTCAATACCGATAGCTACAAGGCCAGTCACTGGCTGCAATATCCGCCCGGCACCGATGCGTCGTTTTTCTATGTCGAATCGCGCGGTGGGCTTTACGAGCAGACCGTGTTCTTCGGTCTGCAGTCGATCCTGAAAGAAGCGATCAACCGGCCGGTGACGCATGCAGACATCGACGATGCGAAAGCGCTGCTGACGGCGCACGGCGAGCCATTCAACGAGGCAGGCTGGCGCGATATCGTCGACCGGCTTGGCGGGCAGTTGCCGATCCGCATCCGCGCGGTGCCCGAGGGCGCGGTGGTGCCAACGCACAACGTGCTGATGACCATCGAGTCCACCGACGCCAAGGCGTTCTGGGTGCCCTCGTATCTGGAAACCCTGTTGCTGCGCGTGTGGTACCCGGTGACGGTGGCCACGGTGAGCTGGCAGGTCAAGCAGATCGTGCGCGATTATCTGGAGCGTACCAGCGACGATCCGGAAGGGCAGTTGCCTTTCAAACTTCATGATTTTGGCGCGCGTGGCGTGTCCAGTCTTGGCTCGGCTGCATTGGGTGGTGCCGCGCATCTGGTGAATTTTCTCGGTACCGACACCTTGTCGGCGTTGCTGCTGGAGCGTGCGCATTACCACACGCCGGTGGCCGGATATTCGATTCCCGCTGCCGAGCACAGCACCATCACCAGCTGGGGCCGCGAGCGCGAGGTGGATGCGTATCGCAACATGCTGAGGCAGTTCGCGCGCCCGGGTTCCATCGTGGCGGTGGTGTCGGACAGCTACGACATCTACCGCGCCATTGCCGAGCATTGGGGCACCACCTTGCGCGAAGAAGTGATCGCCTCCGGCGCAACGGTGGTGATTCGTCCGGACTCGGGCGACCCGGTGGACGTGGTCGAGCAGTGCCTGCTGTTGCTGGACGAAGCGTTCGGCCATCAGGTCAATGGCAAGGGCTACAAGGTGCTCAACCACGTGCGGGTGATCCAGGGCGATGGTATCAACCCCACCTCGCTGCGCGCGATCCTGGAGCGCATCACCGCCGCCGGCTATGCCGCCGACAATGTCGCTTTCGGTATGGGCGGTGCGTTGCTGCAGAAGGTGGACCGCGACACGCAGAAGTTTGCGTTGAAGTGCTCGGCAGTGCGCGTGGACGGGCAGTGGGTCGATGTCTACAAGGACCCGATCACCGACCAGGGCAAGCAGAGCAAGCGCGGCCGCCTGACCTTGCTGCGCAACCGCAACGATGGCAGCTACCGCAGCGCTTTGCTTGATGAGGTGGACACCTACCCCGACAGCGAGGACGCGTTGGTGACGGTGTGGGAAAACGGCGTGTCGCAACAGGAGTGGACGTTGGAGCAGGTGCGCGCGCGTGCCAACGCGGCGCGTCGCTGACGCGCGGCGCGCAGGGTTCGCCATGCACGCTTCCATCGACGACATTTCCTTGTTGCCTGCTTCGGCGCTGCTGGCGCGTCTGCGCGCCGCAGCACCCAACCTGCAGCGGCGCGTACCGCTGCAGGCCGAGGCCTGCCGCTGGCATGCGCTGCGCATCGGGGCGCGCACGTATCGCGCAGCGTTGCCGATCACCTTTACCCCATATGCCTCGGTGCGGCGGTGTTCGGCGCGCTGCGGGTTCTGTTCGGAAAATCTGCGGCAGCACGGCGGCGGTCGTGCTGCAGCGACGTTGCGACCTGGGCCTGCCTATTTCCAGCAGTTGAGCGCTGTCTTGCAGCTGCTGCGCGATGTGCCACGGTCGTATTCGTTGTCGGGTCTGGAAATGACCGACGATGCAGCGTGGTTGCAGTCCCTGCTGCACACCCTGGCAACCACGCCGAACGGCCCGCGCGTCGAGCAGCGCGTGCTGTACAGCAACGGCGCCGGGCTGGAGCGTGCTCACGGTGCGCGGTTGATCGATGCGCTGTTCGACTTCGGCCTGTCCTGGGTCGAGCTGTCGCGTCACCATCCGCTGCAGGAGCGCAACGACGCGATCATGCGTTTCCGCCCCGACGAGCCCATCGCCGATGCAGCGACCTTCGTGCACACGGCCCAGCGGCTGGCAGCACGGCTGCCGCTGCGACTGGTCTGCATCGTGCAGCGCGGTGGCGTGGACAATGCCGATGCCATTGCACAATACATCGCATGGGCGCGCCGCTGTGGCGCCAGCCAGGTGATCTTTCGGGAATTGTCGCGGTTGCACGATGCCTATCGCAGCAACGGCACGCTGCGCTACATCGGCGAGCACCGCGTCGGCGTGGACACGTTGCTGGACCAGTGCATGCAGCAGCCCTGGTGGTCGCGCTGGCAACCCGATGGTCTCACCGAAGGCTATTATTTCTGGAATGTGCGGCTGCGCGACCAGGCGGGCTTGCAGGTGGTCTTCGAAAGCGCCGACTACGCCGCGATGCATGCGCGCCACGCGACCGGCGATCTGGACAAGCTGGTGTTCTTCGCCAACGGCCGTCTCTGTGCGGGCTGGGACCCGGATGCCGATGTGCTGTGGGAGCCCGCCGATTGATGAGTTCGATCAGCGCAGTTGGTGGACGCCGGCCCCGGATGATGCCGCCTGGGCGCTGCCCGACGATCTGCGCGCGGCCGACCCGCTCAGCGTGCGCGATTGTGGCTGGGTCAATCAGATGCGCCCGTTTGTGCGCCATTTCAGCCGGCCGGGCGAGCAGGTGTTCGACCCGTTCTGTGGCTTTGGCAGCACCTTGCTGGCGGCCGCGCTGGAAGGCCGCAACGCGCATGGCATGGAAATCGATCAGGCACGCGCGCAGTTGGCACGCACGCGTCTGGCGCGGCATGCGGTGGAAGCGCCGGTGGTGGTCGGCAACCTGGCCGAGATCGCGCCGGCGGCCCCGATCGACCTGTGTCTGACCAACGTGCCGTATTTCGGCTGCCACTGGCATGGCGACGTGCCGCCTGGGCAGCTTTACGCGAGCAGCGATTACGCCAGCTATCTGACCGGCATGCGTGCGGTCTTCCACGCGCTGCGCAAGCAGATGCGGCCCGAAGGCGTGGGCGTGGCGATGTTGCAGAACGTGGTGGTCGGCGGCCGCGTGATTCCGCAGGCCTGGGATCTGGGCCGCATCCTGGTCAGCCTGTTCACCCTGCGCGAGGAGCGGGTGCTGTGCTATCGGCGTCCGGGCGCAGCGCTGGCGCATGCCGCTGCACAGAGCAATCGCAGCCACGAATACGCGCTGATTTTTCAGCATTGTCGTGCCCGGCTGGATCTGCAGCAGGACGCGCAATTGCTGCAGGCGGTGCAGGCACAGGGCCTGCCGGTAGTGGTGCATGGCAGCTACGCGCGCTGGCTGGCGTCGCCGACCCTGGTGCCCCAAGGCCCGGCCGATCTGGACTTGATGCTGCGTGGCGAACAAGCGCTGTGGGACCGCCTCACCCTCTGGCTGCAGCAGTAGGGCTTCGCGTTGAGCCTGTGGGGCGAACCGTGCCGTGCGCCGGTGGCACTGGCGATGGTGCGCGCGCACCACTACCTGCGCGCCGAGCGCATCGGTGCCGGTGGCAGCCGTCTGCAGGTAGACCTGCAATTGCCAGTGGATGAACCGCCGTTGCCCTGATCGGGCAAGCCGACGCCGCGCGCACATGGGTTGCCGCTATGCTCTGTGCCGGTTTTGGATGCCGGAATCTCCCCATGTCTTGTTCTTCCCTGATCGCGCGCGGCGCACTGCTTGGCGCGCTGGCAACTCTGGCGGGCTGCGGCGGCAGCAAGGGCGACACGATGCTGATGCGCGAGTCGTTCAATTCCGATGACACCTATTCGCGCAGCGTGGCGGCCAGTTCGCCGCAAGCCTGCGAGGCGGCGCGACGCGTGCTGCTGAGTCAGGGCTACGCCGTCACGCGCGCCGATGCTGCAGCGGTGGAGGGCAGCAAGAACTTCCAGCTCAAGGAAGCAGACCAGAGCGAACAACTCAATCTGCGCATTTCCTGCGCCAGCCAAGACGGCGGCAAGGCGCAGGTGTTCGTGAGCGCGCTGCAGGACCGTTACGCACTGAAGAAGAGCTCCACCTCGGCTAGCGTAGGCGTGGGCATGCTGGGGTCGGTGTCGCTGCCGGTCGGTAGCAGTGGCGATTCGCTGGTGCGCGTGTCCAGCACCACGGTGCAGGATGCGGCCTTCTACAAGCGCTTTTTTGAACGCCTGAATTCGTATCTCCCCAAGGTCACCGAAGCGTTGCCTGCTGCCGCGAGTACGGCGCCCACGCCCGCACCCGCGCATGCGGCGACACCAGTGCCGGCAGCTGCGGTTCCGGCCACCCCTGCCGCAACTACCCCGACCCCGGCGCAGCCTGCGCCCGCTGTGGCGGCTCCCGCAACGGTTGCCCAGCCGCCGGTGGCGCCATTGCCGGTCGAAGCGCAGAACCCGCCATCGGCACCGGCGAAGGTGCCGCAGAGCGAACCGGCCAAACAGCCGTGACGACGCGGTTCACGCTCCGCTCTAAAGCCTGAATAGCCAGGCGTGCGCTTCACGTTGTGTTCTCGACCCAGCGGCCAGAGTGCGCCCATGCCTCGCCGAGCGGGCGAGAAACGTGGAGAACAACGATGAAAATGCGCAACTCCCTGCTGGGTATGTCCCTGATCGGCCTGATGGCGACGAGCACCTTCGCCCAGGCTCAAAACTACTCGCATCAGCAGCGCTATTCGGAAGCGGACGAAGGTCGCAGGTTCAATGACGGCACCCGCGTGCGCTGCCGCAATGTCGAAGTACAAAAGAACTCGACCGACCCGAACCGCATCGGCGGTACGCTGGCCGGCGCTGCAATCGGTGGCCTGCTGGGCAACCAGGTTGGCGGCGGTAACGGCAAGAAGTTGGCAACTGTGGCAGGTGCGGTGGCCGGTGGTGCTGCAGGTCGCACCATTCAAGGCAATCGCCAGCAAGCCAATGGCAATCGCCAGGTCGAGCGTGTCTGCGAACGTCGCTGAGGCGGTACTGCGATTGGTCTGAATTGAACCTTGCGAGCCCCGGCCAAGCCGGGGCTTTCTACGTCTGAGAGTGGGGTCGTGCCAACAGTTCATTGCGTATGTCATCGATGAGTGTCGTCCACGCGCACCGCAGTTCGCCATCGCGATCACCAGCGGCGCCGATGCCGCCACGGCCAGCACGTCTGCTCCGACTTGCTTTGCTTGCGTGTGCAAGTGCCTTGCTGGCGGGGCAGTTGCTGCAGGTTGTCGATGCCGCTCCGAGCCAGGCTGCGCACGCCGCCAGCGCGGATTGCGTGGAAGCCCTGCTGCGACGGATGGGCTGGACCATCCATCGCGCCGCAGTGAGCGCACCGGTACTACAGCGTGGTGAGCCGTGTACGCGCGGCACGCTTGCACAGGCGCAGGCCGCCGGCGATCTGCAGCTGACTCTTCCGGCCGACTGGAACACGCAACAGCGCGGCGCAGCGCTCACCGCAGTGCTGGACGATGCAGCGACGCACTGCGCCTATGCGTTCGAACTCGGTGCAGCCACCCGCCGCGCGGTGAAGCAGTTGCAGAACAACCCGCGCTATCGCTTCTCGGCGCTGCAACTGGGGTGGATTGGATTCGGCTGGCGTGGCGCAGCGGCGCAGGGCTGGAGCGGGTTTCGCAGTTTCGGTCGCGGGTATCAGCCGCGCGGCAGCAATGCGCAAGCGCTGGATGCGTTCTACCGCGGCCAGGTGCGTTCCGAGTGCGGCGTGGGCCGCCAGGTGGCTCAGCTCGCCACCCAGCGCGAATTGTTCGGCGATGCCGGGTTCGATAAGGTGTTTACGCCTGGTGAAGTGTCGATCGGCACGTTCCTGACCTTGCACGACACCGACAGCATCCTGCTCGGTGCGCATGCCGGCGAATTCTTTGCCGACGGCAAGGCGGTGAAAACCTCACAGCTCGGGCGGCAGGCGTTCGTCGGTGCACCAGGTTTCATCGCGCACGTGTTCGACAAGGCCTATCTGGATGACATCCACAATCAGGCCGAGAATTTCGTGGTGGTGGATGTCAGCGATGCAGCCGCGCGAGCGCTGGCGCAACATGGTGGCTTTGAGTATTACGACGCGCGCAACCGGCAGATCTGGGAGCTGGCCAAACAGTTGCGCGGGCCCGGCAAGCGCCAATTCGAGCGCCTGCTTTACGAGCGCGATGCAGCATTGCGCGCCACGCTCGACCCGCAGCAGCAGGCACAGCTGCAGACGCTGCTGGATGACCCGTTCTACCAGGGCTTTTTGGTCTATGTGCACCCCAAGGGCACCAAGCCGATCGGCTACCACGTGGCACGCTTGCTCGACCGTAACCCGCGCACGCCGTACGCCATTGACCTGACCTTGCACAATCTGCGCACCACCTTGTACTGGCGGTGGATCGACTGGCAGCTGCAGCAGTGCAGCGCCGCCACCGTCGCGGAACAATCCATTGAGAATTCCGCCACGCCAGCGTACACCGAGCATGGCACCCTGCACTGATCAGATCATGAGGAGCGATTATGGAACTGGGTATGGTGGGACTGGGCCGCATGGGCGCCAACATGGCCGAGCGCTTGGTCAATGGTGGACATCGCGTGCATGGCTACGATCCGGGCGCGAACGCGCGCACCAGCGCGCAAGCCAAGGGCATTGTCACTGCCGATGCGCTGGCAGCGCTGGTGGCCGCACTGCCGAGCCCGCGCGTGGTGTGGTTGATGGTCCCGGCCGGCAAGATCGTCGATGACACGCTGGCGCAGCTGTTGCCCTTGCTGCAGGCCGGCGACATCGTCATCGATGGCGGTAATTCGTACTACAAGGATTCGCAGCGGCGTGCGGCGTTGCTGCAGGCCAGCGGCATCGCGTTTGTCGATTGCGGCACCAGCGGCGGCATCTGGGGTCTGCAGGAAGGTTACAGCTTGATGGTGGGTGGCGACGAAGCGGCGGTGACTACGTTGCATCCGATCCTGGCAACGCTCGCGCCGGCGCCGGACAAGGGCTGGGGACGGGTTGGCCCGAGTGGTGCCGGCCACTTCACCAAGATGGTCCACAACGGCATCGAATACGGAATGATGCAGGCTTATGCCGAAGGCTTCGCGTTGATGCAGCACAAGGCCGATTTTGCGCTGGATCTGCACCAGGTTGCCGAAATCTGGCGCGATGGCAGCGTGGTGCGTTCGTGGTTGCTGGATCTGACGGCCGATGCGTTGACGCATAACCCCACCATGGCCGGCATCGCGCCGTACGTGGCCGATTCGGGCGAAGGCCGCTGGACGGTCGCCGAAGCGATCGATCTGGAAGTCTCTGCACCGGTCATCACGTTGTCGCTGATGGAGCGGCTGCGCTCGCGCGACAAGGATTCGTTTACGGACAAACTGCTCGCGGCGATGCGCAACCAGTTCGGCGGCCACGCGGTGATGACCACGACCTCGGCAGCGCCGACGATCGGGAGCAAGGACGCGTAAGGTGTGGACCCGATGACGGTGCGCGTCCGGATTGCGGCGCGCACTGTTGGAAGGGCAGAACCGTCCTAGCGTGATCAGTCGCGCGCGGCATCCAGCCACTGCACTCGGCCGTCCGCAGCGCTGCGTTGCGCAAGGTCCATCAACTGCATCAGCTGCACCGCATCGCCGCTGCTGACCGGCGCCGGGCCGGTGCCGGCCAGTGCGTCGCGAAAGGCGGCGTAGCACTGCCGATAGTCGCCCGGTAGGTTGTCGGGCTGATGAGTGTGGATGCGGCCTTCGTCATCGACGCGGGTGAGCGTCCCCGGTAACGGGTCCACGCCCCAGCCGACCGTGCCGGGGCGACGACCGGCGCGCAGCTGGTCTTCCTGCGTATCCAGGCCGCGTTTGAGGTAACTGCCGCGCGTGCCGTGTACGGCGAAGCGCAGGCTGCCATCGGCCACCAGCGACCCCGCGTGCAGAATCACGCGCAGCCGAGGGTAGTGCAGGGTGACGTGGAAATAATCGACGCTGCGTGCCTGGTCGCGCTGACGTTGCAGATCCGCGCCAATGCCCTGCGGCATACCGAACAACTGCATCGCCTGATCCAGCAGATGCGGACCCAGGTCATACCACAATCCGGCACCGGGGCTATCGCTCTCGCGCCAACGGTCGCGCACTTGCGGGCGATAGCGGTCGAAGTGCGAATGGAACTCCACCACTTCGCCCAGCTGGCCTTCTTCGATCAACCGGCGCACGGTGAGAAAGTCCGCGTCCCAGCGGCGATTCTGGAACACGCTGATGATGCACCCCGCCGCATTGGTGGCATCGACTATCTGCTGCGCCTGCGTGGCATCCAGCGCGAACGGCTTGTCCACCAGCACATGTTTGCCGGCGGCCAGGGCCTTCAGCGCGAAGGGGGCATGGGTGTGGTTCGGGGTGGCCAGCACCACGGCATCCAGGGTGGGATCGGCCAGCGCACTGTCGAGGTCGGCCATCACGGTAATGCCGGGAAAATCGGATTGTGGCTGTTGCGGCTTGGACGACACCACGCTGTGCAATTGCAGGCCGGGGGTGCTCGCGATCAGCGGTGCATGGAAGGTGCGGCCGACATAGCCATAGCCGACGACGGCCAGATTGAACAGTTTAGGCATTGAAAACGGTTCATCGCAACGACGGAGGGAGCCCGCATGGTATTGCACCTGCCCGTGTGCGCAGGGTTCACAACCTCTGCATGCAACAGTCACGTCTGCTCGACGAGCGCCACGGCAAGCTGCGCCCACATTCAACAGGAGGTGCTTGGTATGAAGAACATGACGCATGCACACAAGCTGCTGGCTCTGTCGCTGTCGCTCGGTCTGACTCTCGGTGCGTCGCAGGCATTTGCGGCACCGCAGGAACATGCCGATCACAACGACCACGCCGCCGGCATGAACGAGTCCAAGAAGCCGGTCACCGACACCTGGATCACCACCAAGGTCAAGGCCGACCTGCTGGCCACCGACAATGTCTCGGGTACCGACGTGAAGGTCAAGACCAAGAACGGCATCGTGACCCTGACCGGCGCGGTCGCCACCCAGGCTGAGTATGACAAGGCCGTTGCCGTTGCCAAGGGCATCGAGGGCGTCAAGAGCGTCAAGTCGACCGGCCTGAAGGTCACCGCTGCGAAGAAGTAAGCGCAGCTGCTGCGAATGCCGGGCCGCCGAGGCGAGGCGGCGACCCGAGCACCGGGCGCACTCCACGGAGTGCGCCTTTTTCATTTTGAAGAAGTGTGCGCTGAGCCGATCGCCGGCAAGGCGCTCGCGCCGTTTTCACGCGTGCTACACGTATGATATGCCCATTCAGCTATGTCACGGACTGACATGATTTCTCTGAACCATTAATCTGGCAAGCTGCGTGATCGGAGACAATGCCGGTCAGTCCTTGGCCCCCTGCAGTGAGCAGAATTCGGTCCAGCAATGCAAACAACGGTCCAAGCAGACAAATGGGATCGCTGGCGCCTGCCTCTGTTGGCGGTCGCCGTGTTCCTGATTGTGGTGGTGCCTTCGTTGGTGCTGCAGCAGATGGCCCGCAACGCCAACCAGGCCGCGTCGTGGGTATCGCATAGCCAGCAAGTGCAGGAGACTGCCCAGCGCCTGGAGGCGGCGATGCGCGATACCGAATCGGCGGCGCTGATGCGCTCGCACGGCGTGGAGCGCGAAGCACTGAATGAGCGTATGCGCCGCGGCCGGCGCGAATCTCTTGCCGCCGTGCAGCGGCTGATCGAACTGACCAGGGACAACCCTTCGCAGCTGGTGCGCATCGGGCGCATCCAGAGCAGCATCGAACGGCGTCTGCTGTCGTCCGAGCGCATTGCGGTGACCACCGCGCCGGAGCAAATACGCGCGCTGATCAACGACATGACCCTGAACAACCCGAGCCGTCTGCTGATCGACGACCTGCGAAGCGCCGAAAGCCGTTTGCTGGCGCTGCGCAATGCGCGCGCCCAGACCGAGCGCATGCATTACGCGGTGCTGAGCTGGACGGCGCTGGCGGTGCAGTTGCTGTTGCTGGGTACCGTGACCTGGCTGCTGCAGCGGCAGATCCGCCGCCGGCTGGCGGCCGAGCAGGAATACCTGCGTGCCAACGGTCGCGCCAGCTCGGTGCTGCAAACCGTGCGCGAGCCGATCGTGCTGCTGGATGCCAGCCAGCGCATCGTGTTGCATAACCCTGCCTTTGCCGACCTGTATGGCCTGGAAGAGCGCGGCAACGAATTGATGCCGCTGGAAGATGTGGGTGATGGCGTCTGGCGCGATGCGCAGATCCATCAACGGCTGGCGGACGTGTTGTTGCGTGGCCGCGAGTTGTGGGATTACGAACACGAGCAGCGCGCCGCCGACGGCGTGCTGCGCACCATGTTGATCAATGCACGCCGCATGCCGCTACCCGACACCACCGACGAAGACGTGGTGCTGATGACGGTGAGCGACATCAGCCTGCAGAAGGCCGCGCAGTTGCGTATCCAGGAGCTCAACCGGCAGATGGAAGGCAAGGTGGAGCAGGTCTCGGAAGTCAACCGCGAGCTGGAAGCCTTCAGTTACTCGGTCTCGCACGATCTGCGCGCACCGCTGCGGCACGTGGCCGGATTCTCCGACAAGCTGGCGCGCCATCTGGGCGATGCCGCCGACGAGAAGTCGCGCCATTACATGGAAGTGATCAGCAGCTCGGCGCGGCGCATGGCCTCGCTGATCGACGATCTGCTGGTGTATTCGCGCCTGGGCCGCGGTGCGTTGCGCCTGCAGGCGGTGGACATGCAATCGCTGGTGGCCGAAACGCGCGCGATCCTGGATTCCAACGTGCAGAGCGAGAACACCGGCCACCGGGTGGAATGGCATATCGCACCGTTGCCGGTGCTGGTTGCCGACGAAAACATGATGCGTCAGCTGTGGATGAACCTGCTTGGCAATGCGGTCAAGTACAGTGCCAAGCGCGAGGTGGCCAAGATCGAGGTCAGCTACACGCAGATGTCCGACGGCGGCCACCAGTTCAGCGTGCGCGACAACGGTGCCGGTTTCGATATGGAATACAGCGGAAAACTGTTCGGTGTGTTCCAACGTCTGCACAAGGCCAGCGAATACGCTGGTACCGGCATCGGCCTGGCCAGCGTACGGCGCGTGTTGACGCGTCACGGCGGCCGGGTGTGGGCTGAAAGCGTCGTCGACGAGGGCGCCACGTTTTATTTCGTGTTACCTCCTGCGCTTGAAGCGCCCAACCAAGAGTTCACTGCATGACCGCCATCCGTACCATTCTTCTGGCAGAAGACAGCCCCGCCGATGCGGAGATGGCGGTCGACGCCTTGCGCGAAGCCCGCCTTGCCAATCCCATCGTGCATGTCGAAGACGGCGTGGAAGCCATGGACTATCTGCTGCGCCGCGGCATGTTCGCCGACCGTGAGGAAGGCCTGCCGGCCGTGCTGCTGCTGGACATCAAGATGCCGCGCCTGGACGGGCTGGAAGTGCTCAAGCAGGTGCGCAGCGACGAGACGCTCAAGCGCCTGCCGGTGGTGATCCTGTCCTCCTCGCGCGAAGAAAGCGATCTGGCCCGCAGCTGGGACCTGGGCGTGAATGCCTACGTGGTCAAGCCGGTGGACGTGGATCAGTTCTTCAACGCGGTCAAGACGCTCGGCACGTTCTGGGCGGTCATCAACCAGGCACCGGAGCTGGACTGAACCATGCCGCAAGAGGGGGGCAACCTGGAGCAGCTGAAGATCCTTCTGGTGGAAGATTCACCGGAAGACGCCGAGCTGTTATCCGATCAGTTGCTCGAGGCCGGGCTGGATGCGGCGTTCGAGCGCGTGGACAGCGAGCCGTCGCTGCGCGCCGCGCTGGATGACTTCCAGCCGGACATCGTGCTGTCGGACCTGAGCATGCCGGGCTTTTCCGGCCACCAGGCGCTGCGTCTGGTGCGCCAGAACGGTGCCACGCCCTTCATCTTCGTCTCCGGCACCATGGGTGAGGAGACCGCGGTCAAGGCGCTGCAGGATGGCGCCAACGACTACATCATCAAGCACAACCCGACGCGCTTGCCGAGCGCGGTGATCCGCGCGATCCGCGAGGCGCGCGCGGATCTGGAGCGCCAGCGCGTGGAAAGCGAGCTGATGCGTGCGCAGCGCCTGGAAAGCCTGGCGATGCTGGCTGCCGGTTTGAGCCACGACCTGCGCAATATCCTGCAACCGTTGTTGATCGTGCCCGACCTGCTGGCCGGGCGCACCGACGACCCGCAGCTGCGTCAGCTGGCCAACGTGGTGGCCGAATGCGGCCGGCGCGGGCATGAAATGGCCGAGTCGATGCTCTCGTTCGTGCGCGGTTCCAACAAGCCGCGTGAGCAGGTATCCATCGCCAATCTGTTTCAGGCCGTGCAGATGCTGCTCAAGAGCAGCCTGCCCGACGGCGTGCGTCTGCAGATGGACACCATCGCTGCGGATCTGACCATCGAGGCCAACTACACCGAATTGCAGCAATGCCTGCTCAACCTGGGCTTGAACGCGATCCAGGCGATGCCGGAGGGTGGCAGACTGATCCTGGCAGCCGATCGCTACGATGCCTCGCGCGTGCGCATGAGCGTGGCCGACACCGGCGTGGGCATGAGCTACGAAACCCGCGCGCGCCTGTTCCGTCCTTTCTTCACCACCAAGGCCGATGGCACCGGGCTGGGACTGATTTCGTGCAAGCGCATCATCGAAAGCTATGGCGGCAGCATCGTGGTCGATAGCCGGCTGGGCGAGGGCACGCGCTTTGACATGATCGTGCCGATGCGCTCGCTCTCTGCAGCGGTGACTGAAGCCGAACTGCCGCTCCCGCTCGGCCATGGGCAGCGCATTTTGCTGGTGGATGGCGAAGCCACGCGCCTGTCGCTGCTGGGCAATGCGCTTTCCAGTCAGGGCTATCAGCCGCAGCTGGCCAGCGATGGCGCCGCGGCACTGCAACTGGTGCAGCAGCACGCGATGCCGGATCTGGTTATCATCGACAGCGACATCATCCTGCTCTCGGCAGTGAGCGTGCTGTTGAGCATGCAGGAGCTGGGGTACCAGGGCCCGGCGATCGTGCTGGAAGATGTCGGTGCGCCGCTGCAGCGGGTGCATTTCCCGTCGGATCTGCCGGTGCATGTGCTGCGCAAACCCTTGGAAATGCGCCGTGTGTTCCGCGCCGTCTCGCATGCGCTGGAAGTGGCCTGACACCACGTCGCGCACACCCATCGCGTGCATCGATGGGTGCAACGCGATTGCAACAGTTGACGTCCACGCCGGCCGCATGTGCGAATAACGTATGACCACCGCGCTTCTCAGCCTCGGCAGCAACGTCAAGCCGACCCACTACCTGCGCTTGGCTGTCGCCGCCTTGCGCGCGCGCTTCGGCCAGATTGACGTATCACCCGCGTACCGCACGCCGGCGGTGGGCTTCGATGGGCCGGACTTCGTCAACAACGCGGTGGTAGTGCAGACCGATCTGGATCTGGACGCGCTGGATCGCTGGCTGCATGCGCTGGAAGATGCGCATGGGCGTGATCGCAGCGGCCCGCGTTTCAGCGACCGCACCCTGGATCTGGATGTGGTGTTCTTCGGCGACTGTATCGTCGAAGGCCCCGGGCATCTGCGCATCCCGCGGCTCGAGCTCAAACACGCATTCGTGCTCAAGCCGCTGGTCGACATCGCGCCGGACTTCGTCGACCCGTTGAGCGGGCAGACGTTGGCAGCGCTGTGGCAGGCGCATCCGCAGTACGGCAGCGCGTTTGCGACGGTGGAGCTGGATGCGGCCGCGCCGGAGTTGAGCGTTACCCAATAGCGCTGTGCTGGCAGCGCGGTTGAACGCGGCCGAGCAGGCGCGCAAGTAGCGCGACGACGAGCGGAACTGTCTGGCAGTGCCGCACGCCGGCGAGGTAGCAGCCGAGCTCACGTGCATGACGCGGAGAGCGTCCCTGCGCAGCGCAAGCGCGCAGGCCACGGAAGCGGCGCTCAACTGAGCTGGCGGCCACCATCCACATGCAGGGTGTGGCCAGTGACGAAGCTGGCGTCGTCCAGCAGCCAGCGCACCGCTTCGGCAATTTCTTCCGGCGTGCCGATGCGCGCCAGCGGCGTGCGTGCGAGCAGTGCCTGCTTGGCCTCGGCGGATTTGCCTTCTTCCGGCCACAGGATGGCGCCAGGCGCGACCGCGTTCACGCGCACATACGGCGCCAGTTCCAGCGCAAGCGAACGGGTCAGCATTTCCAGCGCGCTCTTGGAGGCGCCGTACAGCGGGTGGTTGCGCATCGGCTGCTGTGCGTGCAGATCGGTGAGGTTGACGATGGCCCCGCGCCGCTGGCGCAACTGTGCGGCGGCGGCTTGCGCGATGAAGAACGGCGCGCGTGCATTGACCGCAAACAATTCTTCCCATTGCGCTGCAGTGGCCTCGCCGACGGCGGTGGGATAGAACGCTGAGGCGTTGTTGACCACGCCATCCAGGCGACCGAAGGCGGCAAGGCACTCGGTCACCAATTGCGCGGGTGCGTCGGGCAAGCGCAGATCGGCGTGCAAGGCATGCGCGCTGCCGGCCCGCTGGTCGCACAGTTCGGCCACGCGTGTGTCCAGCGCCTCGGCAGAACGTTGTGCGTGCAGCGCAACGCGGTAGCCGGCGGCGTGCAGCGTGGTGGCGATCTGCGCGCCGATACGGCGGGCTGCACCGGTGATCAACACCACCTTGGAACTGTCTGTCATGGCGTACTCGCTCGGCGTTGCGGAGGGCTCGGCTATCCTGTGCATTGTCCCAGCAACCGGTGCCCGCATGCACGCCGACCTTCCCACACCCGATCCGGACGCGCTGGCCCATAGCGACCGGCTGGCTGCGCACGTGCGCGCCGAAATCCAGGCCGCCGGTGGTGCGATTCCGTTCTCGCGCTTCATGGAGCTGGCGCTGTATGCGCCGGGCCTGGGCTATTACAGCGCCGGCGCCAGCAAGTTCGGCGAGGCCGGCGATTTCGTCACCGCCCCGGAATTGGGACCGTTGTTTGCGGCCACTGTCTCCGGCGCGTTGGCGCCGGTATTGCAGCAGCTCGGGCCGCAGGCGCGGGTGCTGGAAGTGGGCGGCGGCAGCGGCGCGTTTGCCGAAGTCACGCTCAAGCGGCTGCTGGAACTGGATGCGTTGCCCGAGCGCTACGCGATCCTGGAGCCCAGCGCCGACCTGCGCGAGCGTCAGCGCGAGCGGCTGGGGCGCAGCCTGATTCCGCCGGTGTTCGATCTGGTGGAATGGCTGGATGCGCCGTTCCCGGACGATTGGGATGGGGTGCTGTTTGCCAACGAAGTCATCGACGCATTGCCCACGCCGCGCTTCGCACTGCGCGATGGGCAGGTGTATGAAGAAACCGTGGTGCTGGATGCCCGGCAGCACTTCGCACGCGGCGAGCAGCCGGCCGATGCGTTGCTGAGTGCGGCCGTGCGTCACCTTGAGCGCTATCTGGAGCAGCCGTTCGCCGATGGCTATCGCTCCGAGTTGCTGCCGCAGTTGCCGTACTGGATCCAGGCGGTCGCCGGCGGTTTGAAGCGTGGCGCGATGTTGTTCGTCGACTACGGTTACCCGCGCGGCGAGTTCTATCGTGCGCAGCGCGAGGACGGCACGTTGCGTGCGTTCTACCGGCATCGCATGCATGAAGATCTGTACCGTTGGCCAGGTCTGCAGGATTTGACCGCATCGGTGGACTTCACCGCGTTGGCCGAGGCGGGCACTGGCGCAGGTTTCGAGTTGGCCGGGTATTGCACGCAGGCAAGCTTCTTGCTCGGTAACGGGCTGGATGCATTGCTGGCACAGGCCGATACGCGCACCGATGAAGTGGGGCGGATGCGTCTGCGCGAACAGATCAAGCGGCTGACGCTGCCCAGCGAGATGGGCGAGCGCTTCCAGGTGATGGGCTTCTCGCGCGATGTCGATTTTGCCCCTGCGTTCCTGTCTGGCGATCTCACATGGCGGTTGTGAGTTCGGCCCTACGGCCGTTTCATCGGCCGCGCTTGTGGGTGGGCTTGTGGATCGCGGCGATCGTTGTGGTCATTGCCGTGTGCCTGGGGCCGCCGCCGGAGTTTCCGGAGTTGCCATCCAATAGCGACAAGGCCGAGCATTTCCTGAGCTTCGCGCTGTTGTGTTGGGGAGCGGTGCAGTTGTTTGCGACCCGACGTGCAGTGGCGTTTGCCGCCTTCGGGCTGGTGCTGCTGGGCATCGGCATCGAGATCGCGCAAGGCGCGCTGACCACCAATCGCAGTGCCGACCCGTACGATGCGTTGGCCGATACGCTGGGCATTCTCGCCGGGCTAGGTCTGGCATGGACGCCATTGCGATTTGTGATATTGCGGATCGATCAGCGCCTGTTTGGACAGCGGTGACGGTGCCTGAACGATGCCTCGGCAGGCCAGGTGCCTGCCCGCTGCCGTCAACGGAAGCCGGGCGCCGACGCGATCCTGGTCGACCTGGCCGCGTGTTGCCGCAGCGATGTAAAGCATCGCGCTGCACGACCGCTTGCTCCATGGCAGCGTGCCGAGGCCGAGGTGGGGCATCCGCTGCCGGCTGGGCGATGCAGGTTGTGCAGTCGCTACGCTGCGCTGCGGACCAGCGGTTCGCACGTCGCCACCAGCGCCGCTGCCGTTACAGGTTCATTCTCAGCCCGAGATAGAGCTGCCGTCCGGCCGCCGGCGAGAACATGGGCTGCGCCTGTGCCCAGAAGAAACTGTCGTACCACACATAGGCATACTCGCGGCCGGTGGCATTGCGGACCTGCGCGTCCACGCTCCAGTTCGGGTTGATCGTATAGCGCGCGGTGAGGTCGAGCGTCGCAAAGCCGCCGTACTTGCCTGCTACGTTGCGCTCCTCGAGGTAGTAGTCGCCCTGGGCGCGCCCCTGCAGGCCCAGTTGCAACGCCTCGGTCGCGCGGTAGTCCACGCCGAGGTTACTGATGTAGCGGGGGGTGGCGATGACTTCATTGCCTTGCAGCGACAGCGTGGCAGCACGATCGTCGCGCATGATCTTGGCTTCCTGGTAGGCATGCGATGCCCAGAGCGTCCATCGATCGCCCAGCTGCGCGCTGATCTGCGCATCCACGCCGCGGCGACGCGTCTTGCCCAAGGTAACGGTGGTGCCGGTGGCCGGCATGTTCGAGACTTCGTTTTCCGCATCCTGTTGCCAGACGGCGATGCGGGCCTGGCTGCCCGCAAGTGGGCTGAATTTCATGCCCAGTTCGACGCCGGTGTTGGTGGAAGGACGGACGCTAGCTTACCCCGGGGTGAGATAGGCAGGAGCAGTGGAGCCGGTCAGCACCTGGAAGGTACGGCCCCAGTTGGCGTACACGTTGGTGGCGGGGGTCAGGGCGTAGATCACGCTGAGTTTGGGCTGCCCGATGCTGCCGTAACGCTGCAGCGGTGCGCGCACTGCGCCCGGTAGCTGGGTGTCGCCGTCGAAGCGGTCCACGCGATAGGCCGGCACCACCTTCAGGGCCTTGACCGGCTGATACATAGCCTGTACGTAGGCGCCCCAATTGTCGAACGTATAGCGGTCGTCGTTCTGGATGCGCGCCGGCGCTGCGGCAAAGTCGGTGGGCTCGGCATAGTTGAAGCGCTCGCGCCGGTACGCATTGTCTTGATGTTCGTAGTTGACGCCGCCTTCCAAGGTCAGCAGGTCATTGGCGCGCCAGGTCAGGGTATTGAGCATGCCCACCTGCGTTTCGTTCCAGCGCCGCCGCTGGCGCGGCGCATTGCCGGTGGGCAGGTCGCTGAAGGTCACCCGGCGGTCGTCCTCGTAGCGGTTGTAGTAAAGCTTGCTGCCCAGAAACAGGGCATCGGTCAGTTTCAAGTCCAGGTGCACGCCGACCTGCTGCATGTCGCGGTCATCGCCATCGTTGCGGTTGCGGCGGTCCGAGCTGCGACGATCCGCCTGCAGCTCGGCGGCGGTCATGAAGCCCGGCTAGTCGGCCTGGTTGCGGTACGCGCGTGCCGTCAGGCCGATACGCATGCCGTCGTCGAGATTGCCGTAGAACCATTTGCCGCCCAGCACATACTTGCTGGAACGATCGTGCGCACGATCGCCATCCGATGCCTGCGCGCCGACGAAGTAGTTCTGTGCGAATCCGTCGCGTTCGCGCCCGATCGCGATCTGCGCATCGCGGCTGGCGTAACTGCCATAGGCCACGCGGGCATCGGTATAGCTGCCGCCCTGGCGGGTGCCGAAGTTGATGTTGCCGCCGATGTTATGCAGGCCATAACGCGGATCGTTGGTGCCGCGCACCACCTCGATGTAGCTGATTTCCAGCGGGAACAGCATGTCGATGAAACGCTGGTTGCCGCTATTGACGTTGCTTGGAATGCCGTCGATCAAGGTCTTGATCGCATTGAGATAGCCCTCGCCGTTGAAGGCGCGGAAGCTGACCTTGCCCGATTCGGCGCCCTGGCGGGTTTCGGTCAATTGCATGCCTGGCATTTGCCCCAGCAATTCCCAGCTGTAGGACACGTTCTTGTCCTCGATCTGGTCGGCGCCCAGGACATCCACCGACGTCAGCACCTGATGCGCACTGAGCTGGCCTTCGGGATGCTGATGGACGTCGACCTTGCCGAGCGTCAGTGCCGAATCGGAGGACTGCGCGCGTGCGTCGGCAGCGAAGAGCAGAGCGGCGACAGTCGCCACGAGGGGATGGATCTTCATGAAGCGAGCAATACCTGTGGGCCAGTGGAATCGTGTCAGAAATGACATATTATAACATATTCAATTCGCGTCGTACTTCTGCCGCCTTGGGAAACGGTCGGCAATGATCGTGTTGCAACGCGTGGTGGGCCGCTTGCGTGTTGGCGGTGCTCGCAGCATGAAGAACGGCCGATAGCCGACAGCCGCGCAGGCGCTATGAGCGCTGTCCCGCTCCGCGCTGGCGGCCGACGTGGCTTATCCCGTCCGCGCCATCTTCTTCGCTTATCCGGGCATGCGCACTGCGCGTTGGCGCAGCCACTTGGTGGCCGCCCACTTTTCGCTGGCAATACCGGCGCACCGGCGTGCAGGCTGCGCGTCATCGGATGCGGGCGGTCGTAGCTGAAAAACAATGCATTGCCTTTGATCGCGGCGACATCCGGATGCGCATCAGGAAAACGCGTCGCGCCGCAGCGTTCTGGCGTGTTGAGGTACATCACCAGCGAGGCGACGCGTTGCCCGCCGGCCTGCAACAACACCGGGGTGCCGGCTGCGTCCGGGTCGAAGTAATCGTGATGCGGCCTGTATTCCGCATCGGTGGCGTAATGCAGCACTTGCAACCCTTCGCCGTGATCGACTGGCCAATCCAGCAGGCGCGCGATGCGCGCTTCGGGACGTTGGCACAGCGCATTTTGGCCAACGCGCAGACACATGCTGTCGCTGGTGCGTGCTGCATGCACCACGTGCTCTGCGTTTGCATTGTCCACGGTGCGCGAGCGTGCCAGGCGTGGGTGGGCCAAGGCGATCAATGCATCGCATTCGTCGTCGGAAAGAAAACCGCCCAGCACTACGACGCGCGGCAGCAACAGGCTGACCAAGACGCGTACGTCGCGGTCGCTCAACGCAAGCAGCGATGCTTCGGTGTCCTGTTGCAACGCGGGCACACTCACCGGCATCGGCAAACCGTTTGCTTGCGCGTGTTGGTGGATGTAGGCACGGACCAGTGCCTCGACCGCATCGATGGCGTCCTGCTCGTTCCAGCCCTGATCCAGCAGCGGCTGTAGCGCTTGCTCGGGCGGATGACCGGCCACGGCTTGCGCCACGATCCAGTCGGCCAGCGGGGTCGGGATATCTGTGTGTGTCATCGCTCTACAGTGCATGTCGGCGTGTGGCATTCGGCGCGCAGGTCATGCTGGAAGCGTTGCTGCAGCAGGAAACGGCCGGCCGGGTCGGACTGGTCGCGCGCCAATGGAGTTCTGACCAATGACCACCACATTGTTGTTGCTGCCAACCGATGCAGATGCCGAATCCATTGCGGTGCGTGTGGATGCGCAGGGGCAGGTGCAATCGGCAGGTCACGCCAGCGCGCCGCCCGAGCCATCCGCGCGCACCCTTCTGGTGGTGCCGGGTGTGGAGGTGCATTTGCGGTGGTTGCCCTTGCCCGGCCGCAGCATTACGCAATCACGGGCCGCTGCGCGCCTGCAATTGGCCGAGCATCTGGCTGTCGAAACGCAGGCTCTGCATGTGGCGATCGCCGACAGCGCTGAGGCCGATGGCACGCGCCTGGTCGCCACAGTGGACGGCGTGGTGATGCAGCAATGGCTGGCGCGCGCAACGCAACTGGGCTTCGTTCCCGATGCAGTGGTGCCGGACTGCCTGTTGCTGGAGCCCGGTGCCGATGCGACGTTGGCAGTGATGTACTGGGACGGCCGTTGGCTGATGCGCGGTACCCAGCTGGACTGCAGCCTGGAGCCAGCGGCGGCGCATCTGCTGCTGGGCGATCGTGTGCCGGCCGTGCCGCCGGTGCCTGATCCGACGCAGTCCATTGCCTGCTTTGCGCGCAACGCTGCCCACGTGCCGATCGATCTGCTGCAGCACTCGTTCGCGAACAAGGCGGCGGTTGCGCAAACGCTCGCCCCGCGGCGTCTGGCGGTGCTGGCCGCACGGGTGCTGCTATCGCCGGCGTTGCTGCTGCTGGCGCAGACAGTGCGCTATGAGATCGGTGCGCGTGTACTGCAGGCGCGCGCCGCCACGCAGTTGGGCGTGCACGATGCAGCGGCGGTGCCAGCCGCATTGCAGGCGCGTCGGCAGGCCGGCACGGCGACCGATCGCCGGGCGGTGCAACTGAGCACCTTGTTCGCAGCAGTCGATACCCTTCCAGCGGCAGAATTGGATCAGCTGGACTACAACCCCACTCAGCCGTTGCGCGCGACCTTGCTACACACCTGGAGCCCGGCAGCAGTTAGGTCGAAGACAACCGCATGCGCACGCCGTTCGTACTGGAGCCGTTGCGATGAAGGCATCTCTGCAACGCGGCACGCGGTGGTGGCAGATGCGTGCGCCGCGAGAGCGGCTCATGCTGGGGGTCATGTGCGCAGCGATGGCGGCATTCGTCGACTGGTATGCGCTTTACACCCCATTGCGGCACTGGCATGACCGGGCCTGGGCGCACGATGCCGAAGCAGCGCAACTGGTGCTTGACGTCTCTACGCAGGCGGCAACACCCAAACGCACTGCCGCACCGGGCTCGGCAACATTGGCCGAGATCATCGCAAGCAGCGCACGCGATGCCGGCGTCAGCATCGCCTCTCAGCAACGCAGCGCCGCGGGTGGGGTAGACGTACAGATCGACGCGGTCGGGGCCACCGCCTTGTTTGGCTTGCTTGAGCGCTTGCGGCAGGCAGATGGTTTAGCGCCGACGCAGCTGAGCGTTGTGCGCGATCAGGGCCAACTCCGCGTACGCTGCAGTTTTGCGGAAGCTACCCCGTGACACGTTTGCTTTGGGCCTTGATCCTGCTGTTGATGCTGGGTGTCGCCTTGATCGCGTCGCTGCCTTTGCGCCTGATGCTGCCGCGCGAGGGTTTACCGTTCTCGGTGCTGGACGTGCAGGGCTCGATATGGGCCGGCACGTTGCGGCAGGTGCGATGGCAGGGCATCGCGTTCGGCGATGTCGCAGTCAGGCCGCGCGTCTGGCCGCTATTGCGTGGCGAGCGTCAGGTGCACTTACAGTCCACGCAGCTGCAACTGCTGTTGGTGGATGGCGCGCAACACGGCATTCGCAATGCACAGGGCCAACTGCTGGTGCGCCAGCCGGGTGGTGTGGCGCTGATCGATCTGGCGTTGCAGCTGGAGCAGGTGGATCTGCTATTCGATGCCACCGGCTGCGTGCAGGCGCATGGGCGGGTCAGCCTGCAACTGCTGGCAAGTGGCGCGGGCGACCTTCCAGGTCTGCCGCCACTGCGCTTGTCCGGGCAGCCAATGTGCGTGGATCACACCACGGTGCTGACCTTGCTGCCCGACACCGCATTACCTGCCGGCGTACAGGCTGAAGTACAGCTGCAACTCTGGCCAGATGGACGCTGGCAACTGCAGTCGCGCGTCGATCCGGCGCAGGACACGGTGTTGGGTATCGGGCTGCACTTACTGGATTTCGCTACCACGCGGGAGCGCGGGTTTTTGCGCAAGGACCAAGGACGATTGCGTTAGAAGCGGCATGACTGGCTGTGCGCCGCAGCACCGGGCTACTGCACCATGAGCGTGCATGCATCGCAGCGTATGCGTTCGTCCCGTACGCTTCGATGGCATGCTGACTGATTCGTTGACAACGTTGTCTTCATGGCGCCGCAGGGAGTCATCGCGGCACACGTCGGCCTGTGCGGAGACGTGCGACACGTGCGTTGGAACACCCATGAGCAGGCTGCAGGGCATCGTGACGCAGCTCGCAGTGATTGCGCTGCCGTGACCGCGACTTGGATCGCACAGAATTGGTCTGATCACTAAGAATTGGTTACTGACTGGTCCTGTGACAACGACGCCCGATATGCACCCAATCTCCTTGTGTGCACCGTCGATGCCCAATGGCACCAGGGATTGGGCGCGTTATGAGCGAGCAATCAAACACTTTTCGAAAGTGACTGTTGACACGATCTTTTAGAGACCATAAGAATCAACTCCACTGAATTGGTACTTGCCAGTCAGGGCCGTTGATCAGCAATGGCATGCGGTGCCCGTCCTGGGAGGGACGCGGCATCGGCGCCTACGGGGGGCCGTATGGGGTGCTCGCAGACAACAGATCGCAGGCAGTTCCGGACGTCCGGGACTGGTGACCTGTGCACGCGTGGTTGGGTTGCCAGCGCCGGGATCTGTCATCGCTGATCGAGCGGAATGCCAGTCGCGTTGTCGTCCAGCCATTCCACTTCAGGATCTCTCATGTCGCCTCTCCCGCGTGCCTCGCTGCGGTGTTGTTCGCCCTCGTCGCTGTCCCTTGCCATTGGGCTGTCGCTGCTTGCCTGCGGCGCCAACGCGCAGACACAGGACGCAGCGTCGGCGCAGATCCCCCAGCTCGACACCATCAAGGTCACCAGCTCTTACCAGAAGAGCCTGATCACCGCGATGGACAACAAGCGCGACGACGTGCGCATGACCGATGGCATCTCTGCACAGGACAGTGGCCTGGGGCCGCAATATTCGGCCACCACCATCAACGGCCAGGTGATCAAAAGCGCCGATTTCACCGATGGCTTCCGCTACGACATCATCCAGCCAGAAGTGGCTGCCGGGATCGAGGTGATTAAATCGCCGTCGGCGGACATGGATGCCGGTGGGCTGTCGGGCACGGTCAACATCAACACCACCAAACCATTGGACTACCAGCAGACCAAGCTGTTGTTCTCTGCGAAAACGCAGTACTCCGAATTTGCCGGCGGTTCGCCAACACCCAAGGGCGTGCTGACCTATATCGACCAGTTCAAGTTCGGTGGCGGCGATCTTGGCGTGTTTCTGAGTGCCGGCCATCAGAAGCTGAAGGATCGTGCCGATTATCTGTGGATCGACCGGTGGTATACGCA
The DNA here is from genome assembly GCF_001304695.1 of Xanthomonas axonopodis. Classification (GTDB taxonomy): domain Bacteria; phylum Pseudomonadota; class Gammaproteobacteria; order Xanthomonadales; family Xanthomonadaceae; genus Xanthomonas; species Xanthomonas axonopodis. The sequence continues at coordinate 50,379 of NZ_JFAQ01000087.1, forward strand.
AGCCACCGACGCCGGCACGTTGTATCTCCCGCGCCGTCCGCGCTATCGCTCGATCGAGCGCGAGACCACGCGTAAGATGTTCAATGGCGGGTTGCAATGGAAGCCTAGCCAGCAGCTGGAGATGAATCTCACTGCGCTGTATTCGCAGGACAGGACCACCAACGACATGAATCAGCTGGTCTACTCGTTCGAGCGCAGTCCGCTGACGGTGCTGCAGACCAACGGGCTGACCGCCACACAGGTGTCGGCGTCGGATTACTGGCTGGAAAACAATCACCAGATCGAACAGCACAATCTGTCCACGCAGTTACTCACCTATGACTTCAAGTGGAAGGGCGATACCTGGACGCTGAGTGGCGCGGCCAATTACACCCAGGGCAAGACCGACGAGAACGAGCGTGCCGCGATTCTGGGCCGGATTCCCTCGTCGACGCTGCTGGATACCTCCAATCCCGACGCGATCTCGCTGACAACCGATGCCGACGCCAACGATGCCAGCGCTTGGAACAAGACCAATCTGGTGCGTAGCGAATATCCAAACGGCTCCATCTAGTCGCTCAGCAACAAGGAGTGGTCGCTGCAACTGGATGCTGAACGGTATCTGGAACTTGGCGCGTTGAACGCGGTGCGCTTCGGTGCCAAATACCGCCGCGAAACCTTCGACCGCGATGTGCGTCGACGCGACTTCCTGTATCTGCTCAGAACCGGTGCGGTCTCGGGCTTCGACATATTCCCGGAACTGTCCGCCGCCAGCAGCACGGTCAACAACTTCCTTGACGGACAACTGGCCTCGCAGGACAGCTGGGTCAGCCTCGACATCGCGGCATACGCGCGCTCGTTGGCGGCCGCGGGCATCACCGTGCCGGTCCTGTTCGCACCGCAGAGCAGCTATAGCATCGAGAACGACATTTCTTCGGCGTATGCAATGGCGCGCATCGACACCGATATCGGCAGCATGCGTTTGCGCGGCAACCTCGGCATGCGCTACGAAAATACCAAACGCACCACCGATACCTACCTGACCCAGGCGCAGGCTGCGAGCGACGACGCCAATATCGTGGTCGGCACCGCCCGCGCGCCATACGAGTATTCCAATTGGTTGCCCAGCCTGAACCTGGTGCTGGACATGCGCGAAGACCTGTTGCTGCGCTTTGCGGCCGCCAAGGTCCTGGTGCGGCCGATTCTGGACAGCAATACCGCCATTGCCTCAACGATCTCCACCGGCACCAATACGGGCGGCACCACCACCTATGTCGTCACCCAGGGCCAGACCGATCTGAAGGCATTGACCGCCGATCAAGCCGACTTGAGCCTGGAGTGGTAATACGGCAACGGCGGCGCGCTGACCGTGGCCGGATTCTGGAAAAACATCAAGAACGGCATCTTCAACAGCATCGTCTGCCCTGCTGCCTTCAACGGCACCGGGCTGTCCAGCAATGCAGCCGGCGACTGTGTGAGCAATAACGGCGATATCTACGAGATCACCGCCACCACCAACGATCCGAGCAAGGTCAAGATCCGCGGTTACGAGCTGGGCTGGACGCAGTCGCTGGATGCTTGGTTGCCGATCGATGGCTTCGGGTTCACCACCAACTTCACCCGAGTGATTCCGCAGCGCGATACCGATTTCAAGATCCGCAACCTGTCCGAACAAACCTGGAACGCCACCGCGTATTGGGAAAGCGAGCATTACTCGGCACGCGTGTCGCTCAATCATCGTAGTGAGTACGAACAGGACATCAGCGACAGCTTCTTCGCGCGCGAAGGCCACATCATGAAGGCGCGCACGCAATTGGATGCAGTGCTTGGCTACCAGGTCAACGACAAGCTGAGTTTCCAGCTGGGCGGCCTGAATCTCACCAACCGAAAGGAAGAGGCGTACAAGAACATGCCCAGCCGCTGGCAGATGACCGGCGTCACCGGGCGCAGCTACTACCTGTCGATGCAGTGGGACACGTTTTGATGCCTGGGCATTGCGCCTCGTGCCGCCGTGCGCAGCTGCGTACGGCGGCACGCAGTGAGGGCAACGGTGCCGGTGCAGGGGATGCGAGCCTTGCTGTGATAGCAGTGCGGATACCCCGTGGGGTGCGTGCAGTGCAGTCGATCAGGCGCTGCCATGCGCAGGCGTGAGTTCCTTGCCGGCAGCGTCTGTGCCTCGTCGCTGCTTGGCGTGCCCGCGTTGGTGTCTGGCGCGGCAATCGCCGACGCCACGCGTGTCGCCAATCGTGCCAAGCCGCCTCCCACGCCACAGGGATTCTCGGCAGATACCGGCGGCCAGTGGCTGGATCTGGACGAGGGATGGCGCTTCCATGCCGGCGAGCTGCCGTTTCCGCGCCTATTGGGGCAGGACGAGACGTACGCCAATGGCAAGGCGGGCCGGGCCTGGGGGGCGGCGGCGCCGGACTTCGACGATCCCGCCTGGCGGCAGGTGCAATTGCCGCACGATTTTGTGGTGGAGCAATCGGTGCATGCCGACGCCAACGTCGCGCAGGGCTATCGCCCGCGCGGTATTGGCCACGCTCCGGTTGGAAGAGGCGGTCCGCGGCCAGGCGGTGGAACTGCGTCTGGACGGCATCGCCAGCCATGCCACGGTGTGGGTCAACGGTATGCTGCTGGCGCGCAGTTGGAGTGGCTATAACGGGCTGGTGATCGACCTCACGCCGGTCGCACGCTACGGCAACGCATTGAATAGCATCGCCATCCGCGTCGATGCAGAGGCCATGGATGGGTGGTGGTACGAAGGCGGCGGCATCTACCGACATACCTGGTTGGTGCTGCGTGCGCCCCTGCATATCGCTGGCGACGGCCTGGCCGCAGTGCCGCGCGAAGGTCCAGGCGATGTCTGGCAGGTGCCGGTGCAGGTGGATCTTGTCAACAGCGGCGAACAGCCCGCTGATGCGTTGGTAGCGCTCGTCTTGCGAGATGCGCATGGCGCTGCCGTGGCGCATGGCGAGACGCAACTGCGGCTCGCTGCCTTCGATACTGCGCAGGCAGTGATCAGTATCGCAGTGCCACAGCCGCAACGCTGGAGCGTGGAAACACCGGTGCTGTATCGCCTGCAAGCCGAGGTGCGTAGCTCAGGCGGTCGCAGTGACCGTGCCGCGTGCGACGTCGGTTTTCGTAGCCTGCGCTTCGATGCCGATCTTGGTTTTTTTCTCAACGGGCGTCCGCTCAAGATCAAGGGCGTCTGTCTGCATCAGGACCATGCCGGGGTCGGCGTGGCGCTGCCCGATGCGCTGCATGTCTTTCGTCTGCAGCGCCTGAAGTCGATGGGCTGCAATGCCATCCGTCTCCATCATGCGGTGGCGCCGGAACTACTGCAGGCCTGCGACCGTCTCGGCATGTTGGTGATGGCCGAAAACCGTCTGTTCAATCCTGCGCCCGACTATGTGGCGTTGCTGCGCAACATGGTGCGGCGCCAGCGCAATCATCCCAGCGTGTTTCTGTGGTCGCTGCTCAACGAAGAGCCGCTGCAAGGTACCGCGACCGGTTACGCGATCATGGCGCGCGCCGCCAACGCACTGCGTTCGCTCGACGACACCCGCCCGATCACCGCCGGTATGAACGACGGCATGTTCGCCGCCCGCGGCGCGGCCGATGTAGTGGACGTGCTCGGTTTCAACTATCGCCAGTACAACTACGACCGCGTGCATGCGGCACGTCCGCGCACGCCGATGTTGTCCAGCGAAGACACCAGCACGTTTCAGACGCGTGGTGCGTGGTTCACCGATCTGGATGCGCACGTGGTCGCCGAAGACGACAGCCTGGCCGCGGACTGGGGCAATACCCATCGCCGTGCCTGGCAGCTGATTGCCGAACGCCCGTTTGTCGCCGGCAGTTTCGTGTGGACCGGTTTCGACTATCGCGGCGAACCCACACCGTTCGAGTGGCCATCGGTCGGGTCGTTCTTCGGCATCATGGACCAATGCGGATTCGCCAAGGGCGCCTATTGGTTGCGCCGCGCCGGTGCTACACCTGTTGCCGCACTGGAAGTGGCCCGGCCGCGAAGGCCAACCGATCAAGGTGATGGCGTTCTGCAACGCCGCGCAGGTGGAGCTGTAGCTCAACGGCCGCTCGCTCGGGAAACAAGCGGTGGATCGTGCGCAATCGAATCAATGGCAGGTGGACTATGCGCCGGGCGTGCTCGAAGCGGTGGCCTGGCGCGATGGGCACGAAGTGGCGCGCGCGCGCGTGGAAACCACCGGCGTGCCGGTCGCGCTCAAGCTCACCCCCGACCGCCGCGGACTGCGCGGCGATGGTCGCGATGCGCAACCGGTGACCTTGGAAGCGGTGGACGCACAGGGGCGTCACGTTCCCGATTGCAATGTAGTGCTGACGCTGCAGATCAACGGCGGCCGGCTGCTGGGCGTCGGTAATGGCGACCCAAATGCACATGCCGCCGATCAAAGCATGCAGGTGGCGTTGTTCAACGGACTGGCGCAGGCAATCGTGCAGGCCGGGCGCGGCGCGGGTGTGTTACGACTGCAGGCGCATAGCCCGGGATTGCGCAATGCAGTGCTTGAGATCGGCTGCACGTCGGTGCCGCTACCGGCGTCGGTGCCGATCACCGCGCCAGTGATGGTGGTCGAAAGCTGGCGCCACACCGCTGCATTCGCGTAGCCACCGGCGCCGGATCTCCCGCGCCGTCCCAACGACAACAATAGCTGGAGCAATACGCTGCCCGGTACGTTGGAAAGCGCCCCCGAACGTGCCGGCTATGTGTTGTACCGCACTCAATTCACGCCCTGGCAGGGCATGCAAACCCACGGCGGCATGCTCGACCTGGGCCGCCTCAGCGGGCCAGCGCAGGTATTTCTGGACGGCCGCGCGGTCGTCAACGCAGCGGCCGGCACGCCGATCACTGTGGCGCTCGCACCGGCCACCGGCGAGCGCACGCTGGCAGTGATTGTGCAGGTCGCTGCCGATCAGCCGTTTGGATTCCACGCCGTTGTCACCGTGCATTATCGGAACTCGCCATGACCGCCTCACTGTTTTCCCCATCGTCCCCTGCGCGCCTGTTCGCCGCGGCGCTGGGTGCGTTGCTTGCCATTCCCTTCACCGTGCTGGCCGCACCGCCCGCGCAGGCGGTGGTGCAACGCCTGATCGGCGCGCGTGCCGCCCAGTTCGAGATGACCGTGGCGCCGCGCGGCGGCGACGGCGCGGACTGGTATCGCATCGACGCCGGCGGCGAGACGGTGCGTATTGCCGGTTCCTCGCAGGTGGCCTTGGCGCGCGGTGCCTACGCCTATCTTAGCCAGGCCGGCGCGGCGTCGATGAGTTGGGAAGGCGACCGCGTGGCGCTGCCGGCGCAATGGCCGGCCTACCGAGGCGGCCAGGTGCGCACGCCGTTTGCCCATCGCGCCTATCTCAATACCTGCACCTGCGGCTACACCACGTCGTTCTGGGATTGGCCACGCTGGCAGCGCGAGATCGATTGGATGGCCTTGCACGGTATCGACATGCCGCTGGCGATGGAAGGTCAGGAAGCGATCTGGCAAGCGCTGTGGCGCGAGTTCGCTGTCAGCGATGCTGCGCTGGCGGAGTATTTCTCCGGCCCGGCGTTCACCCCGTGGCAGCGCATGGGCAATATCGAAGACTATCGTGCGCCGCTGCCGCAACAATGGATCGACAGCAAGCGCATGCTGCAGAAGCAGATTCTCACGCGCATGCGCGAGTTGGGCATGCAGCCGGTGCTGCCGGCATTTGCCGGCTACGTGCCCAAGGCGTTCGCGCAGGCGCATCCAAAGGCGCGCATCTACCGCATGCGCGCCTGGGAGGGCTTTCACGAAACCTATTGGCTGGATCCGCGCGACCCGTTGTTTTCCAAGGTCGCACGGCGGTTCCTGGAGCTGTACACACAGAGTTACGGTGCAGGCGAGTTCTACCTGGCCGATGCCTTCAACGAAATGCTGCCGCCGGTGGCCGACACGACGGCAGCGACGTGGCCGCCGCCAAATACGGCGACAGCATCGCCAACTCCAATGGCGCACGCGCCAAAGCGGTGCCGTCAGCGCAACGCGATGCATGCCTGGCTGTTCGGTGCCGACCGCGAGTTCTGGCAACCGCAGGCGATCGCCGCGTTTCTCGGCAAGGTGCCCGACGCGCGCCTGATGGTGCTGGACATCGGCAACGACCGCTATCCCGGTACCTGGAAGGCATCGCAGGCATTCGACAACAAGCAATGGATCTACGGCTACGTGCACAACTACGGCGCCAGCAATCCGCTGTATGGCGATTTCGCGTTCTACCGGCAGGATCTGCAAGCCTTGCTGACCGATCCGGACAAGCGCAATTTACGCGGGTTCGGCGTGTTTCCGGATGGCCTGCACAGCAACTCGGTGGTCTACGAGTATCTCTACGCGCTTGCCTGGGAAGGCCCGCAACAACCCTGGTCGCAGTGGCTCACGCAGTATCTTCGCGCGCGCTATGGACGCAGCGATGCGGCACTACTGAGCGCATGGTCTGATCTGGAAGCAAGCATCTACCAGACCCGCTACTGGTCGCCCCGCTGGTGGAACAAGCGTGCAGGTGCCTACCTGCTGTTCAAGCGGCCGACCGCCGACATCGTCAACTTCGACGATCGTCCCGGCGACCCGCAGCGTCTGCGACGCGCGATCAATGCGTTGCTGCAGCAGGCCAGCCGTTATGCCGACGCGCCGTTGTACCGCTACGATTTGATCGAAGACGCGCGCCACTGTCTGAGCCTGCAGGTCGACCGTCAATTGCAGGCGGTGGTGCAGGCCTATAATGCCGGCGATTTCGCGCGCGGCGATGCACAACTGGCGCGCACCACGCACCTGGTTCAGGGACTGGATACGCTGGTCGGTGGTCAACACGAAACCCTGGCCGACTGGACCGGCCAGGCTGCCGCTGCGGCCGGCAATGATGCCGGATTGCGGCGCGCCTATGTCGGCAATGCGCGTGCGCAGGTCAGTGTCTGGGGGGGCGACGGCAATCTTGCCGATGACGCGTCCAAGGCGTGGCAGGGCATGTACGCGGATTTCTATCTGCAGCGCTGGACGCGCTTTCTCAGTGCGTATCGCGCCGCACGCAAGGCCGGCACACCGTTCGACGCGGCGGCAGTGGAGACGCAGCTTGCAACATGGGAACGCCAATGGGCCGATCAGGACCAGGTGCCGAAGCGTCAGCCACCACACGATCCACTGAGCTTGCTGCAGATTCTGCTGGTACAAGTAGATGCGCACGATCCAGCGCAAAGCGCTTCGCAAAGCCATCGGCAAGGCGCGGGGCAGGAAAGCGCATACGGCGCGGTGCAAGGCGCCCCCGCAAGGTGCCGCCCGATGAACGAGACTCTATTGCATGTGGTGGTCATGCATGAGCGCAGTTGCATCGATCTAAGGGGCCAGACCACGAGGTGTGCATACGCACACCGCATCCATCTCGACGATGTGGACAAGGGCGTGCAATGAGCGCACAAAAACCCGTGGCGGCCACTGCAACCGCACCGCCAACTCGCGAACGCTTTCTCTCGCTGGACGTGTTCCGCGGTCTGACCATTTTCTTAATGATTCTGGTCAACACCGCCGGCGCTGGCGCTCAGGCATACGCGCAGCTGACCCACGCGGCCTGGTTCGGCTTCACGCTGGCCGATCTGGTGTTTCCTTCGTTCCTGTTCGCCGTCGGCAGCGCGATGAGTTTTGCGCTGGCAACGAACACGCCACATCTGCAGTTTCTCGGCCGCGTGAGCAAACGCGCTGCGCTGATCGTGCTGTGCGGAGTGTTGATGTACTGGGTTCCGTTTTTCCATCTGCAGCCCTATGGCGGATGGGCGTTCACGACGGTCGATCAACTTCGCCTGACCGGCGTGTTGCAGCGGATCGGCCTGTGCTACCTGGCCGCGGCATTGCTGGTGCGCTATCTGCCGCCACGCGGCATCGTGCCTGCGTGTGTTGTGCTGCTGCTGGGTTACTGGGCAGTGTTGTACGTCTTCGGCCAACCCGGCGCAGAGTTGAGCAAGACCGGCAATGCCGGCACCCGCCTGGATCTGTGGCTATACGGGCGTGAGCATCTGTATCGCAAGGACGGCGGCTTCGATCCCGAGGGCGTGCTCGGCACGCTGTCGGCCACGGTCAACGTGCTGGCCGGTTATCTGTGTGGGCGCTTCCTGCAGCGACATGGCAAAACGATCGCCAGCACGCGCACGTTATTGTTGGCTGGCGCGGGTCTGGTGCTGCTGGCGCTGCTCTGGGCGCCCGCCTGGCCGTTGTCGAAAAAACTCTGGAGTGGGTCGTTCGTCGCTTGCACGATCGGCCTGGATCTGCTGGCGCTGGGCGTGCTGGTGTACCTGCTGGAGTTGCGCGGCTGGATCGGCGGCAGCGGCTTGTTCACTGTGCTGGGGCGCAACCCGCTGGCGATCTACTTGTTTTCCGAATTGTTCGTGGTGGTGTTGCGGCTGATCCCGGTTGGCAGCTCCGGCCTGGACCTGTACGCCTGGGCCGGGATCCGTGTGTTCCAGACCATTGCGCCAGGTCTGCTCGGGTCGCTGCTGTGCGCGCTGAGCTACACGCTGGTGTGCTGCGCCGTGGGTTGGTGGATGGATCGGCGGCGCTGGTATCTGCGGTTGTGATGGCCTCGCCAATCGGGCGAGGCGCCAGGGTGCAACGCACTGACCCGCTATGGCCATGCTCGCGCGATGTGGACCAGGGGGCTGCGGTCTATACGTCACCGCAGGGCAAGTCATGCTGTCGCGCGCTTTCGGGGGCGCCCACGGCCTGATGCGCGCCGGGCAAATTGGTACTATATTGGACCTAACAATCCACGTCGGTCCGGAGGACAGGCAATGGCCAAACCAAGAACCAATGCCAGGACGGACGACGACCCCAGGATGGACGCGCTGGCGCTGGAGGCTTCCGCGCCGACGCCGCTGTACCTGCAATTGGCCGCCAAGCTCACCGACGCCATCCGCGGCGGTCAGTGGAAGGCGGGCGAGGCGTTGCCGGCCGAGCGCCAACTGTGCGAACGGCTGCAGATCTCGCGGGTGACCCTGCGCCAAGCGGTGGATGTGCTGGTCGAACAAGGCCTGGTCTCGCGCCGGCAGGGCGCCGGCACCTTTGTCACCACCCAGATCCAGCATCAGCTCAGCGGCCTGACCAGTTTCAGCGAGACGCTGCGCATCAAGGGTTATGAACCCGGGACACGCTGGCTGGAGCGGCGGCTGCGCCCGGCGCATGGCGAAGAGATCCTGCGGCTGGGCTTGTCGCCGGATGCCGCGGTGGCTTCGCTGACGCGTCTGCGCAGCGCCGACGACCGCGTCATGGCCTATGAGCACGCGGTGTTGCCGCAACGCATCGTCGCCGACCCGCAGCAGATCGGCAATTCGCTCTACAGCTATCTCGATGCGCAGGGCACGCCGGTGATGCGTGCACTGCAGTACTTCCGCGCCATCAATCTGCCCGCACGCTTGGCCGAGCACCTGCGCATGAAAACCGGCGAGGCGATTTTGCATGTGGTGCGCGTGGGCTATGCCCGCGATGGCAGCGCGATCGAATTGACCGACACCTATTGCCACAACGATTTCTACGATTTCGTCGCCGAACTGCGCCGCTGACGCCAACGGCATTCCTTACGACAACCTCAGAGCCAGCCGATCCATGATTACCGCCAGGCCCGCAAATCCCGTTGTCTCGATCGCCATCGTCGGCGTGCTGTTTTTCATCATCGGCTTTTTCACCTGGATCAACGGGCCGCTGATCACCTTCGTGCGGCTGGCGTTCGACCTCAACGAGGTCAACGCGTTCCTGGTGCTGATGGTGTTCTACCTGTCGTACTTCTTTCTGGCCTTGCCATCGTCTTGGATTCTCAAGCGCACCGGCATGAAGAAAGGCCTGGCGCTGAGCCTGGTGGTGATGGCCGTGGGGGCAGCAGGCTTCGGGCAGTTCGCCACGCAGCGCTGGTACCCGGGCGCATTGGCCGGCCTGTTCGTCATCGGCAGCGGCCTGGCCTTGCTGCAGACGGCCATCAACCCGTACATCAGCATTCTCGGGCCGATCGAAAGCGCCGCGCGGCGCATCGCGCTGATGGGCATCTGCAACAAGATCGCCGGCATCCTGGCGCCGATCCTGATCGGCTCGCTGGTACTGCACGGTATCGGCGACCTGTCCGCGCAGGTGGCCAGCGCCGATGCGGCGACCAAGCAAACCTTGCTCACGGCCTTTGCCGCCAAGATTCACGCGCCGTATCTGGTGATGTCCGGGGTCCTGCTGCTGCTGGCCATTGGCGTGCTGTTCTCGCCGTTGCCGGAGCTCAAGCCCTCCGAGGCCAACGCCACGCCGGGCGCGAGCGGTGGCGTGCAGAAATCCAGCATCTTCCAGTTCCCGCACCTATTGCTGGGCGTGCTGTGCCTGTTTGTCTATGTGGGCGTGGAAGTGATGGCCGGCGATGCCATCGGTACCTACGGGCATGGCTTCAATCTCCCGTTGGACAGCACCAAGATCTTCACCTCCTACACGCTGGGCGCGATGTTGCTGGGCTACATCGCCGGCCTGGTCCTGATTCCGCGCGTGATCTCGCAGGCGCGTTACCTGAGCGTGTCGGCGGTGCTGGGCGTGCTGTTCTCGCTCGGTGCCTTGTTCACCCACGGCTATGTGTCGGTGGGTTTCGTCGCCGCGCTCGGCTTTGCCAATGCCATGATGTGGCCGGCGATCTTTCCGCTGGCCATTCGCGGACTGGGCCGTTTCACCGAAATCGGCTCGGCACTGCTGGTGATGGGCATTGCCGGCGGCGCGATCATTCCGCAGTTGTTCGCCATCCTCAAACAGCATTACGACTTCCAGGTCGTGTTCGCTGCACTGATGGTGCCGTGCTATCTGTACATCCTGTTCTATTCGCTGCGCGGTCATCGCGTGGGCCTGCCGGCCCAGGCCAAGTGATCGGGGCGGCATGATGCGTTCTGACGGACAAGGTACATCCATGCGCAGGCCTACCATCAAAGATGTCGCCGAACGCGCCAAGGTCTCGTTGAAGACCGTGTCGCGGGTGATCAACAACGAGCCGTCGGTGATGCAGGCCACGCGCGCGCGCGTGCTGCGCGCCATCACCGATCTCGATTACGAACCCGACCCGTCCGCGCGCAATCTGCGCAGCGGCACGCCGTTCGTGATCGGCCTGGTGTACGACAACCCTAACCCGTACCACATCATCGGCATCCAGAACGGCGTGCTGGCCGCGTGCCGGGAAACCGGTTTTGGCCTGCAGATCCATCCCTGCGATTCCACCTCGCCGTTACTGGCCGAAGAACTGGCCGAATGGGTGCAGCGCTCGCGCCTGGCCGGCGTGGTGTTGACCGCGCCGATGTCCGAGCGGCCGGAATTGCTGGCCGGTCTGGCGGCGCGCGGCATCAAGAGCGTGCGCATCATCGCTTCCACCGACGACCCCGGCGATGGCCCGTGCGTGTATATCGACGACCGCGATGCCGCGTATGAAATCACCGAGCACCTGATCCAGCTTGGCCATCAACGCATCGGCTTTCTGTGGGGCGGCCCGCAACATCGCTCCAGCGGCGAGCGTTACGCCGGCTATGAAGCGGCGTTGAAGGATTATGGCATCAGCCTGGACAAGCACCTGGTGATTCCCGGCGATTACACCTTCGACGATGGCTTCCGTGGCGCACGCCGGCTGTTGTCGTTGCGCGAGCCGCCCACCGCCATCTTCGGCAGCAACGACGAGATCGCGGCAGGCGTGCTGGCCGCAGCCAAGTCCACCGGCGTGAACGTGCCGTATCAATTGTCGATCGCCGGGTTCGAAGACAGCCCGTTCTCGAGCCAGTCGTGGCCGGCATTGACCACCGCCAAGCAGGCCACCGACGACATCGCGCGGCATGCCGCACGGTTGTTGATCAGCCAGCTGCGCAGCGATGCCTACGACGACCAACCGGCGCAATTGCAGAGCCGCGGCTTCGTGCCGCAGTTGGTGGTGCGCGGCTCCACCGCGCCGGCGCCTGCGTCCACCGGCAAACCCCTTCCTCCTGAATCTGCCTGAGCCACGATGAGCCTTCCCTCCGAAACCGAGACCTTGATGTTCCGCGAAGCGGCGCAGACTGCCGATGTGGTGGCTGCACAGTTCGCGCGTAATGCCGACACCATCGCCGCGCTTGCCCAGTCGCTGCGCCAGACGCCGCCGCCGTTCGTGGTGACCTGCGCCCGCGGAAGCTCCGATCATGCGGCCACCTATGCCAAGTACCTGTTCGAAACCCAGCTCGGCATCGTCACCGCATCTGCGTCGCCGTCGGTGGGCTCGGTCTATGCAGCGCCGCTACAGCTGCGTGGCGCGCTGTACATCGTGATTTCGCAATCGGGCAAGAGCCCCGATCTGCTGCGCAATGCCGAAGCGGCCAAGGCTGCCGGCGCGCGCGTGGTCGCGCTGGTCAACGTGGAAGATTCGCCGCTGGCGCAACTGGCCGAGGTGGTCATTCCGCTGGGCGCAGGCCCGGAAAAAAGCGTGGCCGCCACCAAGAGTTATCTCGCCTCGCTGGCCGCGGTGCTGCATCTGGGCGCGGTGTGGAAAAACGACCCGGCCCTGCTTGCCGCGCTCGATGCATTGCCGCAGCAGTTGCGCAGCGCATGGCAGGCCGATTGGTCGGCGCTCACCGCCGGCTTGGTGCCGGCGCACAACCTGTTCGTGCTCGGCCGCGGCCTGGGCCTGGGCGCAGCGCAGGAAGCAGCATTGAAGTTCAAGGAAACCTGTGGCCTGCACGCCGAAGCCTACAGCTCGGCCGAGGTCAAGCACGGCCCGATGGCCCTGGTGGGGCCGGGCTTCCCGGTGCTGGTCTTCGCACAGCCCGACGAAACCGGTGCCGGTACCCGCGCACTGGCCGAAGAATTCCGCGCGCGTGGCGCGCAAGTGTGGCTGGCCGCGCCCGGTGGCGATTTACCGCTGGCAGACGCCGCGCACCCGGCCTGCGCGCCGCTGCTGACCGTGCAGAGCTTTTATCGCGCGATCAATGCACTGGCGCTGCAGCGCGGCAACAATCCCGATCTTCCGCCGCATCTGAACAAGGTCACGGAAACCGTCTGATCATGCATGCTCTCGCGACTCAGGCACTGTGCAATGCACGCGTGCTCACCGACAACGGATTGCAGGACGGCTTGGCCGTGATGCTGGCTGGCACGCAGATCCAGGCGATCGTGCCGGCCGACGATGCGCGCGTAGCGCAGGCCGACACACGCGTGGATCTGGGTGGCGCCACCCTGTTGCCAGGCTTTATCGACATCCAGGTCAACGGCGGCGGCGGGGTGTTGTTCAACAACGCACGCGACCCGCAGGCGCTGGCCACCATTGCTGCCGCGCATCGTCGTTTCGGCACCACCGGCATGCTGCCGACCTTGATCAGCGACACCGCGCAGGTGATGGCCGAAGCGATCGATGCCACCCGCCAGGCCATCGCGCAAGGCGTGCCCGGGGTGCTCGGCATCCATCTGGAGGGTCCTTACCTGAGTCCTGCGCGCAAGGGCACGCACGACGCAGACAAGTTCCGCGTGCCGGACGCGCACGAGATTGCGATCGATACCTCATTGGACAACGGCGTCACCCTGATCACGCTCGCCCCCGAGCGCGTGCCGCTGGAGGATATTCGTGCCTTCGTTGCCGGCGGCGCGATCGTGTTCGCCGGCCATACTGCGGCCACCTACGAGCAGGCCCGCGATGGCATTGCCGCCGGCGTCAGCGGCTTCACTCACCTGTACAACGCGATGTCGCAGCTGGCTGGCCGCGAACCCAATGCGGTGGGCGCCGCGCTGGAAGACTCCAATGTGTGGTGCGGCGTCATCGTCGACGGCGTGCACGTGCATCCGGCCAGCTTGCGTGTGGCGTTGGCGGCCAAGCCGCGTGGCAAGCTGCTGCTGGTGACCGATGCGATGCCGATGGTCGGAAGCGAGAGCCCCAGCTTCGATCTGTACGGCGAGACCATCACCGCCATCATCGACGGCGTGGTCCGCAACGCGGACGGTGCGCTGGCCGGCTCGGCGCTGGACATGGCCAGCGCCGTGCGCAACAGCGTGCGCTGGTTGGGTGTGGATTTGGCCGAAGCCGCGCGAATGGCGTCGACGTATCCTGCGCGATGCATCGGCCTGGGCGAGCGCCTGGGACGGATCGCGCCGGGATATCAGGCCGACCTGGTGCTGGTGGATGGCGAGATCGAGGTGCTGGGCACCTGGATCGCTGGGACGCGTTATGCCTGATCGCGGGGCGTCGCCGAGTGCGCCGGTGCGTTCGCCACTAAGAGTGGCTAACAAAACGTAGCGAGCGGTCGTCAGGTGGGCGTTGACGGCGCACAGGAACCGGAGTGTTGGAGTGGGTACATGCCGATTCCGAGCGCCGGCCGCGCCCGCCTGCCGGCTGCGTAGTAGTTTTGTTAGCCGCTC
>NZ_JFAQ01000088.1 GCF_001304695.1 Xanthomonas axonopodis
AACCCGTTGCCCTGGTCAGCTGACATTGCCAAGGTCCGCTGCTTCATCGGCTTGCACCACCATCGCTGCGAAGCACTTATCCTCGCATCTTTGGAACTTGATCAGCGTTGCCTTAAGCCGGAAAACAGGTCAACGGTCTGCACGCGCGCGGTCGGGCGCTTGGCCTACGGCAGGGCTTCCAGCGCCATGTCGCCGCCGAACTTGAGCTTGCCACTGGCGCCTTCGAAGCTTTCGATCACCCGCCCATATGATGTCGTACGCATCGGTCCCCAGACGACGCTGGGCGAAGAACTGCGCGTTGGCATCGGGCACCGGGAAACGGGTGATGTTGAGGATGCCCGCGTCCACCGCCGAAATGGTCACATGTGCGGCCTTGCCCGCCAGCTCGGGCACGCTCACCGTCACCGGCAAGGGCTGCTCGGGGCGCATCTGCTTGGGCGCGGACAAGCCCACCGCCACCCGCCGCGCCTTGCGATCCATCGGCACATAGGCCACGCCCACCGCACGTGCCGGCGTGATCTTGCGGGGCGCACTGCCGCCGCGGAAGACCAGTGCGGTGACATACACGTTGTGGCGTTCCCACACCTCACCGGAATCTCGAAGCTGCTGCCCGGCTTGACGTCGATGTCCTGCACGTACAGCAGCTTGTCGCTTTCCACCAGCAACACGCCCTTGCAGGCATGCGGCGGGGTCAGCGTCACCTTGAGCGTGTCGCCGGCGCGGTAGCCGGTCTTGTCCAGCGCCAGCTTGACCTTGTCCGGGCGCGCATCCAGGCCACGGTTTTCATCGTTCCAGCTCCAGCCGGCGCGGAACGGGTAACGCGTGGTCAGCCCGCTCGCCGGGTCGAACACGTCCAGGCGGTATTCGCCCCATTCCACCGGGAAATCGATCTTGGCATTGACGCTGCCCACATCGAGCGTGCGCGTGTCCTTGTTTTCGAAGCGGCGGGTGAAGTCGTAATCCCAGTGGTTGTCGGTGTAGTTCCAGTGGTAGTCGCGTAGCTCGCGCACCAGCGTGACCTTCAGGCCCTTGGCCTGCTGCGGCTTGCCACCGGCATCCACGCGGGTCACTTCGAAGCGCACCGTCCCATTGGCATCGGCGCCGTCTTTGTCGTCGAACAACGGCCGCACGCCGACCAGGGCCTTGGCCGGCCACAGCACGCGCTTGAGGGTGCGGGTGACGGTGCGGCCGCCGGTTTCGTACACGCTGCCGGAGACGACCGCGGCAATCGTGCTGACCGGCTTGGCCTCGGCCGGCAATGCGATGTCTTCGCGCGGGATGCCGTCGCCATCGAACTCGGTGTCAATCACGTCCTTGGCTTCGCGCGGAAGCGCCAGCGTTGGGTCGCCGAAGCACCAGCCGGGCAGCGCTTCGAGCGGATGCTGCTGGACGCTGACTGCCAGCTTGGCGGTGAAACGGTTGCCAGCGGCCGGTGCGCCGTACAGGTACGCGGCATTGGCCACCAGCTTGAACGGCTGGCCGGCGCTCAAGGTCTTCTGTGTGCTGTCCAGGTCCAGCTTCATGCGCTCGGGCAGGCACTCTTCCACGCGCACGGTCATGCCCTGCACGGCGTCCTTGCTGGCCGGATCGGTGCGGAATTCCACCTGCCAGCGGCCGGTCGGCGCATCGGCCGGAATCTGCTGGGCGAATTCGAAATAGCCCTGTTCGCCGGGCTGCAGCTTGGTCTCACGAAACGTCTTGCCGTCCGGTTGTTTCAGACGCAGGAACACCGGCTGCGGCTTGGTCGGCTTGCCGTCGTTGTCGCGCAGGATCGCCGACACCCGCATGGTTTCGCCGGGGCGGTACAGATCGCGACCGGCCCAGGCGAACACATCAAACCACGCGCCCTGGCGCCCGGCCACGGCGAACTCGCTCAGATCCAATGCCGGCTGGTTGAACGGCAACAGCGAGATATCGGTCTTGCTGCGCGCTGTCAGCACATGGCCGGCGTCGAGCGTGTAGTTGAGCAGCACATTGCCGTTACCGTCGGTTGCACCTTTCAGGAACAACTCGCCCTTGGCATCGAGGATGCGCAGCTCCACGTTCTTGATCGGCTCGCCGCTCTGCAACGAGGCGGTGTGCACGAACAACTTGTCCTTGTAGGCGCGCGATGCAGGCCGATGTCGCTGACGGTAAAGAACGCGGTGTCGAATTCGTTCTCGAAACTGCCGGCACGCTTCATCACCGCGAAATACAGGCCAGGTTCCTGCAGCTCCTTGATGTCCTGCGTCGGCAGGTAGGTCAGCACGCGCTTGTTCTGCTTGCCGCCAAGGATGAAGCGATTGACATACACCGGGTCGGCCAGCTTGGACAGCGGCTGGTTGCCACTGTACTCGCTCTCCAGATCCCAGCTGCCACGGCGCCCGCCACGCTGGAACTGCTGGAAGAACGCCGGCAGCGATTTCTCGCGGACGCGCAGGAACTCGACATCCACTTCCGGCATGTTCACCGACACCACCGGCAGGCCGCGGCTTTCGCGCGCCGGCAGCACACTGCCCTGCGAAGCGAACCCGGCCACAGGCTTGAGTTCGCCGGTGTAGACCTTTTTGCTTGAGCGGCTTACCCAAGCGGCTGCCGTCGGCGGCCAGCAGGTTGGCGTCGACCAGCACGGTGTAGTCCTTGGCCGCTTCGACGTACGGGTAGCGCAGCGTCTTGCCATCCTCAGACAGCGTCCAGCTGCTGTCGCCGGTGCCGACCTTTTCTTCGAAGCGCACCAGCGCATCGAAATCCTGCGTGCCCACCAACGGCCGCGACAATTCCAGCGCCAGCGCCATCTCGATCACGGTCATAGCAAGTCCCAGCTGCTCTTCGTCGGCCACATCGAGCGCTTCACCCACGGCCATTCGGACACCTTCGTCGATTTGCGCGCGGATGGCGGAATCAACGGAATCATTCGAGCGCAGCTTGATCGAAGCGCTCATGAGCGCCAGCATTCGCGCTGATTTGGCGAGCTCCTGCATCCGCGAAATGAAAGCCTCAGACATTTTGCAACCTTGCGCAGCGAGCTCGTTGCTCGCTATAACGCGCGCCCTACAGAACGACGTCGAGCGAGAAGCGCCGAACAGCCACTTGGTCCCATAAAGCATATTTATGGGAAAATACGCGATGAAGGAACAAGGTTCTGCGACCGGGGAAGTGCTCACAACCAAGTTTCTTGTGGCCCTTCACAGGAAAAATCGGTATTGCCAGGAGAAGCCGAATTGGCTTCCCCACAAATGCGGATGCTCCCGTGGCAGCGCCCTCTTATACGCGGGTGCGAATTCCAGCGCAAACAAACTACCGCCTTGCTGCGCGCGCGTCGGCGCAGGGCCGAAGTACAGAGCAGCGCAACGCGCTCGGCTGGCCTTGCGAGGCCTCAGTGCAATAGTTGCCGCATGTACAGCGCGGTTAGGCCGGGGCGATCCAGCCGCAGACAGACCTGTACATTGGCCGCGCCCGGGCCTTCGCGGGTATAGCCCTGGGCGTCGACTTCCAGATGCAGCGGCGTGGTCGGGCACAAGCGCGGATCCAGCAACCACGCCACCGGCACCACGTCGAACAATGTCGGGGTGGCGCTGGCCCAGGGCTGGTCGGTATTGCGCCATTGGTAATAGAGCTGGGTCAGTGCGTCGGTCAGGCCGTCGCCATGGGCGAACAAGGCGATACGCTCCGGCTCCTCCAACGGCAGTTGGGTGGCGTCCAACGGCAGCAGCACGATCGGCACGCCAGCCGCGAACACGCGCTGCGCCGCTGGCACATCGGCCAGGATGTTGTACTCCGGCGCCGGCGCGCTGGCCGGACGATACGCGGACTTGCCGTAACCCACCCGCACCGAGCCGCCCATCGCCACAATGCGCTTGAGCTTGGCAAAGCCGGCCGGGTCGCGCTGCTGCGCCAACGCCGCATCGGTCATCGGCCCGAGCACCAGCAAGGTGACCTCGCCCGGATGCCGGCGCGCCTGCTGCAGGATCATTGCCGCCGCATCCGGCAGCTTGCCGGGCAACTGTCCCTTGGCGGCCCCCAGCGTGCCTGGCTGAAGGGAATGCTGCTGGTCGTGCGTGCACCCACCGCCAATGGAATCTCGCTGCGCCCGGCCTGCTGCAACAAGCGCTGCAACAGCTGCGCACGCAACGTGGTGTCGCCCCATGCCGATGCGATGCCCAGTACCTGCAACTGCGGGCTGCGCAACAGCAGTCCCAGCGCAAACGCATCGTCGATGTCGTCGCCGATGTCGGTGGAGACCACCAGCAGCTCGGCGGCCGTGGGCGGTTGCGTGGCCTGCGCTGTCGTCACCGCAGCCGCCTGCGCCACGGCAGCCGCACAGCACAGCCCCGCAATCAACCAAGCATTCCGAATGATCCGCCGCATGCATCTACTCCTGCCGCCATAAAAAAACCGCCGGCATGATAGCCGGCGGTTGGATGTTGCGACACGACTGCGCCAATCAGAAGTTGGCGCGGAACTGCGCGCCCACGATGCGCGGGTCGTTGATGAAGCCGGTGAGGTTGTTGAAGTCGATCGCACCGGTCACACGGATCTGGTTGGTGCAGTTGCGGCAGAACACCGACAACTCGTACGCACCCGCACCCCAGTTGTAGCCGATCTTGGCGCCGCCCTCGACCAGCGGCTGGCCGGTGAATTCCTTGGAGTCATACAGGAAGAAATTCACTTCGCTGCGGTAGGACCAGTCGGTGTAGAAGAACAGCTCGCCGTCGTTGCCCATCGGGATGCCGTAACGCAGGGTGGCGTTGGCCATCCACTTCGCCGCCTGCGGCAAATCGTTGCCGTCAATCACCGCGCGGCCGGCCGTGTTGATCGGGTCGGTGACGGTGCAGGTGCGGCAGATGCCCACCGACAGGTTCGGGTCGTCGATGCGGGTCCAGTTGTAAGCGCCGCCGGCGGTGACGCGCAGGTTCTGGGTGAGCAAGGCTTCGAAATCGAACTCCGCGCCGCGGGCCTTGGTCTTGTCGGCGTTGAGCAGACGCACGTCGTTGGACGCACCACCCACCGCAGTGAGCTGCTGGTTCTTCACCCGGAAATCGTAGACGTCGAAGCTCAGACGCGCGCGGTTGTCGAACAGGTCCGACTTGATGCCGACCTCGAACGAATCCACGGTCTCCGGCTCGGCCACGGTCAGCGGCGCAGTGCCCGACGGCACGCCGAAGCTGGCGCCGCGGAAACCGCGTGCGGCACGTGCGTACACGTTGACGTCGTCGTTGATGGAGAAGGTGGCCGCCAGATCGCCGGTGACCTTGGAGTTGTCGGTCTCGCCGCTGGACGGTTCGACCAGGGTGACGCGGTCCAGCGCCAGCACGTCGAAGGTTTTCTTGTCGTAGGTGTAGCGGATACCGGCGCGCAGGTTCAAACGGTCGGTGGCCGCGTAGTTCAACGAGCCGAACGCCGCCCAGGAGGTATTGCGTTGGCGGGTCAGCTGGTAGCTGGCCAGGTCGCCGCCGCTGAGGGTGTTGTAGGTGTAGTTTTCGCCTTCCACATCGTCGTGGAAGTAGTACACGCCGGCCTGCCAGTTGAGCGGGCCTTCGTACTGCGATTCGGCGCGCACTTCCTGGCTGTATTGATCCAGGCTCTTGATACCGCCGGCGGTTTCCACCGGGAACGGAATCACGCCCGGGCCCGACGGCGGTGCAAACACCGCACCGAAGCCGCCGTCGATATCGCCGCGGCTGTAGTACTTGCCGATTCCCTCGTATGCGGTGATCGAGTGCAGCGCGATGTCGCCCAGATCCCAGGTCAGGTTGGCACTGCCGCCGTAGGTCTGCAGTTCCTGGCGGTTGGCACCGTCGATGAAGGATTTTTCCGCATCAAAGCCATCCACCAGCTGGTTGGTACCGGGCTGGATGATGTTGGCGCGGAACAGCCGCGCGGTGCCGTCCAGATGGCGCGCATGCGCATTGAACAACGCGCTGAAGTCGTCGCTGGCCTGGTACAGCAGCTGCAGGCGCACGGCCGAATCGGTATAGCCTTCCAGATCGCGGCCGTCGCGGTTTTCCACCCAATCGTCGCGGCGCTGGCCCAGGGTGGACAGACGCGCTGCCCAATGGTCGCCCATCGCAATGCTCAGGCCGCTTTCCAGGGTCATGGTGCCGTAGGTGCCGTACGACAGGCTGGCGTAGCCGTCATTGGCACCGATGGTCGGCTTGACCGAATTGAACTTGACCACGCCGGCCGGCGTGTTGCGGCCGAACAGCGTGCCTTGCGGGCCGCGCAGCACTTCCAGGCCTTCCAGATCGAAGATCGGGAAGCCCTTCAGGAACGCGTTTTCCTGCACCACGTCGTCATAGATCAACGACACCGGCTGCGAGGCATAGGTGTTGAAGTCGGTATTGCCGTAGCCGCGGATATACACGCGCGGGAAGACACGGCCGTTGGACGATTCGATGTTCAGGCTGGGCGCCTTGCCGGCCAGCACGCGGATGTCCGAACCGCTGGTGGAAATGGCATCCAAAAATTCCGGGCGCAACACCGACGCGGAGACCGGCACGTCCTTGGAGTCTTCCGAACGCCGCTCGACCGTGACCTTGACCGCATCCAGACGCACGACGCCATCGTCGCCGGGCGCCTGCTGGGCAGCGGCATGGAGCGGAAGAAGGGAAACGACGGCAACGGCGAGCGCGCTGATCTTGAGCGACCGGCTGGCGGACATGGGGAGAACTCCGAATTCTGGTGGCGGGGCGGCCTGGCCTGCGTGCCGCAGTGCAACAGAATTAACATGATTTACACAAATATGGCAGAGCGCGTGCAAGAAAAGTTTCCATAATTCAAAAACCGTTCGAATTAATGCAACAGACTCATGCGATCGATTTATGCGACGCCGCGCGAGGAAGCTCGGTTAGCGCTGCTTGCTCCACGGGCCCTGCGCAGGCTCACCCAACCTCGGCAACAGGTGCCGGCACCCTGACCCAACCCTCCATCAGCACCCGCGCACTGCGGCTCATCAGCGCCTTGGTCACCTGCCACTGGCCGTCGACCAGCTGCGCCTGCGCGCCGACCCGCAAGGTGCCGGACGGATGCCCGAAGCGCACGGCCGAGCGCGCCGCACCGCCGGCAGCCAGATTGACCAGCGTGCCCGGCACGGCCGCAGCGGTGCCGATCGCAACTGCTGCAGTGCCCATCATCGCGTGATGCAATTTGCCCATCGACATCGCGCGCACCAGCAGATCGATTTCTGCCGCGTGCACCGGCTTTCCGCTGGACGCGGTGTAGTCGGCCGGCGGCGCCACGAAGGCGACCTTGGGCGTGTGTTGCCGCGTCGCGGCGTCTTTCACCTTCGCAATCAACCCCATCCGCACCGCACCGTGTGCGCGCAATGTCTCGAACATGGTCAAGGCGCGCGGGTCGCCATTGATGGCGTCCTGCAGCTCGGTCCCGGTATAACCCAGGTCGCGCGCGTTGACGAAGATGGTGGGAATGCCCGCATTGATCAGCGTGGCATCGAGCATGCCCAGCCCGGGAATCTGCAGTTGATCGATGACGTTACCGGTGGGAAACATCGCCCCGCCCTCGCCTTCAGCATCGTCGGCCGGGTCGAGAAATTCCAGTTGCACTTCCACCGCCGGGAAGGTCACGCCGTCCAGTTCAAAGTCGCCGGTTTCCTGCACCAGCCCATCGGTCATCGGCACATGCGCAACGATGGTCTTGCCGATATTGGCCTGCCAGATCCGCACCGTGGCCACACCATCGCGTGGCACGCGTGCCGGATCGATCAAGCCGCTGGCGATGGCGAATGGCCCCACCGCCGCCGACAGATTGCCGCAGTTGCCGCTCCAATCCACGAACGCGCTATCGATGGACACCTGGCCGAACAGGTAGTCCACATCATGCCCATCGCGCGTGCTGGCCGACACGATCACGCTCTTGCTGGTGCTCGATGTGGCCCCGCCCATGCCATCGATCTGCTTGGCATACGGATCCGGGCTGCCGACCACCCGCAACAACAACCCATCGCGTGCAGCCCCCGGTTGCTGCGCGGCCACGGGCAGATCCTGCAGACGGAAAAACACGCCCTTGCTGGTACCGCCACGCATGTAGGTGGCGGGGATGCGGAGTTGGGGGAGATGGGTCATGGGAGGCCGGGATCAGGGATTAGGGCGGCGGTGCGATGGCAGCAGCCAGTGACGTCAGTGCGCTTGCGGTGCAGATATTGCTTTCAACGCATCTCGACTCCCGATTCCCGGCTCTCAAGAAAATCCTGCGCAAACCGCTGCAGCACACCACCGGCCTCGTAAATCGATACTTCCTCTGCAGTATCCAGACGGCAGGTCACCGGCACCTGCAGCTGCTCGCCATTGCGGCGGTGAATGGACAGCGTCAGCGTGGCGCCGGGCGTGCGCTCCCCCACCACGTCGAAGGTTTCGCTGCCATCGATGCCCAGGGTCTTACGATCGGTGCCCGGCTTGAACTCCAGCGGCAGCACGCCCATGCCGATCAGGTTGGTGCGATGAATCCGCTCGAAGCCCTCGGCGACGATCACTTCCACACCGGCAAGCCGCACGCCCTTGGCTGCCCAGTCGCGCGAAGATCCCTGCCCGTAATCGGCGCCGGCGATGATGATCAGCGGCTGCTTGCGCGTCATGTAGGTTTCGATCGCCTCCCACATGCGTAGCACCTGGCCTTCCGGCTCAAGCCGCGCCAGCGAGCCAGCTTTGACCTGCCCGTCGACCACCGCCATTTCGTTGATCAACTTGGGGTTAGCAAAGGTGGCGCGCTGTGCGGTGAGATGGTCGCCGCGATGGGTGGCGTAGGAATTGAAGTCCTCCTCCGGCACGCCCATCTGTGCCAGATATTGCCCGGCCGCACTGCCGGCCATGATCGCGTTCGACGGCGACAAATGGTCGGTGGTGATGTTGTCGCCCAGCACGGCCAACGGGCGCATGCCGCGCAGCGTGCGCGCACCGGCCAACGCGCCTTCCCAATACGGCGGGCGCCGAATATACGTGCTGGCCGGGCGCCAGTCGTACAACGGGTTCACGCTGACTCCTTGCCCCACGCTGCGCTTGAACATCGGGTCGTACACGCTGCGGAAGTGTTCCGGCTTGACGCTGCGCGCCACCACCGCATCGATCTCGGCATCGCTCGGCCACAGATCCTTGAGCGTGACCGGCACGCCGTGGGCATCGATGCCCAGGACGTCCTTTTCGATATCGAAGCGCACCGTGCCGGCAATGGCATAGGCAATCACCAACGGTGGCGATGCGAGAAAGGCCTGCTTGGCATACGGATGGATGCGGCCATCGAAATTACGGTTGCCCGACAACACCGCCGTGGCATACAGATCGCGATCGATGATCTCCTGCTGGATCGCAGGATCCAGCGCACCGCTCATGCCGTTGCAGGTGGTGCAGGCGAATGCCACGATGCCGAAGCCCAACTGCTCCAGCTCGCTCAATAAACCGGCTTCTTCCAGGTACAGCTGCACGGCCTTGGAGCCCGGCGCCAGCGAGCTTTTCACCCACGGCTTGCGAGTCAATCCACGCGCATTGGCATTGCGCGCCAGCAAGCCGGCAGCGATGACGTTGCGCGGGTTGGAGGTGTTGGTGCACGAGGTGATCGCTGCGATGATCACTGCGCCATCAGGCATCTGTCCCGGTACCTGCTCCCACGCACCGGCAATCCCACGATCTGCCAGTTCGGTGGTGGCCACACGTTTGTGCGGATTGGAAGGCCCGGCCATGTTGCGCACTACGCTCGCCAGACCGAACTGCAGCACGCGCTCGTACTGCGCGGTGGCCAGATCGTCTGCCCATAGGCCGGTATCCCGCGCATAGGTCTCCACCAACGCGATCTGCGCATCGTCGCGACCGGTTAAGCGCAGGTAATCGATGGTTTGCTGGTCGATGTAGAACATCGCCGCGGTTGCACCGAATTCAGGCGTCATGTTGGATATGGTCGCGCGGTCGCCGATGGTCAGCGCACGCGCACCATCCCCGTAGAACTCGAGATACGCCCCAACCACACGTTGCGCGCGCAGAAATTCGGTTAATGCCAGCACGATGTCGGTGGCCGTGATGCCCGGCGCCGGCCGGCCGGTCAATTCCACACCGATGATGTCCGGCAGGCGCATCCATGAGGCGCGCCCCAGCATCACGTTCTCCGCTTCCAATCCGCCCACGCCCACCGCGATCACCCCCAGCGCATCCACATGCGGCGTGTGGCTGTCGGTGCCCACACAGGTATCTGGAAACGCCACGCCATCGAGCGTGTAGACCACTGGCGACATCTTCTCCAGATTGATCTGATGCATGATCCCGTTGCCTGGCGGAATCACTTCCATGTTTTCGAACGCACGCTTGGTCCATTCGATGAAATGGAACCGATCGGCATTACGCCGATCTTCCACGCCACGGTTCTTGGCGAAGGCCTGCTTGTCGAACCCAGCGTATTCCACTGCCAGCGAGTGATCCACGATCAACTGCACCGGCACCACCGGATTAACTTGTGCCGGGTCGCCGCCCTGCTCGGCAATGGCATCGCGCAGGCCCGCAAGATCCACCAACGCGGTCTGGCCCAGGATGTCGTGACACACCACACGCGCCGGAAACCACGGGAAATCCAGCTCGCGCTTGCGCTCGACCAACTGCCGCAGGTATGCCTCCAGCAAGTGTGGCTCTGCACGCCGCACCAGGTTCTCCGCATGCACGCGTGCGGTGTACGGCAAGGTCGCATACGCGCCGGGCTGCAGGGCATCGACGGCGGTGCGTGCATCGAAGTAATCCAACGAGGTGCCCGGCAGGGGCTTGCGGTACTGGCTGTTCATGGCTGGCGATATCACAAGGCGGCCGAGGAGTTTGCATTCACTTTGCCCTTCTCGCGCAAGCGGGAGAAGGTGCCCAAAGGGCAGATGAGGGAACGGGGAAACCAGGGAATAAGGCAATGAGGGCCGGCATCGCTCTCACAGCAACTCAAGAACGCTGATCCAGCGGCACGAACACCTGATCTTCCGGCCCGGTGTAATTGGCCGAGGGGCGGATGATCTTGCCGTCCACGCGCTGCTCGATGATGTGCGCGCTCCAGCCGGCTGTGCGCGCCAGCGCGAACAAGGGGGTGAACATCGCCGTCGGCACGCCCATCATGTGGTAGCTCACCGCACTGAACCAATCCAGGTTCGGGAACATCTTCTTGATGTCCCACATCACGCTCTCCAGGCGCTCGGCGATGTCGTACATCTTGCGGCTGCCCTGCTCCTCGGACAGCTCGCGCGCCACCTCCTTGATCACCTTGTTGCGCGGGTCCGACACCGTGTACACCGGGTGCCCGAAGCCGATCACCACTTCCTTGCGTTCCACACGCGCCTTGATGTCGGCGTCTGCTTCGTCCGGGGTGTCGTAGCGCTTCTGCACTTCGAAGGCCACTTCGTTGGCGCCGCCGTGCTTGGGCCCACGCAGCGCACCAATGCCGCCGGCGATGGCGCTGTACATATCGCTGCCGGTCCCGGCAATCACGCGGCTGGCAAAGGTGGATGCATTGAATTCGTGCTCTGCATACAGGATCAGGCTGGTGTGCATCGCGCGCACCCACGAGTCTTTGGGCGCAAAGCCATGCAGCAGATGCAGGAAATGCCCGCCGATGGAATCGTCATCGGTCTCCACCTCGATGCGCTTGCCGTTGTGGCTGTAGTGATACCAGTACAGCAGCATCGAGCCCAGCGAGGCCATCAGCTTGTCGGCGATGTCGCGCGCACCAGGGTGGTTATGGTCGTCTTTTTCCGGCTGCAGGCAGCCCAGCACCGACACGCCGGTGCGCATCACATCCATCGGATGCGCCGACGGCGGCAACTGTTCCAGCGCAGTTTTCACCGCTGCCGGCACACCGCGCAGCGAGCGCAGCTTGGCCTTGTAACCGCGCAGCTCGCCGCTGTTGGGAAGCTTGCCGTGCACCAGCAGGTACGCAATTTCTTCGAACTCGCTGGTGGTGGCCAGGTCAAGAATGTCGTAACCGCGATAGTGCAGGTCGTTGCCGCTGCGCCCCACTGTGCACAGGGCCGTGTTACCGGCGGCAGTGCCGGACAAGGCGACGGATTTTTTCGGCTTGAAACCAGGAGTGACAGTGTCGTTCATGCGATGAGCTCCCAACTGTGTGGTGTCGCGGTGTGGCGTGCGAGGCGGCAATGAAGAGGGTCAGCAGCGCGTCATCATGCGCCTTTGCGCGCAAACAACGCATCCAGGCGCTGCTCGTAACTGTGGTATTCGATGCGTTCGTACAGCTCTTCGCGCGTCTGCATGCTGTCCAGCACGGCTTGTTGATGGCCATCGCGCCGAATCGCCGTATAGACCGCCTCGGCGGCCTTGTTGGCCGCTCGAAATGCCGACAGCGGAAACAGCTGGATCGCCACGCCGGCCTGCGCAAGCTGATCGCGCGTAAACAGCGGTGTCTTGCCGAATTCGGTGATGTTGGCCAGCACCGGCACGCCTACCGCATCGACGAAGCGTTTGTAGGTCTCCAGGTCGTAGGCGGCTTCTGCGAAGATGCCGTCCGCACCCGCTTCCACGCAGGCGATGGCGCGTTCGATCGCCGCATCCACGCCTTTCATCTGGATTGCGTCGGTACGCGCAATCAGGAAGAACGCTGCATCGGTCTTGGCATCGGCTGCGGCCTTGACCCGATCCACCATCTCGCCCTGGCTCACGATCTCCTTTCCCGGCCGGTGGCCGCAGCGCTTGGCGCCAACCTGGTCTTCGATATGGCAACCGCCCGCGCCCGCCTTGATCAGCGACTTGATGGTGCGCTCGATGTTGAATGCACTCGGACCAAAACCGGTGTCCACATCCACCAACAGCGGCAGCTCGCACACGTCGGTGATACGGCGCACGTCGATCAGCACGTCTTCCAGCGTGTTGATGCCCAGGTCCGGCAACCCCAGCGACCCGGCCGCCACGCCACCGCCAGACAGGTAAATCGCCTGATAGCCGGCGCGCTGAGCCAGCAGTGCATGGTTGGCATTGATCGCGCCGATCACCTGCAGCGGCGCTTCGGCAGCCAGCGCGGCGCGAAAACGCGTGCCGGCAGAGGAAGTAGACGAGGACGTCATGGCGGTTCCTTGGATGGGATAACCGTGCAAACGCAAATACCGTGCCAGGCACAAGCCATTGATCTGTAAAGGCCTCAGCTTGCCACTTGTTGCAAAACTGCAACAGCTGACCCACTCTGAAACACCCTCGAAACGCGACGACGTCATGCGCAGCCCTGCCCTCCCGGAAACCGCAGACGCTTCCTTGCCCGTCATCTGGACCGTCAGCGTCTCGCGCCTGACCGGCCTGCTGGCCGATGTCATCCCCGAGTTCGACCAGCGCGCGCGCATCGAGCAGATCAACCTCGGTTTTGCCGAAGCGGTCGAGGTCATCGGCCAACGCCTGCGCCGCGAGCGCTGCGACGCGCTGGTGGCCGGCGGATCCAATGCGGCGTACCTGCGCAGCCGGCTCGCGCTGCCCTTGGCGCCCATCCAGGCCACGGGGTTCGATCTGATGGAAGCACTGGCGCGTGCGCGCCGCATTGCGCCGCGCATCGGCGTGGTCACCCACGCCACCGATGTGCCCTCGTTCTACGCGTTTCAGCACAGCTTCGATCTGAAGATCGAACACCGCCGTTTCGTCACCGCAGAAGACGCACGCGACTGCATCGCCGATCTGCGCGCCAGCGGCATCCAGGTCATTGTCGGCACCGGCATGGCGATCGATTTCGCCGAGCAGGCCGAGCTGCCCGGCGTGCTGCTGTATTCGGCCGATTCGGTGCGTCATGCGCTGGAACAGGCCATCACGCTGGGCACCGCTCCAGCCACGGATCGCATCGCTGGCCGTACCGCCCCGCGCCGTCCACGACGCGCCGACGCCCTGCTGGGCGAAGACAGCGCAATGCTGCGCGTGCGCGAGCTGGTGCAGCTGTACGCACCGCATGCCGGCACCGTGTTGATCAGCGGCGAAACCGGCACCGGCAAGGAACTGGTCGCACGACAACTGCATGCCGGCAGTCGTCGCCGCGGCCGTTTCGTGGCGATCAACTGTGGCGCCATCAGCGAATCGTTGCTGGAGGCGGAACTGTTCGGCTACAGCGATGGTGCCTTCACCGGTGCCCGCCGCGGCGGCCACACCGGTCTGGTCGAAGCTGCGCAGGATGGCACGCTGTTCCTCGACGAAATCGGCGAATTGCCCATGCCTTTGCAGACCCGGCTATTACGTGTCCTGGAAGAACGTGAAGTGCTGCGTGTCGGGGCAACGGTGCCCGTGGCGATCGACGTGCGCGTGGTCGCCGCCAGCCTGCATGATCTGCAGCAGCTGGTCGAACAGAGCCGCTTCCGTCGCGACCTGTTCTATCGTCTTGCCGCGTTGCGCATTGCACTACCGCCGTTGCGACACCGCCACCACGACATCGCCTTATTGCTTGCGCATTATTTCCAGCAACTCGGCAGCATGCCATCGCCGCTATCGCCAGCTGCACTGCAACGCCTCCAACAACACAGTTGGCCCGGCAATGTGCGCGAACTGCGCAATCTGGTCGAACGCCTGTGCATTCACTGGAAAGCCCAATCGCACGACAACCTGAGCCTGGAGCAACTCGAACGCTGGGAGCCGGAGTTGTTCGATACTCCTCTCGACCACGGCGGCGCACCACTTGAGCATGCGGATTTAGCGACCTCTCGCCTGCAGCTCACTGCCAGCGCAGTCCACGCAGCGCTCGACCGCGCCAACGGCAACCGCGCCCTCGCCGCGCAAGCGCTCGGCGTCTCGCGCACCACGCTGTGGCGCTGGATGCAGGCGCAGGCGGTGGTCCCGTCCATAGGGAAAGCGTGAACTTACAAGACTGATCAGACCACGCCTGCAAACATGGCCTTCCACACTCTGGCGGCAGGTGAAGGCGTGGCATGCGCGCACCGCGCATGGATGCGCAACCAAAGCGCATCACGGCATGCGCCGCAATTTAAATGGCATGAGGCAGCTATCTGGTGAAACAATCCCCGCGCCTCGCTCACCGCAACGCCGCACTTACATCGCATGCCCATTGACCAAGCGTTTCGGCGATCACTTCACCCGCCTGTACTCGATATCGCCCGTGCTCAGCTTGCCGGTCGCCTCATCAATCGCATAGTTGACCGTACCCACCCCGTTGGACACCTGCAGCACGCCGTTGGTCAGCAGCGCCGGATGGTTGCGGGTCTTGAACCCGTTACCGAACAGTTCCGGCTGGGTGTCACGAATGATGAAACTCTCGCCGTTGTGCTCGATGCTCAGCACATTCTTTTCCGACTTCACATTGACCCACTTGCCCACGAATTGCTCACCCACGTCGCGGGCACAGCTAGACAGCAACGCCATCGCAACCAGAGCACTTCCAAGCGGCGTCTTCATCGCTACACCTTCTTCAACGCGGGGCATCGAAGGATGGCAAGTCCTTGCTGAGCCCGCAACAAGCAGACACAAGCAATTGGCCAAGCTACCGGCGGCTTGAACATAACCGTGACCAACAGCTCGGTAATTGATTCTGCGAGTCCGCTGAGTACAGTTTTCTGTGCATGCCTGGAGAGCCTCAAGGACACCATCACCTACAGCGCCGCGCGCACTTCCCTCGCAGACACCACGTACCGCGTCGTCGACACGAGCCGGTGATCATCACGCGCAGTGGCGAGCGGGCCGTGGTCTTGGTGTCGCTGAAGACTACAAGGCCATGGAAGAGACCGCCTACCTGCTACGCAGCCGAAGGGCGCGCAGCGTCTGCTGGAATCCATCGCCTAGCTTGAAACCGGCCGCGGCAACAAACAGGAACTGGCCGATTGATTCCGCAGTTTTTCGGATAGTGCCTGGGAGAATTTATCTGTACCGGCAGCAGACCGACAAGAAAATGCTGAAGCCATCAATGACTTGATCAAGCCATTTGGCGCGACCCGTCCCAAGGCATTGGCAAGCCCGAGCCGCTGCGCCACGCACTAGCAGGCATTGGTCAAGACGCCTCAATAACGAGCACCGGATCATCTAGAAAGCCAACGATGGCATCCCGCTGATCGCCCAACTGCGTTATCACTACGCATAGCGTCGGCAATTGCGTCAGCCAGCTTCGCCCATCGCAATGCCATGCATTCAACATGCTTGGTGGCGTCTGCGGTCCACCACCTGCTGAGGAGCCGAGAGGGAAGCTTTGCAGGATGGCAGAAGACAACAAAAAAACCGGCACATGGCCGGCTTTTTTGTTCGCGCTGAAACCCATGCAATGCCTGGACTTCAATGGTGGGCGGTACAGGGTTCGAACCTGTGACCCTTGCCGTGTGAAGGCAATGCTCTACCGCTGAGCTAACCGCCCGATGACGCTAGCCGCAGATTATAGGGCCGCGGCGGCGGTCGTCAACAATTGTTTGCTGTCCTTTGTCACGTCAGCGAGACCGCATCTCCATCGCCCCGTCTGCCGCGATGACGTCGCAGCTCCACCGCAGGCCTCACCTCACTGCCGTCTTGCCGTGCCCCTGCCGCTTACATCGTATGCGTCGGCTTGTCCGAGGTGGTCAATCCGGCCAGCAGTGTCTCGATCTTGTTGCGTACTGCCTCGCCTTCCGGGCCGTCGGGGAACTGCACGCCGATGCCGGCGGCGCGGTTGCCCTGGGCGCCGGCAGGCGTGGTCCAGATGACCTTGCCGGCGACCGGCAGACGCTCGCTAGAGTCCGGCAGGGTCAGCAGCAGGAAGACTTCATCGCCCAGCATGTAGCGCTTGGGCGTGGGCACGAAGATGCCGCCGCCTTTCACGAACGGCATGTAGGCGCTGTAGAGCGCTGGCTTGTCTTTCAACGCCAGCGACAAAATGCCTTGGCGTGCATTCATTGCACTCATCGAGTTCCCCTAGAACGTGGCTGGCGCTCTCCCTCGCGCCAGGACAGCAATAATTCCGTGACTGCCAGGTCGGCGCGGACGGTGGTGCGCAGCAGATCGCGGGTGCGGTTGGCGGCGTCGAACCAGGTCGCCAGCTTGTGCAACCGCGATGGATCGGTCAAGCCGGCAGATGCCTGTGCCAGTGCCAGATCGGCGGCATGGCGCAGGCGCTGATCGGCCTGGCCATCGTTGGTCCAACGCTGCGCGACATCGACTGCGCCGGCGCGTCCACTGGCGATCTGCTCCAGATCCTGCGCAACCGCACGCCGGACTGCCAGGCCATCTTCGCGCAACCACTGCGCGGCCAGACCGGGGTGGCCGCGCGCGGCGTCCAGCGCTTCCTGCGCGGCGCGCTCGCTCACCCCTTGCGACAGCAACCAGGCCAGCGCCTCGTGCGCAGGCGGCAGCTTGAATTCCAGGCGCTGGCAACGGCTGCGGATGGTCGCCGGCAGACGCGCTGGCTGCGCGCTGATCAACCACAGGTAGCGTCCCGGCGATGGTTCTTCCAGTGTCTTGAGCAAGGCATTGCAGGCAGAACGATTGATCGCGTCGGCCGGGTCGACGATCACGACCTGGGCGATGCCGTACTGCGGGGTCAGCGCGAGCTTCTGCGAAATCTCGCGCACCTGCTCGATGATGATCTCGGTACGCAGTTTGTCGCCGGTGCGATTGGGAATGAACGAGACCAGTTGCAGGTCCGGATGGGTACCGGCGGCAATCAGCTGGCGCGTGCGCTGCGCCAGCGCCGGGTCTGGCGAGCTGGCCAGGACGTGCTCGGCCAGGGCCAGGGCAACGGCACGCTTGCCCAGCCCTTCCGGGCCGCAGATCAACAAACCATGTCCAAGCCGGCCCGCATCCAGCGCGGCCACGGTCTGGTCGAAGGCGCGCTGCTGCCAGGGCGAAAATGCGGCGGTCATGGCGTGGGCTCCGTCGGAGGCGTGTTCGGCAGCCGGCGGCGCTGCAGATAGCGCGCCACCGCTGCGTTATGTTCGGCCAACGTGGCCGAGAACGCGTGCGCGCCGGTGCCATCGCCCACCGCCACGAAATACAGCGCCTCGCCGGGTGCCGGCCGCACCGCCGCCAGCAGCGCCTCGCGGCCCGGCATGGCGATCGGCGTCGGCGTCAGGCCGGTACGGGTGTAGGTGTTGTACGGCGTATCGGTGGTCAGGTCGCGGCGACGGATATTGCCGTCGTAGCTGCTGCCGATGCCGTAGATCACGGTCGGGTCGGTCTGCAGCTTCATGCCCATCTGCAAACGGCGCAGGAACACCCCGGCGATCAGGGGGCGTTCTGAGGCCAGGGCCGTTTCCTTTTCGATGATCGAGGCCAGGATCAATGCCTGCTCCGGCGAGGCGAGCGGCAGGTTCGGGGCGCGCTGCTCCCAGGCGTGCGCCAATGCCTTGTCCATGGCCGCATGCGCGCGCTTGAGCACATCGATGTCGCTGTCGCCACGCTGGTACACATAGGTTTCCGGCAGGAAGCGCCCTTCCGGATGCTGCTTGGCAAATCCCAGCCGGGCCATCAGTGCCGCATCGTCCAACGCGTCGATGGAGTGGTGCAACGGCGTGGCGGTCGCCAGTGCGGCGCGCAACTGACGGAAATTCCAGCCTTCCACGATCGTGAAGCGGTGCTGGATCACCCGCCCCTGGCGCATGCGCGTCAGTAGTTCCCGCGGTGACAGCGCTGGCGACAGCGCGTATTCGCCCACCTTAAGCTTGCCGGCCGCATCGACCTGCCGCGCCAGCAGCTGCCATTCCAGCTCGTTGCCCTGCGCCAGGCCGGCGGCGCGCAGTTTGCGCAATGTGGCCTTGAGCGAATCGCCGGGCGCAATCACCACGCTGGGCGCGCTCGCAGATACGGGGGTATCGGCGAAGTGCAGGTAATGCCGCCACGCCACCACGGCGGCAATCGCCAGCAGCGCTGCAAGCAGCAACACCGTGCCCAGCACGGCCAGACATCCGCGTTTGCCAGTCACCGCCACACCCACCTCGTCATTGCCCCAGCGCCACGCAGGATACCGCGCGCCGGTGATGTCCCGTTGAAGCGCTCATGTCTGCTCGATCGCACGCAACACGCCACGCGCCTTGGCGCGGGTTTCGTCCAGCTCGCGTTGCGAGTCCGAATCCACCACGATCCCGGCGCCGGTGCGGAAGCGCACCTGATTATCGGCCACCTCGGCGGTGCGGATCAGGATATTCAGATCCATGTCGCCATCGCGATTGAGCCAGCCGAATGCGCCGGTATAGGCCCCGCGCGCGGCCTGTTCGAGCTCGGCGATGATCTGCATGCAGCGCACCTTCGGGCAACCGGTAATGGTGCCGCCGGGGAACACCGCGGCAATCACCTCACCGGGCGTCACTCCGGCGCGCAGACGCCCGCGCACGTTGCTGACGATGTGATGCACATGCGCATAGCTTTCCACGCACATCAACTCATCCACCTCCACGGTGCCCGGCGCGCAGATGCGGCCCAGGTCGTTGCGCTCCAGATCGATCAGCATCACGTGCTCGGCGCGCTCCTTCGGATGCCCGACCAGTTCACGGATACGTGCGGCATCGTCGTCGCCGGCAAACCGCGCGCGGGTGCCGGCGATCGGACGCGTCTGCACCACATCGCCCTTTACGGAGACCAGCCGCTCGGGCGAGGAACTGGCCACCGCACGCCCGGCCGCAACGAACAGGCCGGCGAACGGCGCCGGATTGGCCGCACGCAGGCGCGCATGCAACGCAGCTGGATCGACCACCGCAGCGAATGCCGCGTGCCAGGCGCGCGAGATATTGGCCTGGAACACATCGCCGGCACGCAGGTAGTCGAGCACGCGCTCCACCGCCGCGGTAAAGCGCTGGGGGGCGTCTTCGTCCACCGCAAGCGGCCCGGGCCAGTCCGGCAACGGCGGCAGCGCAGCGCACGCGGCGATGTCGTCGACGATGCGCGCCAGCAAATCATCGCGGCCCGGTTCGGCCAGCGCGATGCAGTGGCCCTGCACACGATCGCGCAACACCGCCGCCGGCGCGCGCAGCGCCAGTGCGATGGGCAGGCCATCGGCGCGCGTGGGCAACTGCAGGATCGGCTCAACCTGGGCTGCCAACTCGTAATCCAGCAACACCGCCCAGCCACCACGAAAGGGCCATGGGCTGTGCGCATCGTGCGGCACACGCTCGACTTGCCACGCAGTGTCCAGCGCAGCCAGGAAGCTGCCCTCCAGCACCCTGCCCTCGCCATCGCGGGTGCGGCCATCGGCATCCAGCCGCAGGCTGTCGCCGTCGGCCAGCAACAGCACGTCCCAGCGCCCATGCTCGGTGCCGGAGGCGGTGGATTCCAGCAGCGCCGGATAGCGCTGCGGCGCCAGCTGATGCAGCGCCAGCAAATCGATGTCCGCGTGCAGTGATCTGGTAAGCGTCATCGGTCCGGCATGGCGAGGGTGCGGAAATTCACGGCGCTGCCGAGACTGCAGCGCGCACGAGAGTGGATGAGAATGGATCAACAATCGATCAACAATCGATCAGGAAACGACGGACCAACAACAGATCAAACGACAACCGGGCGGCGGCCGCGCGAGTGCCGCGCACCGTCGTCGTCCAGGCGCACGCGGCGCGGCGTGCACCGCAACCGGCACGCAGGCTCAGATGCGCTTGAACACCAGCGTGCCGTTGGTGCCGCCGAAGCCGAAGCCGTTGGACATCACCGCATCGACCCGCACCTGGCGCGCCACATTCGGCACGTAATCCAGGTCGCAGCCTTCGCTTGGTTCTTCCAGATTGATGGTCGGCGGGATGATGCCGGTGTGCAGCGCCATCACCGAGAAAATCGCTTCCACACCGCCGGCCGCGCCGAGCAGGTGCCCGGTCATCGACTTGGTCGAGCTCACCATGGTCTTGTAGGCGTGATCGCCCAGGGCGCGCTTCATCGCCATCGTTTCGGCCAGATCGCCCAGCGGCGTGGAGGTACCGTGCGCGTTGAGGTAGCCGATCTGCTCGGGGTTGAGCTTGGCATCGCGCAACGCTGCCGCCATGCTGCGCGCCGCGCCCTCGCCGTCTTCGCTGGGGGCGGTCATGTGGAACGCATCGGAACTGGCGCCGAAGCCGACCAGCTCGGCATAGATGCGCGCGCCACGCGCCTTGGCGTGTTCGTACTCTTCCAGCACCAGCACGCCGGCGCCGTCGCCCAGCACGAAGCCGTCGCGCTGCTTGTCCCACGGCCGCGAGGCGCCGGTCGGATCGTCGTTGCGCGTGGACATCGCCTTCATCGCGCAAAAGCCACCCACCGAACTCGGCGACGAACCGCGCTCGGCGCCGCCGGCCAGCATCACATCCGCATCGCCGTGCTGGATCATGCGCATCGCCGTGCCGATCGAATGGTTGGACGTGGCGCAGGCCGATACCGCCGAGAACGTCGGGCCTTTCAGGCCTTTGATCAGGCTCACTTGGCCGGGCAGCATGTTGATGATGGTGCTGGGCACATAGAACGGCGAAATCTTGCGCGCGCCGCCCTCATGGAATTTGATGGTCTGCTCTTCAATGCCGAGCAGGCCGCCGACACCGGAGCCGAGAATGGCGCCCACGCGTTCGGCATTGCTTTCGTCGATTTCCAGGCCGGAATCGTCCAGCGCCATGAACGAGGCGCCGACACCGTAGTGGATGAACGAATCCATCTTCTTGACGTCCTTGGCGGACACAAAAAACGTGGGGTCGAAATTCTTGATTTCACCGGCGATCTTGGTGGTGAACTGCGAGGCATCGATCTGCGTGATCGGGCCAATCCCTGAGCGGCCGTGGACGATTCCATCCCAGCTGGTGGCCAGATCATTGCCCAGCGGCG
Source organism: Xanthomonas axonopodis (assembly GCF_001304695.1). GTDB lineage: Bacteria > Pseudomonadota > Gammaproteobacteria > Xanthomonadales > Xanthomonadaceae > Xanthomonas > Xanthomonas axonopodis. The sequence goes on from NZ_JFAQ01000088.1 coordinate 21,657, forward strand.
ACACCATGCCCATGCCGGTAACGACAACACGACGACTCATTGCAGATCTCCTCACCACGGAACGGATGGTGCTTGGGGTTTGCGGGTGACACTTGAAAAACACAGGGCCGCATCAGCGGCCCCATGGAATGCCTGACGCGGCAGCGGGTTGATGCACGCCGCCACGATCAGGAACAACGCATCAGCTCTTGACGTGAGCCTTGACGTAGTCGATCGCCTGCTGGACCGAGGTGATCTTCTCGGCCTCTTCGTCCGGGATCTCGCACTCGAACTCTTCTTCCAACGCCATCACCAGCTCGACGGTGTCCAGCGAGTCGGCACCCAGATCATCGACGAACGATGCGCTAGTGGTGACTTCCTCTTCCTTGACGCCGAGTTGTTCGACGACGATTTTCTTGACGCGTTCTTCGATGGTGCTCATTGGGGATATCGCTCCAGCTGGAGTAGTGGTGGTTCGAGTTTTAGGATCCCCGCACACGGATGTGCGGTGCTCCTGTGAGGGACTCACAAAATGCCATCGCCGCTGCGATGGACGCGTTGGATAGTGTAGTGGAAGCGACCGGACCTTGCATTGCATCACAACTCCCGGCCGATCAGCCACTTAGCGCCTCCCGGCGCCGCACGCTTACGGCATATACATGCCACCGTTGACGTGCAGGGTCTCACCGGTGATGTAGCGGGCCGTCGGGCCGGCCAGAAACGCCACTGCATTGGCGATGTCTTCCGGCTGGCCCAGATGACCCAGCGCTATCTGCTGCAGCAAGGCGGTCCTGGCCTCGTCGGGCAGCGCCTTGGTCATGTCGGTGTCGATGAAACCGGGCGCCACCACGTTCACAGTGGCCCCGCGCGAGCCGATTTCCTTGGCCAGCGACTTGGAGAACGCGATGATGCCGGCCTTGGCCGCGGCGTAGTTGGTCTGGCCCGGATTGCCGGTCACACCCACCACCGAGGCGATATTGATGATGCGGCCCTTGCGTGCCTTCATCATGCCGCGCATGACCGCCTTGGAGGTGCGGAACACGCTGGTCAGGTTGGTGTCGATAATCGCCTGCCAGTCGTCGTCCTTCATCCGCATCAACAGGTTGTCGCGGGTGATGCCGGCGTTGTTGACCAGGATCGAAATGGCGCCGAACTCCTTGCCGATGGCATCGATCAGGCCATCGACCGCTGCCGCGTCGGTGACATTCAGTTCACGGCCGTGTCCGCCGTGGGCCCCCAGACGATCGCCGATCGCCGCAGCGCCGGAAGCCGAGGTGGCGGTGCCGATGACCGTGGCGCCCTGGGCGGCCAGGGTGTCGGCAATGGCCGCACCGATGCCGCGACTGGCGCCGGTGACGAGGGCGATTTCGCCCTGCAGGGGCTTGCTCATGCTTGCTGTTCCTCGATGGGGGACGCCGCAACCGTGGCCGCGAACGTCGAGGGATGCCGGCACGGCCGGCAGCGGCGTTGGATCAGTGCGCCCACGCATCGAGCGCGCCGGCATAGTCGGCAGGCGTTGCCAGCGGCCGCGCATCCAGGCTCTTGTCGATGCGCTTGATCAGCCCGCTCAGCACCTTGCCCGGGCCGCATTCGGCAATGCGGGTGATGCCGTGGCTGGCGAGCGCCTGCACGCAGCAGGTCCATTGCACCGGGAGGTAGAACTGTTCCACCAAGGCCTGGCGGATGGCCGTGCTGCCTTCATGCACGCGCGCGTCCACGTTCTGCACCACCGGAATCTGCGGTGCCTGCCAGCTCAGCCCGGCCATCGCCTCGCCGAGCTGGTTGGCGGCATCGCGCATCAGCGGGGTGTGCGACGGCACGCTTACTGCCAGCTTGACCGCCTTGCGCACGCCGCGTTCGGCCAGCAGCGCCAGCGCGCGATCCACCGCCGCAGCGTGGCCGCCGATCACGATCTGACCGGGCGAATTGAAGTTGGCCGGCACCACGACTTCGCTACCAGACGCCTGGTCACAAACCTCCTGCACTACCGCATCTTCGGCGCCCAGCACCGCGGCCATCGCACCGATGCCCGCCGGTGCCGCAGCCTGCATGAACTGCCCACGCAACCGCACCAGATGCGCACCATCGTGCAGCGTCAGGGCGCCGGCCGCGACCAACGCGGTGTATTCGCCCAAGCTATGGCCCGCCAGCAGCGCCGGGCGCTGCCCGCGCTGGGCAGTCCACAGCCGCCACACCGCCACGCCGGCGGCCAGCAGGGCCGGCTGGGTGTATTCGGTGCGGTTGAGCATTTCTTCCGGGCCGCCCTGGGACAGCGCCCACAAATCGACCCCAGCGCCCTCGGAGGCTTCGGCAAAGGTTTCGCGGATCTGCGGGTGCAATTCGGACAGTTCGGCCAGCATGCCTAAGGACTGCGAGCCCTGGCCGGGAAACACGAAGGCGAGAGTGGATTCGGTCACGCGTTGCTGCCTACAAAAATCGAGCCGGGATCATACGTGCGAAATTGCCCCGGCGTCTGTACTGCCGCGTATGCAGATGGCCACGCGAACGTGTCGCGACATCGCAAAACCGCAGATCGGGCTTGATCGAGCCGCGCGCGCAACGGCTGCAGTTGCGCTGACGCGCCGCTGTTCGGGTTCGATGTTGAAAGCGCTGCCGGCAAAGGCGGCGCGGCCAGCGCCCGCAAGGCCAGCGGGGAAGCTGAAGGATCGGGCGCACCCGGTGCTGCCACCTGCGTGTTGTCTACCCCGGCAGCGGAAATGTCGCCGCTTGTCCGCGCAGCACCCCGTCCTCATCGACGAGTTGCCAGACCACACCTTCGGCGATCCGGAAGCGGGAACCATCCTTCGCGATCCGCACACCCGCGTAGTCCCTTACGAAGCCATCACGGGTGACCGCATCGAGCAAACGCTGACGTTCCGCTCGCTCTGGCAATTCTGCCGATAGCCGCGATGGCATGCCGACGAACTCGCTCCAGCTGTAGCCAAAGACGCGCTGCGCCGCCTGGTTCGCATAGACAAACCGCGGGTCTGCAGCGGTATCGTGCGCAAGCAGCGCGAACGGCGCATCGTGATATAGCCAACCGGGCTCGATTGGTCGATCTGCGACCAGCGGGCGGCCTGCGAACCGCTGGTAACTGCTGGTGAGCAAGGCGACGAAGACAGGTTCATGGGCGGGGTGCATGTGCCGAATGTACCTGCCGGCCGGCTT
>NZ_JFAQ01000089.1 GCF_001304695.1 Xanthomonas axonopodis
AGAGCGCGTTTTGCGCATGGCAAGCAACTTTCATGGCTGAGGGATAGGGCTAATCAGGTTATTTTTTTTGATTATCTTTCTGGTGATCGGATTCGGTCGTCGGAAACAGAATCAAGATCGCTTAGCGGTGTCAGGCGATAGGCATTGCGTGGGATGGTCGACGCAAGCGATGCCCCGATTTCTAAATTCAGGATCAAGCGAGCCGACCCTGCGGGCGGCGAGCAATCATCACGCAATTCAAGCAGCGCGCTGTTGGCCGGTGCAGCCCGTGACTTGGCGCACGCCACACAACGGCCGCGCTCACGCTGCCTGCTGCCTTTATGAGTTGTGTAGGCTACTGAAGCCTTCGCCTGCGATGCTTCCATCGCTTCGAGAGAATGGACCAGTCAGATTCTTCGCTGAGGTACCGCATGCGGTGCATTGGACGAGGCGTCGCTCGTCGGTGCTGCGCGCCACGTTCGCCTCGCAAAGAGGCCGGTGTGCCGCGGGCAGAAGGGATGACACGTCACCGCGCGTGGTGCGCGCCCGCATGTCGCCAGTCACGCAGGATGGCCTGAAGTGTTGGATCACAGCCGCTTGCAAGGGCGATGCCGTGCCCGGCACGTCTGCGACGATCCGCCGTCTGGCACGACGCTGACCGCCTGCGATGTCCCTTTCGCCCGCACGCCAGTGCGCGTGCCAACGTCGGCGCAGACAATCAGCCAGCGTGGGTACCCAGGGTGCGCGCGCCAGTCAGGATCATGCGCAGCATCTGCGAGATCTGCTCGATCAGCTCGGGATCTTTTTCCGGCGGCGAATCCATTGCCACCGCGCCCATCGCAAACACCAGCCGGGTGATCGCCTTGGACACCAGGGCAGGAGCGTGCAGCTTAGCGTTGTCGGCCGCGGCCAGGCGAATCAAGTCCACGCGCAGCTCGTCTTCGAAATAGGTGAGTTCGCGCTCCACCGCTTGCTTGAAGGCGTCCGAGCCCACCGCGCCTTCGCGCAGCAGCACGTGCAGCAGCTTGTCGTCTGCGCGTAGCTGTTCCATGAAGGCTTCGACCGAGACACGGATGACGCTGCGGTCGGTGGAGGTCGCGCGCTGGCGCGCCTGGCCGATGATGGTGCGCAGCGAACGCCCGGCCAGGTCGATCAAGGCCACGGCGAGCTCGTCCATGTCGCGGAACTGGCGATAGAAGCTGTTCGGCGCGATGCCCGCCTCGCGTGCCACTTCGCGCAGGCTCAGCGTGGACAGGCTGCGGTGCGGGCCAATCAAGGACAGCGCTGCAGCAATGAGATCCTCCCGTGAAATCGCCGGCTTGCGGGACGGTGGCGCGTCGTGGGAAGGCAGGGCGATAGAGGTCATGAGGCTGCAGCCGGGCGTGGGCCTGAATCATAGCCCCTCTGGCGATATACAAGTGTATACACGACTGTGCATGCATGCGTATAGTGCGACCCATGAACCTGGCTTCTTCTCGCAAGTCCAAATCCCCGCTGCCGGCACGCCTGGCGCGCCGGCTGGTGTCGCCGCAACTGTTCGATTTCTGGGCGACCCGGCTCAATCCGTTGTGGACGCTGGAACAGCCGATGGCGCGGCTGGTCCAGCGCACCCCGGCCAGCCGGGACGCGGTGACCCTGGTGTTGCAGCCCAACGGCCATTGGCGCGGCCTGCAGGCCGGCCAGCATGTGAGCCTGGGCGTGGAGATCGACGGCCGCCGCCTGTTGCGTAGCTACAGCCCTACGGTGCTGGCCGACCGCCGGCTGGCGATCACCGTCAAGGCAATCGAGGGCGGGCTGGTGAGCCGCTTCCTGGCGCACGATGCGGCCCTGGGCACGGTGGTGTCGCTGGCCCCGGCCTTCGGCGACATGCTGTTGCCGACCACGCCTACCCCGCTCCTGCTGCTGGCCGCCGGCTCCGGCATCACGCCGATGCGTGCGTTGCTGCAGGCCGCCGCGCAAGCCGGCATGCCGGTGGACGTGGACCTGCTGTATTGGGTGCGCCAGCGCGACGAAGCCTGCTTTGTCGACGAATTCGCCGCGCTGGCCGCGGCGCACCCGCGCCTGCATGTGCAACTGCTGACCACCCGCGAAGGCGAGACCCCTGCAGAACGCGTGGACACCTATCCGTTGGATCAGATTGCCGCGCTGGACCAGCGCCATGTGATGGCCTGCGGGCCTGGCGGTTTTGTGCAGGCCGCGCGCGAACGGCTGCAGGGACGCGTGGCTGCATTTCAGGCAGAGGCCTTCAGCGTGCCGGCACTGCACGAGGCCGAGACCGGGCAGGTGCAGGTCCAACTGTCACGCAGCGGCCGTACCCTGACCCTGCCGCGCGGCCAGTCGCTGCTGGAAGGGCTGGAAGCGCAAGGCCTGCGGCCCAAACACGGCTGCCGCATGGGCATCTGCAATACCTGCGCCTGCCCGCGCCAATCCGGCACCACCCGGCACCTGTTGACCGGTGAACGCAGCAACGAACCCACCGCACAGGTGCGCTTGTGCATCAGTGCGCCGAGCACTGACCTGATCCTGGATCTGTAAGGAATCTTCATGAGCCGAGTCCATAACCGTGCCCTGTCCGCTGCCGAACTGCAGTCTTTCGGCGACGAACTCGATGCCATCCGCGCGCGCGTGCTGAGCCAGGTGGGCGCCGCCGATGCGCGTTACATCCGCCGCATCGTGGCCGTCGTGCGCTGGACCGGCGTGGCCGGTCGTGCGCTGCTGTTTTTGGGTGCGTTCGTGCACAGCGTGCTGATTCCGGCATGGATCGCCGGCGTGCTGCTGCTGGCGTTGTCCAAGATCCTGGAGAACATGGAGCTGGGCCACAACGTCATGCACGGTCAGTACGACTGGATGGGCGACCCGCAGCTCAACGGCAACACCTACGAGTGGGACATCGTTGCCACCGGTGATAACTGGCGCAAGACGCATAACTTCAAGCACCACACCTACACCAATGTGCGCGGCATGGACGATGACATCGGCTACGGCCTGCTGCGGATCTTTCCCGAGCAGCGCTGGCGCCCGTTCTACCTGCTGCAGCCCTTCATCGCGGTGGTGTTCGCGCTGCTGTTCGAATGGGGCGTGGCGATCCAGGACCTGCGGCTGGGCCGTTGGTTCGCCGGCAAGATGAAGGCGGCCGACTTGCGTGCCTCGTTCCTGCCGGTCGGCCGCAAGATGGGCCGCCAGATGCTCAAGGACTACATCGTCTTTCCGCTACTCGCCGGCCCGTTCTTCCTGACCGTGCTGCTGGGCAATCTGGCGGCCAACGTGCTGCGCAGCATCTGGACCTTCGTGATCATCTTCTGCGGCCACTTCACCGCCGATGCGGAAGTGTTCCCGAAGGAATCCATCCGCAACGAATCGCGTGGTCATTGGTATCTGCGTCAGCTGCGTGGTTCGTCCAACCTCACCGGCGGCAAGCTGATGAACGTGCTGTCGGGCAACCTGAGCCACCAGATCGAGCATCACTTCTACCCGGACCTGCCGGCCAACCGCTATGCGCAGATCGCCGTCGAAGTGAAACAGGTCTGCGCGCGCTACGGTCAGCACTACAACACCGGCTCGCTGCCGCGCCAGTTCGGACAGGTGATGTGGCGGATCGTGCGCCATGCCTTCCCGAGCCGGCCAAAGCCGATGCGGCAGCGCAGTGCTGCGTTGCAGAGCGCGTGATCGACATCGAAAGGCCGCCAATGGCGGCCTTTCTTGTTGCCGGGTTCACTGCGTCGTGTTGCGCGCTTGTGCGTGATAGGCAATGAAACCAGTGGCCGGCAACGCGCGCGAGAACAGCCAGCCCTGCGCCAGATCCACGCCATGGGCGCGCAGATAATCGAGCTGTTCCTGCCGCTCGACCCCTTCGGCGATGGTGCGCAGCCGTAGCGTCTTGGCCATCTCGATGATGTGCGCGGTCACGGCGCTGGTGGCCGAGTGGGTGCCGATGGTGTCCATGAACGATTTGTCGATCTTCAATGCGTCCAGCGGCAAGCCCTGCAGATACTGCAGGCTCGAATAGCCAGTGCCGAAATCGTCGATCGACACCGTATGGCCGGCACCGCGCAGATGGGTGATGGTGGTGCGAGCCGCATCGATGTCCATCAGGCTGCGTTCGGTCGCCTCCACCCACAGCTGGCCGCTGTCCACGCCGGTGCCGTGCAACGCCTGCGCCAGCACGCTTTGCACGCGGCCGCTCTTGATGTCGTCGGCGGAGACATTGATGGCCACATGCAGCGCTGGATCGGCGGCCAGGGTGGGGCCGAGTTCGCGGATGACTTCGGCCACCACCAGATCGGTGATCGGCAGGATCAGGCCGCTTTGTTCGGCCAGCGGGATGAACGCGTCCGGCGGCACCAGCACACCGTCGGGCTGCTGCCAGCGCACCAGCGCTTCGGCGCCGACGCAGGCACCGCTGTCGAGCGCAATGATCGGTTGGTAGTGCACGATGAACTCGCCGCGCTGCACGGCGAGTTCCAGCCGCGCCAGTGGCGACAGGCGCCGCCGCGAGACCCACAGCACCGCACCGACCAGCAGCAGCGCCACTGCGATGCCGACCGGCACCAGCTGCAACCGTGCCGCCACCAGCTGCCCGCGCAGATAGGCCACCGGCTCGGTGACTACCGCGGCCCAGTCGCCACGACGGTCGCGCCCCAACAGCACCTGCGACAGCAGGAGGTCGCCCGGCTCGCGCTTGGCCGTGGGGTCGATCAGCAAGTGTTCGGCGGCCGTGCCGGTGCTGCTGAGAATCTGCCCGTCCGGCGTGCCGATCGCCAGTTGCAGGCCAGGCGGAATATTGATGTCGGCCAGCGTGTCCGGGTTGATCAGGACGTTGTAGTCGCCCAGTTGCAGTGCCATCAGCGGACGCTGCGGATTGGCCAATGGCAGCAGCCGCGTGGTCACCGCGATGCCGCGCTTGACCACGAAGTCGGCCGTGCGCCGCGGAATGGTGTTGCGCAGTTGGCCCCATGACGTACAGCTGAGACGACCTTGTTGAAACCGTCCCAGCTCGACGATGTAGTGGCTGGTCAGCACCAAGGCGCGCATCTGCGCCAGGTGCGCAGGCGAGCACGGCGACAACCGCGAGGCGGCCATGCTCAACAATGCGCCATGCGCCTCGTCGAAGGCGGTTTCAGTGCGCCGGATCGACAACGCAGCCAGCTGGCTCAGCTTGCCCTCTTCGCGCGCCAGGGCCAGCCGCCAGGCCAGGTAGGAGGACAGGCCGATCGGCAGCGTTGCGCTCAGCAACACCAGCAGCACGGTGACACTGATGATGCGTTGGCGCTTCACCTCACCACCCGCGACGGCTGTGCTGTCGGTTCACGCATGGCCCCCGGAAACATGCCGGCAGCGCAGGCTTGGGCAGAGGGAAGGCGCACGCCGGCCGGAGTGCGCGCGAACGCGTCGCACGTAGCGATTGGTGACACACGGCATGGACTGATGAGGCTGCACGTCGCGAATGTACGACACACGGATGCCTTGCGCGCGTTTGCGGAGCGAAGCGGCTGTGATTTTTTTCCGATCGTCCTGCGCCGCATCCTGGCAGTCGGGGTCGCCTGCGGATTCACGCGACTGCACGCAGTACCACGCTAGGGTCGCCTGGTCTGCGCTCCCGCCCGGGAGCGGCGGGACACCGTCCCACGCAAGGCGCTTTCACTGGAGGAATCAACCATGACAACGCAGAAAGAACGCGTCGGCGGCACCGACGCGGTGCCGATCTTCAAGATGCAGGAAACAACACGCGACGGCGAGCTGACCAAGTACGTGGTCGGCGACACCGGCGTGGCCTTCGACAGCCTGGAAGGTGCACAGGCCGCTGCCAAGGATCTGGGCACGCTCGATGATTGAGGGGACTGGAGCGCTGGCCCGCGCGATGGAATGCGCAAGGCCAGGGCGCCGGGTCGCCGTGCCAGTAGGCATGGCGATCAAGTCAGTAGGCGACTATCGACGGGGTGCTCGTTGAGAGCGTGACGTGCCCGTCGTCCGTTGGTCAGTGCATGGATGCCGCCAACGTTGCAGGCGCGGCGGCGCTGGCCTGACCAGGCATCAACGAGCCGGTGCCGCTACGGAAGCGGTTGCTCGGTCAGCCGCCCGGTATGCGGGGTGTGGATCAGTGGCGCCAGGTCGAAGCCTTGTTCGCGCGCATGCGACAGATAGGCCAGGGCGATGTTTTCGTCCAGCTGCGGCAAGCGCGCCAGTAGCCATAGGTACTTGCGATCCGGGCTGCCGACCAGTGCGGCGGTGTAATCGGCATTGATGCGCATCACCCAGTAGTCGCCCTTGGTAAAAGGGATCCAGCGCAGACCCTCGGGCAAGAAGGTTACCTCCAGTCGGCTGTACGTGTCGTCGATGGCGCGCGCCTGGCCGATGGCTTCTTCCAGCTCGCCTTCGGCGGTGAAGCAGCGATTTTGGACGCGCACGCTGCCGTCGTCTTCCAGGGTGTAGTGCGCCGACACATCGGTGCAGTCGGCATCCTCGAAGCGGGTCGGCAGGCGGGCGATTTCGTACCACGTGCCCAGGTAGCGATTCAGATCCAGCGAAGGGACCGTGGCGAGTTCGGGATGGTGGCTCATACGGGCCTCTGCACAATGGAGTGGCGCCTGTTGTACGTGTCGCGCCATGAAATGCATGTTGGGATGCGGTGCAAGCGGCCGTGCAGCAGGGGGGGGGGGGGCGCCCGTGAGGGCATCGGCGCGATGCGCATTGGCATTGGCACGGTGCCGCTCGTGCCCCGATGCCGCACGACCGATCAATTGGCTGCATGCAATGAACACCGTGGCGGCGAACGATGCCGCGTACCGACACCGACACAACATGCTGACAATGCGGGCGCTGCGCAGTACCACGGTGCACGCCCGCGTATGGCTTGCGGATCGCGCACCCCGGTTTCCCGGCCGAGCACGCTACGCCGCGCTGGCGGCGCCAAGCGCACGATCCAGTTTGCGGTAGCCGATCGCTTCGGTGAGATGGCGCGCGGCGATGTCCGCGCTGTCGTCGAGATCGGCGATGGTGCGTGCCACGCGCAGGATGCGATGCATCGAGCGTGCGGACAGCTGCAGGTGTTCGATGGCACGTTCTAGCAGCACCTGATCGTCGTGTTGCAGACGGCAATGGCGATCGGTGTCGGGCTGATCCAGTTGCGCATTGGGCAGCGCGCCGCGTGCAAGCTGTCGTTGCCGCGCGGCGACCACGCGTGCACGTACACTGGCGCTGTCTTCGCCGAGGTTGCCGCTGCGCAGCGCCTGCGGAGGAAGGCGTGGCACCTCCACATGCAGATCGATGCGGTCCAGCAATGGGCCGGAGATGCGGCTGCGATAGCGACGGATGCTATCGCTGCTGCAGCGGCAGCGCCCGCTGCCATCGCCTGCCCAGCCGCACGGGCAGGGATTCATGGCTGCGACCAATTGAAAGCGCGCCGGAAAATCCACACTGCGTGCCGCGCGTGCGATAGTGACCACGCCCGACTCCAAGGGCTCGCGCAACACTTCCAGGGTTTGCCGTTGCCACTCGGGCAATTCGTCCAGGAACAGCACGCCGTTGTGAGACAGCGAGATCTCGCCGGGGCGCGGATGCGTGCCGCCGCCGACCAGCGCCACTGCGCTGGCGGTGTGGTGCGGGGCGCGGTACGGCCGTTGCCGCCAGCGGGCCAGATCCAGCCCACGGCCGCCGATCGAGGTGATTGCAGCGGTTTCCAGTGCTTCTGCTTCGCTGGCCTCGGGCAATAGACCGGGCAGGCGCGAGGCCAGCAGGGTCTTGCCGCAGCCAGGGCTGCCGACCAGCAACAGATGGTGCCCACCGGCAGCGGCGATCTCCAGCGCGCGACGTGCGTGCGGTTGCCCGCGCACGTCGGCCATGTCGGGCAGGGCGCGGGCGCCGAGCGCCTGCATCGCCAGCTCGGCGGCGGGCGCTTTCTGGCTGCCGTTGAGCGTGGCGCAGACCTCCAGCAGGGTGCGCGCGGTGAAGGCTTCGACGTGCCCGGCGATGGCGGCTTCGGCACCGTTGGCGAGCGGCACAATCAACCCTCGCCCGGCCTGCGCGGCCGCCAGCGCCGCGGGCAGCACGCCGTCGACGCCGCGCAGCTCGCCGGTCAGCGCGAGCTCGCCGAGGAATTCGTAATCGGCCAGGGCCTGGCGGTCGATCTGCCCGCTGGCAGCCAGGATGCCGAGGGCGATCGGCAGATCGAACCGGCCGCCTTCTTTCGGTAGATCGGCCGGTGCCAGGTTGATGGTGATGCGCCGGGCGGGGAATTCGAACTGTGCGCACAGCAGGGCGGCACGCACGCGCTCGCGCGACTCGCGCACTGCCGCTTCGGGCAGGCCCACGATCTGGGTAGAGGGAAGACCGCCGGAGAGATGCACTTCCACCCGAACCTCAGGCGCATGCACCCCCACGCGGGCACGGCTGTGCACCAGCGCCAGACTCATGGTGGTGGCCTTCGCTCAGGGGATGGTGGGCGGTGCGTCAGGTGGTGGCGTGCTGGGCGCGCGCGCTTCCAGTGCGGCAACGGTCTGCTCCAGCGCGTCGAGTTTTTCGCGAGTGCGCAGCAAGACTGCGCGCTGGACGTCGAACTCTTCGCGGGTGACCAGGTCCAGCTTGCCCAGCCCGGCCTGCAACGCGCCCTTGAAGGTGCTCTGCAGTTCTTCGCGCGATTGGCGCAGGCCCGGCGGCACCAGGTCGCTGAGGCGGCGGGCGAGGTCGTCGAGCTGGTTGAAATCGATCATGGTGTTCTCCGCAGGTCCGTAGGAAGCCTAGTGCAGGCCGCCACACGCGGGACATCGGCAAGGCAGTCGGCAGGCAGTAAGGATAGTCTCATTCGGCTGTCGTCCGCGGTGATGGCGGCGCGCGGTTGGATGAGTGTTGCGCCCGTCCACGGTATGCTGCGCGGCCGTAATGCCCTGGGACCTGCACCGATGAAAATGATCATGGCCATCGTCAAACCGTTCAAGCTCGACGATGTGCGCGAAGCGCTCGCCGGCTGTGGGGTGGCGGGCATCACGGTGACCGAGGTCAAAGGCTTCGGCCGGCAGAAAGGCCACACCGAGCTCTATCGCGGCGCCGAGTACGTGGTCGATTTCCTGCCCAAGGTGAAGATCGAAGTGGCGGTGACCGACGATCAGGCCGAGCGCGTGGTCGAGGCGATCGTCGCGGCGGCCGGTACCGGCAAGATCGGCGACGGCAAGGTGTTCGTGTACGACCTGGGCACGGTGGTACGTATCCGTACCGGCGAGCTGGATAGCGACGCGCTGTAGGTTCGCAATGCGGCGCTTGCTGCTTGCCAGATGCGTGGCGGGCGGTGAGGGGTTTGATGCCCTCTGCCTGCGTAACGGCGAGACCGGAGAGCCGTATTGCTGAGCCAGCAATCCAACCGATTTCGCTGGATCGGGCGCATTGCAGTTGCACCGACCGCAGGAAACTCGGGCCGCCCAAGCCATGCGGCGCGCGCCGCGCGTGCACTACGTGCACTGGCGGTGGTGCGCATCACCGCAGCGGATGGGCGGCTGGGCGCGTGCGGGCCAGGCCGCTGCCAGGCGCGAAGGCGCCACCGCCCATTTTTTCATACCATTTCAATACCGCCACGTACCGCTGCCGCACCTTTCTGGAGTGCGATGCAGACACAGGCTGAAGTCACCGCGTGGCGTTCCAGCGTTGACCAGAGAGCAATCCCGGCCGCGCTTGTCGCCGCCGCCCGACTTGCCTAATCTAGGGCGTAATACCATTCCAATACCGGAGTTCGAGATGAAGCGACGCAACTGCAAGCCGGGCGTGCGCCTGCTTTCGGTATTGGTGGCGTTGGGCCAGGCTGCTCCGGTGCTGGCACAGGCCGTGACCGAACCGGCGATCTATCCGACGCCGGTATCGATCACGCTGGATGGGGCAACCGTTACCTTGGGCCGCTCGGTGGTGCTGGTGGTGGCCCCTGGCGCGGACAAGGCCACGGTGGCGCTGGTGCGCAGCATTCTCGACAGCGCCGGCGTCACCAAGATTGCGACCGCCACACGCCTGCCTGCCACGCTGGACCGCCCGCACATCGTGCTCGGCACCGGCGATGCGGCAGTGGTGCGCGATGCGCTGGGGCGTAGCAAGGCGACGCAGGACACCCACAAGGAAGGCTACACGCTGGCCAGCGTAGCGCTCGATCGCGGCAGCCTGATCACGCTGGCCGGCCATGATGACGATGGTTTGTTCCATGCGGCGCAGACGCTGCGGCAGCTGGTCGAACGGCCGGCCATCCCGACGCTGACGATCCAGGATTACCCGGCCATGCCGATCCGCGGCACCATCGAAGGCTTCTACGGCGCGCCTTGGTCGATGAGCGATCGCAGCAAGCACATCGAGTTCCTCGCCCGCACCAAGGCCAACACCTTCATCTACAGCCCGAAGGACGACCCTTACGCGCGCGATCGCTGGCGCGAGCCGTACCCGAACGCGACCTTGAAAGCGCTGGGCCAACTGGCCGCCACCGCCGAGCGCAATCACGTCGATTTCGTCTATGCGATTTCGCCTGGCCCCACCGTGTGCTTCTCCGATCCGGCCGATGCCAAGGCCTTGTTGCGCAAGTTCGATGCGTTCCGCGCGCTGGGTGTGCGTAGTTTCTATGTGGCGCTGGACGATATCGAATACACCAAGTGGAACTGTGAGCGCGACAAGACCACCTTCGGCGAGTCCGGCGCGCAGGCGGCCGGTATCGCGCAGTCGCATCTGCTCAATTTGGTGCAAGCGGATCTGGTCGCGCGCCACGATGCAGCCTCTGAACTGATCATGGTGCCGACCGAGTATTACGACGCCAAAGAGAGCCCCTACAAGGAAGCGTTGCGCAAGCATCTGGACCCGAAGATCGTGGTGCAGTGGACCGGTACCGATGTGGTGCCGCCGGCCATCTCCATCCCCGATGCGCGCGTGGCCACCAAGGCGTTCGGTCGCAAGACCCTGCTGTGGGACAACTACCCGGTCAACGACTTCGAAACCTCGGCCGGGCGCCTGCTGATGGCGCCGTATGCGCGGCGCGAGGCGGGTCTGTCGGCCGAGTTGTCGGGCATCGTCTCCAACCCGATGAACCAGGAAGTGCCCAGCCGCGTGGCGGTAATGGGTGTGACCACGTTCGCCTGGAACGACAAAGGCTACGACGCGCAACGCACCTGGCATGCGGCGGCGCGCGATCTTGCCGGCGGCGATGCGCGTGTCACTGCGGCATTGCTCACCTTCTTCGATACCCAGCATCTGGCGCCCACCTTTGGCAGCCAGCCGTGGCAGGAACAGGCGCCACAGTTGAAGTCCGTGCTCGATCAGGTGCGCGAGGCGATCGCGCTTGGCGATGCGGCAACGCGCACGAAGGCCATTGCCGAACTGGCACGCACTGCAGACGAGCTGGCAGCCGCACCGCAGATCATCCGCGACGGCGTCGCCGACAAGGGCTTTGCTGAGCAATCGCGCCCCTGGCTGGAGGCAATGGAAGATTGGGGTCACGCGCTGCAGAAGACCGCAGCCGGGCTGGATGCGGCCAATCGCGGCGACACGCAGGCGCCCGCGTTGTTTGCCGAGGCGGCTGCGATTGCCGCCGTCGCGAGCCAGATTCAATCGATTCCCGGTGCCACGCGCTTCGGCGGCCCGGTCAAGATTGCCGACGGCGTGCTGGACCGCTTCATCGCGCAGGCGCCGCGCCTGATCGCCTATCGCGAGGCGGCAGTGACCGATTCGGCAGCAGCAAAGTGATGGGTTAGTGCAGAAACACAGCGACGCGCATGGTGAACTGGTCGCGTCGCTGTGCATGCAAACACGGCAGCGCCATTGCCATCTGCTTCGCAGCTCGTGGCATGGCGCGCTGGAAGGACGTCCGCGCTACAGATCAAAACGACGAAATCAGCGCAGCTGATGGGCCTAACACAGTGTGCTCAGCGGCTTTTCGTCGGCGCCGCGATCATGCCTTGCCTTTCAAACGCCGATACAGCCGCTTCCAGCCGCTAGCGAATCGCATGTACCCAGCGCGGTTCGGCGCTGCGTGCCGATTCGTCGGCAGTCGGTGCGATGCCAGCAAGGCGCTGGCGCATTTTCTGAAAGTTGGCCACGTCGCTGCGCTGCAGCTGACGCGCCAGCGTGCCGCGCCGCAGCCAGCGCGGGAATCGCCACGCCGAGGTGAAATCGATCAGCACCGGCACGCCGGCACTGACCACCACATTGGTGCCGTGCAGATCGTTATGGGTGGTGCCGCACGCATGCAGCCGGCGTAGCGCCTGCTGCAATTGCTGGAAGACCTCTTGGCCCACGATGCTGCTCGCGCTGAGCGTGTCGCCTGGAATGAATTCCAGGCCCAGGGCCAGCCCACCCAGCGTGCCGAGCAGGGCCGGGGCATGCCGCCAGCCCTGCAACTGCCGCAGCATCCTGGCCTCGTGGCGCACCATGAGCCGGGCGATCGGCGACAACAGCGTGCGGCGATAGCGGCCGTAGTCCTTGACCACCGCCGGTTGCCCGTTGACATGGGTGCGGTAGACGTCCGGCTCGAGCAGCCGGGTGCCTTGCTTGAGCAAAACGGGAGTGACGAGGTGCAGGCTGGACACGTCCAGCGGCTGGTAATGCATGGCAGTTCTCCAGAACTTGGCGGCGCGGAGATGTCACGCGTTGCGCAGGTTCAGGGTGATCGCGAGGGATCGGTCCGCGTAATTTTAGAACTTGCGAGTGTTGAAATTATACGTCTTTAACAAATGAAATTTAATGGGAGTGAAAAAGCTTTTGCAATCAGGCGCTTGGCGGTACTTACTAGGATTGGCACGTGCCAGCCAGTACATGCAGGCAATGCAAATTCCACCCATCGCTTAGTCTCGCCAGTACGGCAATTCGCCAAGGCAGGCGCTGCCAGTCCAGGCTCCCGGCTGTGGTAGCGGTCACGTCGCTTCTTGACAGCGACGGAGACTCCAGACACTGTGCCGGCTGCGGTCAGGGGGCTGCAGCACGCGTCAACACTGGCACGCTCTTCGGGCGGCGCCTGCATCGATGTCGCACGACATCCGGTGATGCCGCAAGCGCCTCCCAATGCGACCGCAACTGCGCCACTTCCAGACGCCGTCAGAGGCCACCTGCGTGCGCAAGGATGCGGAAACGATGGAGTACGACTCATTGGGGATGCAATGAAAAGGACCGCGACACTGCTGTTGGCTTGCACGGCATTCGGCGTCACGGCTCAGGCCTCGGCGCAGTCGTTGTCGCGTGGCTGGGACAGCTACCGTCAACAGCAAAAGCAGCAGATCGGCACCCAGGGCGCCACCGCGCCTGCAGCGCAGTCGGCGCGTCCGGCGCTTCCGGCGCAAGCGGGCATGGGTGGAGCGCCGGTCGCTGTCGGTGGAAGTGGCTCCGGCCAGCCTGGTGCGCCCGGCGGATTCACGACGGTGACCGAGCAGCCGTCGGTAGAGTCCACGCCCGTCGCGCCTGCCTACGCACCGGCGCCACCGCGCGAAGAAGAGCAGCGCCTCAAAAGCGGCCTGTTCCTTGGTGTGCAGAGCGGCAAAGCCAAGGTGTTTGAAAATGGCAAGCAGGATATGCAGGGCTTCAACGTTGGCTACCGCTAGCGCGCAGGTCCGGTCACATTGATCGGCATCGAAGCCGCAACCGGGAACGTGGATAGTTCCAAGGACGCGGACGGCTACGTCGTCATTCCAAACGTGGATTTCGGCAGCCTCGGTGGAACGGCGCGCTTCAACTTCGGCGCTGCCCCGGTATTTGCGCTTGTGCGGCTGGGCTATTGGGGCGGTACGGCAAAAGGTGATGACTACAACGAGCGCGTCTATGGTGCGTACGTGGGCGCCGGTCTCGGTGTGGATATCGGCAAGCACGTCAGCTTGAGCGCGCTTTACACGAATTACCTCTATGCTGATGAGTATTACGACGACTACGAAGACCTCACGATCGATCGTGCGGAAGTGCTGAGTTTCGGAGCCGAAATCCGCTTTTGATGCGGATCAATAGCAAGAAGGGTGGGCTGCAGCGCTCACCCTTCTGCGTCATGCCGCTGCACGAGCGATGCAGCAGACAGCAACCCTGTTTGAAGGCGCACTGCAAAGGGTTATCGAGATATCCAGGCGGCTTGCTGTAGTGTCCTGGTCATCGCACTGATTCAACCGTTGGCGAGGGCAGATGGACGCATTGGCGCAGTTTTTGACAGACGAACAGGACCCGGTGGCGGTGGGCAAGATCCTGCCCAAGATTACCGAGTTGCTGACCCGCGACGAGCAGGTCGAGTACATTGCCGTGCAGAAGAAAATGGTGATGAACCTGTCGCCGGATGCGGTGGTGCTGACCAACCGCCGCTTCATCGTGGTCTACCCAAAGCTGCTTGGCATGACGTTCCGCGACTTCCCCTGGCGCGAGGTGCTCGATGTGCACATGAGCGAACAGATGCTCGGGGCGACCATCATGTGCCGCACCACGCAGGGCGCCTACGCCTCCATCGACAGCCTGCCCAAGAAACAGGCGCGGCGCGTGTACGCCTACGCGCAGCAGGTGGAAGAATCTGCCTACGAAAAGCGCCAGCAGCTGGAGATCGACAAGCTGCGTGCGGCCGCCGGCGGCGTAGTGGTGCATGCGCCTGGCGCGCAGGGCGCGGCAGTGCCATCGCAAGCCAGTGCTGTTCCTGCGGCCGACGATCCGGTGCAGGTGTTGAGCAAGCTCAAGCAATTGCTGGATGCGGGGCTGATCACGCAGGACGAATTCGACGCCAAGAAAACAGAAGTGCTGGCGCGGTTATAGGTTGCGCAGTGCATCCGCGCATTGGCCGGCTTTCGATAAGTCGGCCCATCGATCGCAACAGCGACGCGTCAACGGGCGCGATGCATTGAAGTGTCCATCGCACGGCTGCGCTGTCGATAGATCACCGCTCCAGAAGGCTGCTGGCCGTGCACCGGCCTCAGACTCGGCCAGCGCCGTGAGATCACGGCAGGCCTAATCATTGCGCTGAAGCATCAGCCTACGCGCTGTCGGCGCGCAGGCCATGTCATGCAGAACACTGACAAAACGGCTGCACCTCACCGCCAAGCGGGCGCGGCCGTTTGCCGGAACCGGCCGCGTCCATTCAAGCGCCACGGTTCAACACCTGTCGTCTGCACTTGCCGGCCATGCTTGCCCAACCGCGCTTACTCGCCCAGCGCCTTGGCGACGAACGGCGGGGCAACCAGCACGCCGGTGTGCAAGTGGGCGGTGTAGTACAGCGTGTCAAAGCCCTTGGCCTGCGCAGCGTCCTGGCGGAATGCGAAATCGGCGTTGGCCTGCTTGCTGGCCATGGTCACGCTCCACCAGCCGGTGGGGTAGCACGGCTGCGGGAATGGCAGGGTCTTGAACGACTGAAAACCAGCCTTGCCCATTTCGGTGCGCATTTCGTTGATCAGGTCCAGCAGCGCCAGCGGCGATTCGGATTGCTGCACCAGGATGCCTTCGTCCTTCAACGCCTTGAAGCAGCTCTCGTAGAAGGTCTTGTTGAACAGGCCTTCGGCCGGGCCGACCGGGTCGGTGGAATCGACAATCACGATGTCCACGCTGCCGGCCGGACAATTGGCCATGTAGGCCACGCCGTCGTCGAACAGCAGTTCGGCGCGCGCGTCGTGGTTGGCATCGCACAGCTCGGGGAAATACTTCTCCGACATGCGGGTGACCTGCTCGTCGATATCGCACTGGGTGGCGCTTTCCACGCCCGGGTGCTTGAGCACCTCGCGTAGCGTCCCGCAGTCGCCGCCGCCGATGATCACCACGCGCTTGGGCGCCGGGTGGGTGAACAGTGCCGGGTGGCTGATCATCTCGTGGTAGAAGAAATTGTCGCGGCTGGTCAGCATCACCGCGCCGTCGATCAGCATCAGCTTGCCCCAATCGGTTGTCTGGTAGATCTCGATCTTCTGGAACGGGGACTGCACCTCGTCCAGCTTGCCGCTGATGCGGAAGCCGATCGCCGAGCCGGTCGGCTGGAAATGTTCGATGTACCAGTTGTCGTTGGTGCTCATGCAAAGTCCTAAAGAAGTGGGCTGCGCCTTCTCCCACTGGGAGAAGGTGGCGCAAAGCGCCGGGCGAGGGTCGGTCGCAGCCTCATGCAGCCAAACTGCGCAGCGGCCGACCCGCGCCAACCCCGCTCCAACTCAGGAGAGGGGCGTGAAGTCGGCGCGGATTGTAACGGACCCTGTGCATGCCAGGCGTTACACTTCACGCCCTTTTTTATTCCAGCCGAGACAGCGAAATGAGCGATTGGTCCCTCGACCAAGCCCGCAAGACCTATTCGATCCCGCATTGGGCCGACGGGTATTTCGATGTGAACGCTGCCGGACATGTGGTGGTCACGCCGACCGCCGATGGGCCGGCGGTGTCGCTGCCCGAGGTGGTGGATGCCGCGCGCGCAGCCGGTGCCAAGCTGCCGCTACTGGTGCGCTTCCCGGACATCCTGGGCCAGCGCCTGGGCAAGCTGCAGGCAGCGTTTGCGCAGGCGCAGTCGGAGTGGGATTACGCCGGCGGCTATACGGCCGTGTATCCGATCAAGGTCAACCAGCATCGTGGCGTGGCCGGCATCCTGGCCAGCCACCACGGTGAGGGCTTCGGCCTGGAAGCAGGCAGCAAGCCGGAGCTGATGGCGGTGCTGGCGCTGTCGCGTCCGGGCGGGCTGATCGTGTGCAACGGCTACAAGGACCGCGAATACATCCGCCTGGCGCTGATCGGCCGCAAACTGGGCCTGCAGACCTTCATCGTCATTGAAAAGCCTTCCGAACTGACCCTGGTGCTGGAAGAAGCACGCGCGCTGGACGTCAAGCCCGGCCTGGGCGTGCGCATGCGCCTGGCCTCGCTGGGCGCGGGCAAGTGGCAGAACAGCGGTGGCGACAAGGCCAAGTTCGGTCTCTCGCCGCGCCAAGTGCTGGACCTGTGGAAGACGCTGCGCGACACCGAATACGCCGATAGTCTGAACCTGCTGCATTTCCATATGGGCTCGCAGATTTCCAATGTGCGCGACATCGCCAACGGCATGCGCGAGGCCACGCGCTATTTCGTGGAGCTCTCGCGTCTGGGCGCAAAGATCAGCCATGTCGACGTGGGCGGCGGCCTGGGCATCGATTACGAAGGCACGCGCTCGCGCAGCTATTGCTCGATCAATTACGGCCTGCATTCGTATGCCAGCAACATCGTACAGCCGTTGGCCAGCGCCTGCGAAGAGCATGGCCTGCCGCCACCGCGCATCGTCACCGAATGCGGGCGCGCAATGACGGCGCACCATGCGGTGCTCATCGCCAACGTGTCCGAGGTGGAACAGGCGCCGGAAGGCCGCGTGCCGGACGCGCACGATGACGAGCCGGCCGCAATCCGCCACCTGCGCGAGATTCACGACGAGCTCGATGTGCGCCCGGCGGTGGAGCTGTTCCAGGAAGCCCAGCATTTCCATGCCGAAGGCCTGAGCGCATATGCGCTGGGCCAGATCGACCTGCCGCAGCGCGCGCGCATCGACGACCTGTTCTACGCCATCGCACATGGCGTGCGCGCACGCCTGAGCTTCGACGAGAAGAGCCATCGCCCGGTGCTGGATGAGCTCAATGAGCGGCTGGTGGACAAGTACTTCGTCAACTTCAGCGTGTTTGAGTCGATCCCGGACGTGTGGGCGATCGATCAGGTGTTCCCGATCGTGCCGATCGAGCGCTTGAACGAAGCGCCGCAGCGGCGCGGCATCATTGCCGACATGACCTGCGATTCCGACGGTATGGTCAAGACCTATGTCGAGAACGAAAGCCTGGACAGCTCGCTGCCGCTGCATGGTTTGAATGCGGGTGAGAGCTATCGCATCGGCTTCTTCCTGATGGGCGCCTACCAGGAAATCCTGGGCGATATCCATAACCTATTCGGCGATACCGATGCAGTGGAAGTCGTGGTGAATCGCGATGGCTATCGCATCGCACAGCAACGCCGCGGCGATACCACCGACGTGATGCTGGACTACGTGGGCTATCAGCTGGACACGCTGCGTGCCAGCTATGCCGAGCGTATTGCTACCGCGCACCTGTCGCCCGAGCGGGCGCAGGAACTCAGTGCTGCGCTGGAAGCGGGGCTGACCGGCTACACCTATCTGTCCGACGAGCCGCTGGGCTGATCCGCAGTGCGCTACGGCTGTGCCGCAGCGCTGCCTGTGCACTGCCAGGGCTCCTGCCGCAAACGCCACGTAAGGCCGCGCAGGTAGATTACCGGCATGGCCGCTGCAGGTTCG
This sequence comes from Xanthomonas axonopodis, assembly GCF_001304695.1. Lineage (GTDB taxonomy): Bacteria > Pseudomonadota > Gammaproteobacteria > Xanthomonadales > Xanthomonadaceae > Xanthomonas > Xanthomonas axonopodis. The sequence goes on from NZ_JFAQ01000089.1 coordinate 18,170, forward strand.
CAACGCGTCACGGTGCCATCGCGCCGACATGCGCTGAGGTCGGCTGCGATTTTGCGCGTCATGCCGTCGTGTCTGATCGCATCGAACAAAAGCGCCTGAGCGTTGCCTTGCACCAGGCTGTGATCGGATCGACCTCACGTTTTTCGCGCGTTTGTGCTGCACGCCGATGACAGTCAGGCGACCGGCGCGTGATCGTGCGTGCTGACAGAGACAGACGCATGGAAAGCGCATTTTCTCTCGTGAAGTGATTTGCCGAATAAACCAATTCCAGTAAAGCTGATTTGAAATTGGTCTTAGAGTGGCTAAAAAAACGTAGCGAGCGGTCGTCAGGTGGGCGTGGACGGCGCACAGGAACCGGAGTGTACGAGGGGTACATTAGGATTCCGAGCACCGGCCGCGCCCGCCTGGCGGCTGCGCAGTAGTTTTGTTAGCCGCTCTAAATATAACTGCTGCCATTGCCGCTACGTCAGGACAACCTTGTGCCTGGCAGGCGCTACCACGCCGTGCAGCCGCCCTCTTGGCTGCACCGGATCGACGCAGCCGCCGACCCGTTTCCCTTGCACGAGCCGGACTAATGAAAAAACACAATCTCGCCACCGTTCTGTGCGCTCTCAGCGCGA
>NZ_JFAQ01000009.1 GCF_001304695.1 Xanthomonas axonopodis
TTGGACAGCGCTCTCAGGCTCTCTTGACTATGTTGTATCGCTCGACGGATCGCTTCTGTCGTAGTGGCGCTCCCGTGTAGAACCTGGCCCATAGTGCTTCCTTCCAATCGAGGGAAAATAGTGCACCATCAAAGCATGGGATCAAACACCTAGCGCCCCGCGGACGATCGATCCATGCGCGCGCGGCCAGCGCACCAGTCAGGGCATGCGCACTCCTGGAGATCGCACGTCGCCCGACTCGATTTCAAACCTGGGATGTCTCTCTACGCCCACCGCGCTCAACGCGGCCCCAGTACCAACTCGATGACGAACTTGCTGCCGAAGAACGACAGCACCAGCAGCGCCATCGCCGTCAGTGTCCAGTGCACCGCCTTGGTGCCGCGCAAGCCATTGCGCCAGCGGCCGATCAGTAGCGCACCGAACACGATCCACGACAGGATGCTGAGCACGGTCTTTTGCAACAGCCGCTGCGCCAGGAAGTCCTGCACGAACAACAGCCCGGTCAGCAGGGTCAGGCTCAACAGCACAAAGCCCACCGTGATCGTGCGGAACAGCAGCGTTTCCAGCTCCGTCAGCGGTGGCAGTGCGCGCAGCCAGGTATGGAAATCGCGCCGCCGCAACGCGCGCTCCTGCAGCCACAGCATGATTGCCAGCAGCGCCGCGATGCCCAGCGTGGCGTAGGCCAGCAAGGCCAGCCACGCGTGCAATTCCAGTCGCCAGCCCAGATCCGAGCTGGGCTCATGGCCGTAGGCGTGGTAGCTGGCCAACAGGATCGCCGACAGCGGGAACACCACCACGCCCACCGCGGCCATCCGCCCGCGGCCGCCGAACACCGCCGTCAGCGCAGCCATGCCCAGCCCGCACAACGACAAGGCAGCGAAGAAATGCATGTCCGGCCCGCCGGCGGTGCGCACCGCCACCAGCACGTGGTAACCGGCGTGCAACGCCACTGCAGCCAATGCGGGCGCCAGCCAGAGCGCAGGTGACTGGTTGCCATCGCGCAACACCGCCCGGGTGAGCAGCGACGTGGCCAACAGATACAGGGCGAACGCGATGAGAACGATTGTCATCGTGGAAGTTTCGCATGGTGGGGCGGGGAGTGGGGATTCGGGATTCGGGAAAGCCTGGGCCGTGGGTCGCTTGGGTTTTGCTGGCAGGGATGGGGGCAGTACCACGCAGCGAGGGAGCGACCGATGACGCGGGGTGCAGCGGGCACCGCAGTAGAGCATCTTTTGCTGGCCTTGCTGCCGTTTCTGCGCGTGGCGGCCCCGGTCCTGGCTAATTGCCCGCTTCGCGGCACGTTGGAAGAGTGTCTCACGGGCTCCGTTGCCGGGCCGGGGCAGGCCGCCAGCCGGTGCCGCTATAATCGGCACCCGTTTCCCCTTACGCGGTCCTTTGCGCATGTTCGAGTCCCTTACCCAACGTCTCTCCGGCACCATGGAGCGCCTGCGCGGCCGCGGCCGCCTGACCGAGGAGAACATCCGCGAAGCCACCCGCGAAGTGCGCATCGCGCTGCTCGAGGCCGACGTCGCGCTGCCGGTGGTGCAGGCGTTGATCGAGCGCATCAAGGTGCGCGCAGTCGGTCAGGAAGTGCTCAAGTCGCTGACCCCGGGCCAGGCGCTGATCAAGGTGGTGCGCGACGAGCTCACCGCCGTGATGGGCGCGGCCGCGACCGACCTCAACCTCAACGTGCCGGCGCCGGCCATCGTCCTGATGGCGGGCCTGCAGGGTGCAGGCAAGACCACCACGGTCGGCAAGCTCGCCAAGCATCTGAAGGAAAAGCGCAAGAAGAAGGTCATGGTGGTCTCGGCCGACGTCTACCGCCCGGCCGCGATCGAGCAGCTCAAGACCCTGGCCGAACAGGTCGGGGTGCTGTTCTTCGCCTCCGATGCGTCGCAGAGGCCGGTCGACATCGTCCGCGCCGCCATCAGCGATGCGCGAAAGTCGTTCGTCGACGTGCTGCTGGTCGACACCGCCGGCCGTCTGGCGATCGATGCGGCGATGATGGACGAGATCAAGGCGTTGCACGCCGCGGTCAACCCCACCGAAACCCTGTTCGTTGTCGATGCGATGACCGGCCAGGATGCGGCCAACACCGCCAAGGCCTTTGGCGAGGCGCTGCCGCTGACCGGCGTGGTGCTGACCAAGACCGACGGTGACGCCCGCGGCGGCGGCGCACTGAGCGTGCGTTACATCACCGGCAAGCCGATCAAGTTCGTCGGTACCGGCGAAAAGACCGACGGCCTGGATGTGTTCCATCCTGATCGCGTGGCCAGCCGCATTCTGGACATGGGTGACGTGCTGTCGCTGGTGGAGCAGGTCGAGCACAGCGTCGACCAGGAAAAGGCCGCCAAAATGGCCGCCAAGGTCGCCAAGGGCAAGAAGTTCGACCTCAACGACATGAAGGAGCAGCTCGAGCAGATGCAGAACATGGGCGGCATCCATGGGCTGATGGACAAGCTGCCGGGCATGGGCCAGATCCCGGACAACGTCAAGCAGCAGGTCACCGGCAAGGAAGTGCCGCGCATGATCGCCATCATCAATTCGATGACCAAAAAAGAGCGCCGCAACCCGGCGCTGCTCAACGGCTCGCGCCGCGCCCGCATCGCACGTGGTTCGGGCATGCAGCCGGCCGACGTCAACAAGCTGATGAAGCAGTATCAGCAGATGGAAAAGATGATGGGCAAGCTGGCAGGCGGCGGCATGAAGGGCCTGATGCGCAACATGAAGGGCATGATGGGTGCCATGGGTGCCATGGGTGCCATGGGTGGCCGCGGTGGCCGCGGTGGCGTGCCGTTCCGCTGAGCAACCTGCGCAAGCCGCTCTGGGAAGACATTCGCAGGCGCGCGATGCGTGCGTCTTGCGCTGGCCGTTGTGCTGGCTTGGCAGGCCACATCAAGGTGGCAGTCGTTCCGGCAAGTCTCGTCCTTTGGCTGTGCATCGCACTGGTCGTCGCGTGCATCGACTGCCCAATTGCGTCGCGCCCCGCAGGCGTGCAGGCGCACTGTCCACTGCTGAAGACGCGGGCAACGCCAGCCGTGCCGGGCAGACGATCGCCCGCCTGCCACAGCTCGAGGCAACAGCCAGCCATGCGCGGCATCCAAGAGGCTGCGCACGATGTCGCCGCGCGCGAGTGGCGCCGCCACATCGTGGGCGTGGTGGTTTACGAAGAGTAGGCCGGGGCTGGAACATGCGTGGGCGAGCGCAACGCCGCCAACCTGCACGCAGCGTCCCCGTCCTGCGATGGCGATTATTGCCTGGAATTGCGGCTATTCGGGCCACCTGCATGGTGTATCCAACCGGCTTCGGCGTTTATCGATTTAGCGCTTTTGGGGCGCCTATCTACAGCGTCCGCAGCGCCTGCGTGCCTTCGCGTTTGGGTGTGTCTGGGTCAGAGAGTGGTACCGGCAACGCATGCCGATGCCGGCGCATTGAGCGCAGCGAACATCTGCTGCGCAGGCGCCAGACGCGCGCGGCAGATGCTCGCGTGTGTGCCGGCATCAGCGTCTCTCCGTCGCGGTTACCATGTGCCATCTCATGGTGCGCGAAGTGATGGATGACCAGGTTTTCCAACGTCGATGCCTTTCAGCAGCGCTTTGGGCTGCGCTTGCCGATCTTGCTCAGCCCCATGGCCGGCGCCTGCCCGGTGCCGTTGTCGGCGGCGGTCGCCAACGCCGGTGGCATGGGCGCGATGGGGGCCGTGTTATCGCAGCCGCACGACATCGTGGCGTGGATGGCTGCATTCCGTGAGGCCAGCGCAGGGCCTGCGCAGATCAATCTGTGGATTCCCGACCCGGCACCTGCGCGCGATGCGGCGACCGAAGCGCGGCTGCGCGCGTTTCTTGCGCAGTGGGGGCCGCCGGTGCCGGAGACAGCGGGCGACGCGACACCTGCCGATTTCGACGCGCAATTGGATCCCTTGCTCGCCGCGCGGCCAGCAGTTGCCTCATCGATCATGGGCGTCTTCCGGCCCGATCAGGTGGCACGTCTCAAGAATGCCGGGATCGCCTGGTTCGCCTGCGCCATCACATTGGACGAAGCGCTCGCGGCGCAGGCAGCAGGTGCCGATGCAGTGGTTGCGCAAGGGGCCGAAGCCGGTGGCCATCGCGGTGCGTTCGAGGCCGGCCGCGCCGCGCAGCAGATGACCGGGTTGTTCGCGCTGTTACCGCGCCTGGTCGATCGTCTCGATGTCCCGGTCATCGCGGCCGGCGGCATTGCCGATGCGCGCGGCATTGCGGCAGCGCTGACCTTGGGCGCAAGCGCGGTGCAGATCGGCACCGGCTTGCTACGCACGCCCGAAGCTGCATTGCCGAGCGCCTGGGCCGATGCGTTATCTCAGGCAGAGCCGGAGCATACCCAGCCAACCCGCGCGTTTTCCGGCCGGTTGGGGCGGGCGCTGGCCACACCGTATGTCAGTGCAGCAAACGCTGCAGACGCGCCGCCACCCGCGCCATACCCGGTGCAGCGCGGTCTTACCGCACCGATGCGCCAGGCGGCCGCGCGCGACAATCGTCTGGATGCGATGCAGGCCTGGGCCGGCCAATCCGCCTGGATGGCGCCTGCACAGCCGGCGGCGCACGTCGTGACGCAGTGGTGGGAACAGGCGCAGGTGTTGTTGTGCCGCTGATCTTCTGCAATGGCGTAGCCGCTACCGCAGACCAGCTCAGTGCTGCGGCGTTGAACAATTACGGCCACTTCACCACGCTGCATGTGCGCAACAACGCTGCGCTTGGGCTGGACTTGCATCTGCAACGTCTGCAGCACGACAGCGCAGCCCTGTTTGGTGCTGTGGTCGATATCAACGCCATTCGCGCGCAGTTGCGCGTTGCGTTGTCGGTTGCCGGCAGCACCGATGCGAGCGTGCGCATCACGGTGTTTTCGCAGGATTTCGAGCTGCGCGATCCATCGCGCGCTGTGGCGCTGGATGTGTTGATCGCGCTCTCGCCCGCCGCGCAGATGCCCGCGACCGCTATACGCGTGCAGCCGGCCAATTACGTGCGTGAGCAATCGCTGTTCAAGCACGTCGGCACCTTTGCACTGCTGCAGCTGCGCCGTCAGGCAATGCTTGCCGGTTTCGACGATGCGCTGTTGATCGATTCCCAGGAGCAATTGGTGGAAGGCGCATTCTGGAATCTGGGCCTGTGGCAGCAGGGCAGGGTGGTGTGGCCACAGGGGCCGGCCTTGCCCGGCACCCGGCAGCGTCTGCTGCAGGCCGGGCTGCAAGCGCTTGGCATCGAGCAGGACACGCGCCCTGTCACGCTGGGCGAGCTGCACGCATTCGATGGCGGCTTCAGCTGCAATGCGCGCGGGCAACAGGCATTGGCGGCGGTCGGGTCTGTGCAGTGGCCGGACGCCGCCGCCCAGCTGGCAAAACTGGAGCGGGCCCTGCAAACCCAGGTCTGGCAAGCGATCTGAGTGGTTCAGAGGTGACTTGGCTTCGCCGCCGGAGCCCGCTATAATAGCCGGCTTACCGCGCCACTCTGGCGACTGGGCAACTCAGGAAAACGACACCATGGTCAAGATTCGACTGACCCGCGGCGGCGCCAAGAAGCGTCCGTTCTACCACATCATCGTGACCGACGTGCGCAGCGCGCGCGACGGCCGCAACATCGAGCGGCTGGGTTACTACAACCCGGTTGCCCAGGGCGCAGAACCGCGCATCGTGCTGGACGTCGCACGCGTCGACCATTGGGTCGGCAACGGGGCGCAGCTGACCGACAAGGTGCGTAACCTGTATCGCGAAGCCAAGTCCCAGGCCGCTGCGGCCTGATCTTGAGGGCCGGGTATCGCCACCTGGCCCAGAGTCGACGCAGATGAAGCAGACCGAGCGCCGCATCCTGTTAGGCAGGATTGTCGGCGCTTTTGGTGTCAAGGGTGAGCTGAAGCTCGAATCCTGGACCGAGCCACGGACCGCCATCTTCCGGTATCAGCCATGGATCGTGCGCGCGCCGTCCGGGCAGGAGTCGGTGGTCAGCGGCGTGCGTGGGCGCGATCAGGGCAAGAATCTGATTGCGGTGTTCCCCGGCGTCACCGACCGTGACACGGTCGAAGCCATGCACGGGACTGAAATCTACGTTGCGCGTAGCGCGTTGCCGCCGCCCAAGCCCGACGAGTATTACTGGGTGGATCTGGAAGAGTTGCAGGTGGAAACCGTCGAAGGCGTCAAGCTGGGCAAGGTGTCGCACCTGTTCTCCACCGGCTCCAACGACGTGGTGGTGGTGCGTGGCGATCGCGAGCGGATGATTCCGTTCGTGTTTCCGGATTTCGTCAAGTCTGTCGACTTCGAAGCCAACCTGATCGTGGTGGACTGGGATCCGGATTTCTGATCAAAGCGGTGCTTCGGCTTCGCGCTTGCTCTACCCATTTCCCAATCCCGATTCCCGATTCTCCAGTGCGCATCGACGTCATCAGCCTGTTCCCCGAGTTCATCGCGCAATGCGCGGCGTTCGGCGTGGTCGGGCGGGCGCAAGAACGCGGCTTGCTGGAATTGCAGGGCTGGAATCCGCGCGAGCATGCGCAGGGCAACTATCGCCGTGTGGACGACCGTCCGTTCGGTGGTGGGCCCGGCATGGTGATGCTGATCGAGCCGTTGCGGGCCTGCCTGGAGACGGTGCAGGCCGCAGACACGCGGCCTGCGCCCGTGATCTACCTCAGCCCGCAGGGGCGGCCGCTCACGCAGGCGCTCGCACGCGAATTGGCGCAGTTGCCGCGCATGGTGTTGTTGTGCGGCCGCTATGAAGGCGTGGACGAGCGCTTTCTGGCGCAGGCGGTGGATATGGAAATCTCCATCGGCGATTACGTATTGTCCGGCGGTGAGCTCGGTGCTGCAGTGCTGGTGGACGTGGTGGCGCGGTTGCAGGATGGCGTATTGAACGACGCCGAATCTGCCTCCCAGGACAGTTTTGAAGGCCCGCAAGGCCTGCTCGATTGCCCGCATTACAGCCATCCGGCGACCCACGCATGGGGCGATGTGCCCGATGTGCTGCGGTCGGGCAACCATGCGGCAATCGCGCGCTGGCGCCGGAAGCAATCGCTGGGCCGGACCTGGTTGCGTCGTCCGGACCTGCTCGACGAGGCGGGGCTGGAGAAGAACGATCGCCGTCTGCTGGACGAGTTTCGTCGCGAACTCGCCCCGGGCGACGAGAAATAAGGGCTCACCCCTAGCTCTTGCAAGATTGATTGAGGTACAATATGCGGCTTGCTGGCCAGCCTTGCGTCTGGCCCTCCTACGAACCTCGAGCAATCGCCGTGCGGCGACTGCCGGTCCAATATCACCAGACACGCGGTGCCCACCATGAGCAAACTCAACAAGACCATCCTGGCTGACTTCGAAGCCGCCCAGATCCAGCGCAAGCTGCCGGAATTCAACCAGGGCGACACCGTTGTGGTGAACGTCAAGGTGAAGGAAGGCAACCGCGAGCGCGTGCAGGCCTATGAGGGTGTGGTGATCGGTACCAAGAATGCCGGCCTGAACTCCGCATTCACCGTGCGCAAGATCTCGCACGGCTTCGGCGTCGAGCGCGTGTTCCAGACCCACAGCGCCATTATCGACTCGGTCGAAGTGAAGCGCCGCGGTAAGGTGCGCGCCGGCAAGCTGTACTACCTGCGTGGTCTGGAAGGCAAGGCTGCCCGCATCAAGGAAGACCTGGCCGCCGCTGCACAGGCCAAGGCCGCTCGCCAGGCCGCTGCCAAGGCCGAGTAAGCCACATCGGCGGGCCTGTCCCGCCACTGCCAAACAGCCGCCTTCGAGCGGCTGTTTGCGTTTGTGGGAATGCATGTTCGGTTGCGTCATCCGGGCATGATGCGCGCCGCGCCTTGCGGTAAGGCTCGCAGCAACCACGTGCTCTCGATCGAGAGTGGTCGGCGTGCGGAGGCTAACTCCCCTGGTCCTGCGACGGTTCCGGACGCATGCGCTAGCAGTGGTTGCGGCCCCGGCGGTACGCCTGCCGCACACGTGACTAACCGCCTGGTGCGTCGGTGAGCGGGGCCGGGTCGGCGACCGGCGAGGCCGGATGTGCGGGCACTTCCGCTGCCGCCGCAAGTTCGGACGGATGCGTGGGAGTGGCCAGCATGCGTGCCTTGCGCCAGCCGCCCCAGCGGTAATACGCCAGCGACAGCAGCATCGAACAGGCCGAACTGATCGGGAAGCTCCACCACACCGCATCGGCGCCCAGATGCGGCAGCAGCAGGTTGGCCAGCGGCACGCGCACGCCCCACAGCGCGAAGGCCAGGATCAACAATGGCGGAATCACCGCACCTGTGGCGCGGACCACACCCGAGACCACGAAGCTGACACCGAACAGCAGGAACGACCAGATCGCGATGTGGTTGAGGTGCCTGGCAACCTCCAGCGTGGCGCTGCCTTCGGGCAGGAACAGGGCCAGCGTCCAGCGATCGAACACGATCAGCAGCACGATCAGCAGGCCCGTCATCAGGAAATTGGCGGCGATGCCGGTAAGTGCAACCGCATCCACGCGCGGCCACAGGCCGGCGCCCACGTTCTGGGCGGTCATCGACGAACACGCCGCGCCCACCGCCATGGCCGGCATCTGCACATAGTTCCATAGCTGCAATCCTGCGCCGAACGCAGCAGCAGTTTCGGTGCCGAAGCCATTGACCAGCGACAACATGGCGATCATCGACAGCGAGATCATCACCATCTGCAAGCCCATCGGCACGCCTTTGACGATCAACGCGTGCAGGATCGCTGGGTCGATGAGAAACAGGCGCACGTCGCTCCGGCCCAGCCACAACACATGGCGTTTTTTGCGCAAATACACCAGCAATCCGGCCAATGCGACGACCTGCGCGATCAGCGTGGCCCAGGCCGCGCCGGCAATGCCCAACGCCGGAAACGGGCCGATGCCGAACAGCAGCAGCGGGTTGAACACGATATCCAGCAGCACCGACAGCAACAGAAAGCGGAACGGCGTGCGCGCATCGCCGGTGCCGCGCAAGGCTGCCGAGAGGAACGCGAACAGATACAGCGTGGGCATCGCCAGGAAGATCACCCGCAGATACTTTTCGGCCAGCGTTTGCGAGGCGGCCGGCGTGCCCATCGCGGTGAGCAGATGCGGCGCCAGGTACCAGCCCAGCACGGCGATCAGCGCCGACAGCCCGCCGAAGAAGCTGGCGCTGGTGCCCATCACCTTGCGCGCCTGGGCGATATCGCGCGCGCCCATCGCCTGGCCGATCAGGATGGTCAAGGCCATGCCGATGCCGAACACCGAGCCGATCAGGAAGAACATGATGCTGTTGGCATTGGCCGCCGCGGTCAGCGCTTCTTCGCCGAGATAGCGGCCGATCCAGATCGCGTTGATCGAGCCGTTGAGCGACTGGGCGATGTTGCCGGCCATGATCGGCAGTGCGAACAACAGCAGGTTTTTGCCGATCGGGCCTTCGGTCAGGACAGCGGTTTTGGGCATCGCAGTCGTATCGTCGCGCAGAAGCTGCGCACACTAGCATTGCTCGGGTGAGCCAGGCTGCAGCGCACTTGCGGGCAGGTGGCGGGAATGCGCCGATCGTGGAGCACGCTGCATGCCTTGTCTGGCAGCGGCATGCGAAGCTGCCGCAGGCGTCGGGTGCCTGCATGGCAGCGCGATCGGTGTGGCCTGGCGAGGATAGGGATGTGTGTTTCGGCTGACTGCAGCATGGTTGGACGTGTCGACAGCGCTGGCTTGCTGATGCGCCGGCCTTGCTGTCGTGGGTGGATGGCCGTGGGTGCGCCTATTCGTCTGCAATCGAATGCAGGATCGATATGCGGCCCAAAGCAGCACGGGCGCAAAGCCCACTATGCTGTCGCGATGGTGATCCGTGCGACCCGTTTGCTGCATCTGCTCGACGCCCTGCGCGGACGGCGTCGGCCGGTGGCCGGTGCCCAGCTCGCCACTGCGCTGGGCGTCAGCCTGCGCACGCTGTACCGCGATATCGCCACCTTGCGCGCCCAGGGCGCCGACATCCTGGGTGATCCCGGCGTGGGCTATGTGTTGCGTCCCGGGTTTCTGCTGCCGGCACTGAATTTCACTGAAGACGAACTGGAGGCCTTGACCCTGGGCGCGCTAGGTGGCGCGCCAGGCCGATCCGGAACTGGCGCAGGCGGCGCAACGCGCGGTGGCGCGCATTACCGCCGCGCTGCCCGGCATCGCGCGCGCATCGATCGAGACCAGCGGGCTGCTGGTGCCCGCGGCCGATGTCGCGCAGCCGCGCGCACCGTGGCTGCCGATCCTGCGTCGCGGCATCCGGCTCGAATACGTGGTGCGGATTGACTACGCCGATGCCGAAGGCGCTGCGCAACGGCGGGTCTGGCCGTTCGCGATGGCCTTTCTCGGCGGCTACGGCATGATCGCCGCCTGGTGCGAATTGCGCGGCGATTTCCGCCACTTCCGGGCCGACCGGGTGCTGGCCCTGGCCGACGACGGCGAACGCTATCCCTCGCGCCGGCACCTGCTGATCAAGCGCTGGCGCGCGGCGACCGGCTACGGAGCCGACTGCTGACAGCACCTGTCAGCAGGGCAGGACCAGACTGCAGGCTGTCAACCACGGAAGTCTGCCCATGTCCACCGAGATCGTGCTCTACACCCACCCATTGTCACGCGGCCGTGGTCGCCCGCTGGATGCTGGAAGAAACCGGCCTGCCGTACCAGGCGGTCATCCTCGACTACGGCACCACAATGAAGGCGCCGGACTATGTGGCGATCAACCCGATGGGCAAGGTGCCGGCGCTGCGCCATGGCGACACGGTCGTCACCGAGAACGCGGCGATCTGTGCCTACCTGGCCGACCTGGCGCCGCTGCCGGGATCGCCGGCGCGCGCCGATTATTACCGCTGGCTGTTTTTCCTGGCCGGTCCAGTGGAAGCGCTGCTGACCACGAAGGAAAGCGGCGTGCTGGCACCGGCACGCAGCGCCGGCTACGGCCACGAAGCGGACCTTCTGCAGACCTTGGAACAGGCGGTCGCGGGCCGCGAACACCTGGCCGGCGACCGCTTCAGCGCGGCCGACCTGTACATGGCGGCGGTGGTGGGTTTCTACACGCGTACCGGCATGCTTGAGCCGCGGCCTGCGTTTACCGCGTTCGTGCAGCGGCATGCCGCCCGGCCTGCGGCACTGCGCACCAACGCCGCCACGATGCGTTGATCGCAGCGCATCCAAACCCGGACATGCCGCGCACCCTGGCCACAGCGAACACCTAGCGGAGGAGGCGGTCCGCCGGCAGTGACGTCCTGCGGTGCGACCAAGTCGCACCTGGTCCTGCCCGCTTGAGTTCCGCAGCCGTGCCCAAACATCGGTTTTGGCGCATACCATCGGCGCCGAAGACGCCGGCAACCGAGCCGGCGTTTGCCGAGATCGCAGTGCTTGCGCATCCATTGTGTGCTGCGCGAGCCAACGCACGACACGAGACCGCGAGACGAATGAATCTAGAGCTGGAACAGGCGATGACGGTCAGACTGGATGTCTGGCTGTGGGCAGCGCGCTTTTTCAAGACGCGCAGCCTGGCCAAGAACGCAGTGGAGACCGGCAAGGTAGACGTGGCCGGCCAGCGTCCCAAGCCATCGCGCGCGCTGCGCAGCGGCGAACAACTGCGTATCGACCGCGGCGGCGAAATTTTCGAGATCACTATTGCCGCGCTCAGCGATGTGCGCGGCCCGGCGCCGGTAGCGCAGGCGCTCTACATCGAAAGCGACAGCTCGCGCGAGGCCCGCGCGCAATGGCGCCTGCAGCGCGCTGCCGAGCGCACCGGCTACCGTGCGCCCGAGGGCAAGCCGGACAAGCGTGCGCGCCGCTTGATCACGGCATTGGGCGATATCGACGCGTTGTAGCGCGCTGTCGCAACAGGTGGTCATGCAATAGACCCTGCAAACACGAACGCCCCGGTGATCGGGGCGTTCGTGTTATCGGGCTGACGCTGGCAGGTGCGCATGAGTGAGGACGCTTAGGCCAGATCGAAACGATCCAACTGCATCACCTTGGTCCAGGCGGCAACGAAGTCGTGCACGAACTTTTCCTGTGCATCGGCGCTGGCGTAGACCTCGGCCACCGCACGCAGGATGGAGTTGGAGCCGAACACCAGGTCCACGCGCGTGCCGGTCCAGCGCTGTTCGCCGGTGCTGCGGTCGCGGCCTACGAACTCGTCCTTCGCCTCCGAGGTGGCCTTCCACTCGGTGCGCATGTCGAGCAGGTTGGCGAAGAAGTCGTTGCTCAACACGCCCGGACGGCTGGTGAACACGCCGTGCTTGGAATCGCCGACATTGGCGCCCAGCACACGCAGGCCGCCGACCAGCACGGTCAACTCCGGTGCGGTGAGGGTGAGCAGCTGGGCCTTGTCGATCAACAGCGCCTCGGCCGGCACCGCGCAACGGCGCTTGGCGAAGTTGCGGAAGCCATCGGCCACCGGTTCGAGCACGGCGAACGATTCCACATCGGTCTGTTCCTGCGAGGCATCGGTGCGGCCGGGTGCGAACGGCACGGTAACGCTGTGGCCGGCGGCCTGCGCTGCGTGTTCGACCGCCGCGTTACCGGCCAGCACGATCAGGTCGGCCAACGAGATCTTCTTGCCGCCCGATTGTGCAGCGTTGAAGTCGGCCTGGATGCGTTCCAGCGTTGCGAGCACCTTGGCCAGTTGCTCGGGCTGATTGGCCTGCCAGTCCTTCTGGGGAGCCAGGCGGATGCGCGCACCGTTGGCCCCGCCACGCTTGTCCGAGCCGCGGAACGTGGAGGCCGACGCCCACGCGGTGGACACCAGCTGCGCTACGCTCAAACCGAACGCCAGGATGGTCTGCTTGAGCGCGGCGGCATCCTGCGCATCGACCAAGGCGTGGTCGACCGCCGGCACCGGGTCCTGCCAGATCAACTCTTCGGCAGGCACGTCGGCACCCAGGTAGCGCGAGCGTGGGCCCATGTCGCGGTGTGTGAGCTTGAACCCGGCGCGTGCGAAGGCGTCGGCGAATTGTTCGGGATGCTGCTGGAAACGCCGCGAAATGGCTTCGTACGCAGGGTCGAAGCGCAGCGCCAGATCGGTGGTCAGCATCGTCGGGCGATGCTTCTTGGAGGCATCGTACGCATCGGGAATGATGGCGTCGGCGTTCTTGGCCACCCACTGGTACGCGCCGGCCGGGCTCTTGCTCAGCTCCCACTCGAAACCGAATAGATGGTCGAAGTAATCGTTGCTCCACTGCGCCGGGGTGGTGGTCCAGGTGACTTCCAGGCCGCTGGTGATGGTGTCGGCGCCCTTGCCGCTGCCGTAGCGGTTATGCCAGCCCAAACCCTGGCTTTCCAGCTCGCCGGCTTCGGGTTCGGCGCCCACGTTGTCGGCCGGGCCGGCACCGTGGGTCTTGCCGAAGGTGTGGCCGCCGGCGATCAACGCCACGGTCTCTTCATCGTTCATCGCCATGCGCGCGAAGGTGTCGCGGGTGTCGCACGCGGAGGCGATGGGGTCGGGTTTGCCGTCCGGACCTTCCGGATTGACGTAGATCAGGCCCATCTGCACGGCAGCCAATGGGTTCTCAAGATCTCGGCTGTGCGGCACTTCGCTGTCGTCGTCCTTCACCAGCACGCCGTGCGTTTCCTCCACGCCCGGCGAGCCGCGCGAATAGCGCTCGTCGCCACCCAGCCACTTGGTTTCGCGACCCAATTACAGATCCTGATCCGGTTCCCAGGTATCTTCGCGGCCGCCGGCAAAACCGAAGGTTGTAAAGCCCATCGATTCCAGCGCGACGTTGCCGGTGAGAATCATCAGGTCGGCCCAGGAGATGGCCTGGCCGTACTTCTGCTTGATCGGCCACAGCAGGCGGCGCGCCTTGTCCAGGCTGACGTTGTCCGGCCAACTGTTGAGCGGGGCGAAGCGCTGCTGCCCACGTCCGCCGCCGCCACGTCCGTCGCCAATGCGATACGTGCCGGCGCTATGCCAGGCCATGCGCACGAACAACGGGCCGTAATGGCCGAAGTCGGCCGGCCACCAGTCCTGCGAATCGGTCATCAACGCATGCAGGTCTTGCTTGAGCGCTTGTAGGTCGAGGCGCTTGAATGCTTCGGCATAGTTGAACGACCGGTCCAGCGGGTTGGACTTATTCGAATGCTGGCTGAGCAGATCCACGCGCAGTTGCTTGGGCCACCAATCGCGATTGGTGGTTCCGGTACCGATGACGGCGTGGTTGAACGGGCACTTTGCTTCGGTAGTCATGGCATTTACCTGTGTGCGGGAGCACGTGGGGAGCTGCGTGCCGAAGGTTTGCAGACACGTGCTGTTGGAGTCGAAGTGGCGGGCAGGGATCAAGGCTGGGTCAGCGGGATTGCAGGAAGTTGCGAGCCATGCCGGTCTGGCGTGGCTACCGTGTTCGTCGATGCTAGCTGTTCAGTCCCGGCATTAGATGGATCGGATTCACTTTGAACCGCTCGGGTTCGGATGTCCACTGCTTGCAGATGAATTCGTACGGTGTCAGACCCTTCAGAGCTTTGAGCCTGCGACCGTAGTTGTAGGCGTCGATGAAGTTGGCTAAATGCTGTTGCAGTTGTGCGTGATCGTCGTAATGGAAGCGTTTGA
>NZ_JFAQ01000090.1 GCF_001304695.1 Xanthomonas axonopodis
TCGACCCAAGAAGGCAATCGACGGCATGACGCCATCCGCGTATGCCCAACAGCTGGCCAATACCGATATCATCAACCCCGGACTCTAAACCCGGCCGCTACTCAGGACGGGGGGACGTCGGATGCACCGGTCCGATGTGTTGACGATGCCGGTGCTCATCGCGCATCGCATCGCGTAGAGACGCCCGTACGACGCCTGCCTGCCGTCACCGATCACCGTTGGCGCGATATGTGTGTTGCCAGCATCAGGCACGGTCCGCACTATGCGTGCAAAGGACACGCGAGCGCATGCTGCCACCACCACAACACCCCAGCCGTCGCATGTCGCTGACAGCCTTGATTCCGCGGGTTCTGTTGCTGCTTTGCCTGGTCCTCGTGTCAGGCTGGCCGAGCCTTGCGCTGGGCGGCGTGCCGGTATTGCCGCAGCCGCGGCAGCTGACCGTGGCCGACGGACTGCCATCCAACGTGGTGTATGGCTTCGATGAGGACGCCAATGGGTATTTGTGGCTGGCCAGCAGCGATGGGCTAGCGCGCTACGACGGGCGGAACTTCCGTATCTGGCGCATCGAAGACGGCTTGCGCGACAACCAGATCTGGGCGGTTCACGTCGACAAGCGCAACCGGGTCTGGATCGGGACCGGCATGGCAGGCCCTGCGATGCTGGACCCCGAACGGCATCAGTTCGCCTTCTACGATGGTGCGCGCTATCCGGAACTTCGCGGCGCTGCGATCTGGAACATCAAGTCCACCGATGACGGCAGCATATGGTTCGGCACTGAAATGAGTGGGCTATACCGCCTGCGGCCGGATGGTTCGCTGGACCATTTCGTACATCGGGCCGACGACCCGCGCAGCTTGCCCGACAATGCGATCTATCGGATCGATGTCGACACCCGCGGCACACTTTGGATCGGTACTGCAGATGGTGCTGCGCATTGGACGGGCAAGGACTTCGAGCGACAGGCGTTCCCGGATGGCACCGCACAGATCATCACCCGGCTAACTGCCGATGCCGATGGCAGCATCTGGATTGGAACCAGCGACGACAAGCTGTTTCGACGCGATCCAAGTGGTCATCTCAGCCCGCACCGTTGGCAGGCACCTGCAGAATATCCGGTGTTGGGTGTTTTGCTGCGCGACCAGGACGGGAGCTATTGGCTGGATACCCTGGCCGGCCTAGGCCATACGACTGGTGCCGAGGTGCGCAACGTACCCCTGTACAGTCTGTCTGCGCACGGGCGGATCCGTCCCAACTGGGAATCGGCATATCAGGATCGCGAGGGCGGTGTATGGTTTGCCAGCCCCAACGGCGGGCTCTGGCATCTTCCCTCGAACTGGCGTCGTTTCGGGGTAGTTTTCAACTACATGGACGACGGTGGCCAAGGTGGCAACCTGGCGATCCAGGGCACCGCAAAATCGCACGATGGCCGGATGTGGTTGGTGGGCACCTCCGGCGTGCTCGAACGCGTAGATCCTGCGACCGGCAAAATGGAACGTGTATTGCCCACCTTGGGGTCCGCCAGCTGGTCCAATAGCGTGCTGGAGGATCGCAAGGGGAACGTCTGGGTCGGGCAGTTTGTCGAACTGGTGCGCTTTGATTCTGCCACTGGCCAGGTGCAGCACTGGAAGGCTGCCGCAAGCGGCTCAGGCGCCGCCGCACAGGACGCGACATTGGACGCTTCCTTGGAATTGCTGCAGCAGACCGCCGATGGTCACATCTGGGTCCATGCCACGCTGGGGCTACAAGAGCGAGACGAACAGGGTCGCGTATTGCGCACCATGCTGCGCGGAACCCACGGTCTTGCAGCAGATCTGGTGGTGTACGACCTGCAGGCTGGGCCGGACGGAGCGCTATGGCTGGCCGGTAATCGTGGTCTGCAGCGCTGGAACGCGTCGGTTGCGCGCTTTGAGCGCATCGCCGGCGCGCCCGACGATTCGTTGCGCGCTCTTTGGTGCAATCGTCAAAGGGCATGATCGTCGGCGCGACGCCGGATGGCCTGGTGATTTTCGATCCTGCCGAACTCAAGCCGAATGATCATCGGGTGCCGTTGGTGATCGAACGCGTGGGTCTACGTCGCGGCGAGAGCGGGCTGGATCTGAGTCATGTCACTCCTTTGGTCATCCAGGACGGCGACCGCGACTTGCATATCGTCGCGCGCCTGCTCAGCTTCGCCGACTCCGAATCCAACAGCTACCGCTTCCGTCTGAGCGGCTACGACCCGGATTGGATCGATGTCGGGCCCAGTGGCGAGCGTCTGTTTTCGCATCTGCCTTCGGGCCGTTACACGCTAGAAGTGCAGGGGCGTACTGCAGACGGTATCTGGTCGGCGAGCCAAACATTACGTTTTCAAGTGTTGCCGCCATGGTGGCTGTCGTCTTGGGGTTTAAGCCTGCTTGCGTTGCTGACTTTATGCGTGATTGCTGCGGCCATCTTGTTGTACCGCCGTCGGTTGCGTCGCTTGAATGCCTGGCAGCTGGCCGTGCATAAGCAGGAGTTGGCCGAGCAGGCGTCTTTGGCCAAGACACGTTTTCTCGCAACGCTGGGTCATGAAGTGCGTACGCCGATGACGGGCGTCTTGGGCATGAGTGATCTGCTGCTCAAGACCTCGTTGGATACCAAGCAGCGCAGCTACACCGAGTCGATCCGCCGCGCGGGCGCGCATTTGTTGCGGTTGGTCAACGATGCGCTGGATCTTGCGCGCATCGAATCCGGACGGCTGGAGCTGGATCTGGAGCCGTTTTCGTTGCGTCAGCTCGTGGCTGAGGTCGAGGCGTTGATGGCGCCGCTCGCGCAGGAACGTGGCCTGTGCTTCAGCCTGGAAATCGGGCTGCTCGGCGACATCACCGCCAGTGGCGATTGCACCCGCATCCGGCAGATATTGCTCAATCTGCTCAATAACGCGATCAAATTCACCGAGCGTGGCGTGGTCTGTTTGAAGTTGACCACGTTTGGTTCCTATCAAGGCCTGCGTTTTGAAGTGGCCGACTCGGGGCCCGGCATCAACGCCGAGCAGAAAGCGCGCCTGTTCCAACGCTTCGAGCAGGGCGATGGTGCCCGAACCACTTCGCGCTACGGCGGTAGTGGTCTGGGCTTGGCGATCTGCCAGGAGCTGGTGATCGCCATGGGCGGGCAGATCGAGGTGATCAGCCGGCTTGGTGCGGGGACGCGCTTTGTGGTGGATTTGCCGCTGCGCTGGGTGGCTTCCAACGCCGCACTCGGTGGCGAATCCCCACATGCCGATACGGCGGTCGAACCGCAGCGCATCCTGCTGGTGGAAGACGACCCGACCATCGCCGAGTTCATCGTCGGCCTGCTGCAAGCACAGGGGCATTCGGTCGTGCATGCCCCGCATGGCTTGGCAGCGTTGACCGAAGCGGCCGACAACACGTTCGACCTGGCATTGCTGGATCTGGATCTGCCCGGGCTGGATGGCTTTGCGCTGGCACGGCAACTGCGCGTCTTCGGCTACGACATGCCGTTGATTGCGGTGACCGCGCGCTCGAATGAGGTTGCCGAACCAAGCGCGCAGGAAGCGGGCTTCGACCGTTTCCTGCGCAAGCCGCTCACTGGCGACATGCTGGCCAATACCATTGCCGAAGCGTTACGCAGCAAGCGCTAGCAAGCCGTGCGGATGCTCTGTCACCGGAGCAAGCGTGCAGGTGTCATGCGGCGCGTTCGCTCCCTGGTAGCCTGCTCGAAACTGCGATGCAGGTCGCGATGGTCTCGCCAGGCGAAAAGGGCGCTGCAGGTGGCCTGCCAACCGGGGCGCGACGAGCGGTTGCGTCGCCATCAGGCTTCGGCGGAATGCGTTGTTGGGTCCGCTGTTCGCATACGCAGCGTGCAGTGGACTTGCCAATGCCCCCGTCGCGCGTGCCTTTTGCAGCCTGAGCGCATGCGCATAACGCGAAGAGCGCGCTTGCCCGCACCGCGCGTGGCCCGCACTATGCGCCGACTTGTCGTGAAGTTGATCCGGTGCGCCTTCTAACCCGCTTGCCCCATCGGCTGCTCGCTGTGCTCTGGGTGTGCCTGTGTCTGGCAGTGCTTCCGGTGCAGGCGCGTACGCCCGCAACACCGGTGCCCATCCAGCTGACGATCGCCGACGGGCTGCCGTCGGACACGATCAATCAGTTGGCCGAGGACAAACAGGGGTATCTGTGGCTTGCCAGCGATGACGGCCTGGCCAGATTCGATGGCCGCAACTACCGGATCTGGCGGATGGAAGATGGCCTGACCAGCAACGTGGTCTGGACCATCTGTGTCGATGCCAACGATCGGGTGTGGATGGGCTTTGAGGACGGCGGCGTCGGCTATCTGGAAGCGAACACGCGCACGTTCAAGCGGCTGGAAGATCCGCAGTTCCCGGAATTGCGCGACGCCACCTTGTGGTCATTGGCGCAAACGCCGGACGGCGACATCTGGATCGGCACTGCCAAGCAAGGCCTGTATCGTTACCGGCCCGACGGACGCATGCAGCACTTTTCTGCCAAGGCGGGCGATGCCGACAGCTTGCTGTCCGACAATGTCGTTGGCCTGGAAGTTGCGCCCGATGGCGGCCTGTGGATCGGCACCTGGGGCGGGCTTGTGCACTGGGATGGTCGGCGTCTGGAGCGCGTGCCGCTTCCGGGCCCGTCCCAGTCGGTCAACAGAATGTACAAGGAGTCCGACGGCAAGGCGCTCTGGATTGCCGATTTTGGCGGCAACCCCGTCCGGTTCAACACCGTCGGGCGGCCCACGGCCCACCCCTGGCAAAGCGGTACAGCCACCTCGCAGGTCAGCGGTGTGCTGCTGCGTGACCGGCTCGGGCGCTACTGGCTAGATACCGCCACCGGGCTGGGTATGAGTACCAGCGATGGTGGCGTCGAACGCGTGCCGGTCTACAGTTTTTCAGCGCACGGTCTGGTCAACCGGAACTGGATCACTGCCTACCAGGACCGCGAAGGAGGTCTGTGGTTTGCCAGCCTGGAGGGCGGGCTGTGGCACCTGCCTCCGCGCTGGGACACGTTCGCGCTGTTTTCGCATGGCGCAGATGACCCGAAATCGCTCGCCAACCCCTCGGTCGTTGCGACAGCGCCTTCGATCACGGGCGGCATCTGGCTGGTCGGTACGCGTGGAACCCTTGAGCATTTCGATCCAGTCACCGGCCGGGTGGAGCCACGACTGGCCCCGGTCGATCCAGAACGCGTTCCCGATACCGTCATCGAAAGCAGGCAGGGAATGGTCTGGATTGGCGTGCAGGAAAGGCTGGTGCGCTACAACCCGCAGACAGGCGAGGCCAGGCGTTGGCCACTGCTCGGGCATCACGATTCCGCAACCGATCTCGAAGATGTCGGCAGGCCTGGCAGGATGGCCGAAGATGCACAGGGTCGCATCTGGGTGGCGCTGCTGACGCACGGGGTGCAGCTGTGGAGCAGCGAGGGCCAGCTGCTCAGGACGCTCGACTATGGGAGCCACGGGCTGAAGGCGCTGACTGTTCTGGACATGCGGATCGGGCCGGATGGGCATATCTGGCTGAGCAACAATGCCGGGCTGTGGCGATGGGATCCGCATGCCGACCAGTTCGTTGCGGTCCGCGGTGCGCCGTCCCTGCCGACCTATGTGTTTCGCAAGGGAGATGGCGGCATCGTCTGGATCGGATTGGCCGGACAATTGCGGCGCTATCTCTGGGACGGCAAGCAACTCACGCACCTGGATACGGTGGGAAAGGACCAGGAATTTCCGATGGTCTCGCCCACCGGCCTGGTGATCGATGCCGGTGGCGTGGCCTGGGTCTCCAGTCATCGTGGGCTGATTCGGGTCGACCCCGGCAGCAAGCTGGTGCGTGTGTACGACGTGCACGACGGACTTCCCAGTTCGCCCATGCAGGTGGCCACGCTGGTGCAGGCAAGCACGGGGCAGATCCTGGGCGGCACATCCGACGGGATCGTGGTGTTCGATCCGGCCACGATGCGTCCGAATCTGCGCCGACCGCAGCTGTTGATCGAACGTGTCAGCCTGCGACGCGGCGAGCGCGAACTGGATGTCACCGGCAAGGCGCCGCTGCAGGTGCAGGACGGCGATCGCGACCTGCATATCGTGGCGCGGATGTCCACGTTTACCAATCCCGAATCCACCAGTTACCGCTTCCGTCTCAGTGGCTACGATCCGGACTGGATCGACGTGGGCTCCACCGGCGAACGGCTATTTTCGCGCCTGCCCTCCGGGCATTACACGCTGGAAGTGCAGGGGCGTACTGCAGATGGCATCTGGTCGGCCAGCCAGGTCGTGCGTTTCCAGGTATTGCCGCCGTGGTGGCTGTCGCCATGGGGCCTGAGCCTGTTGGCGGTGCTGAGCGTGTGCGTGATCGCCGCGGTCATCTTGTTGTACCGACGTCGGCTGCGGCGTTTGAATGCCTGGCAGCTGGCCGTGCATAAGCAGGAGTTGGCCGAGCAGGCGTCTTTGGCCAAGACGCGTTTTCTCGCAACGCTGGGTCATGAAGTGCGTACGCCGATGACGGGTGTGTTGGGTATGAGCGAATTGCTGCTCAAGACCACGCAGGACGCCACGCAGCGCAGCTACACCGAGTCGATCCGTCGTGCGGGTGCGCATTTGTTGCGGCTGGTCAACGATGCGCTGGATCTGGCGCGCATCGAATCCGGACGGCTGGAGCTGGATCTGGAGCCGTTTTCGGTGCGTCAGCTCGTGGCCGAAGTCGAAGCGCTGATGGCGCCATTGGCGCAGGAGCGCGGGCTGCGTTTCAGCCTGGAAATCGGGCTGCTCGGCGACATCACCGCCAGCGGCGATTCCACCCGCATCCGGCAGATCCTGCTCAATTTGCTCAATAACGCGATCAAATTCACCGAGCGCGGCGTGGTCGCGCTGAAGCTCACCACGCTCGGTTCCTATCAGGGCCTGCGCTTCGAAGTGGCCGACACAGGCCCGGGCATCAATGCCGAACAGAAGGCGCGATTGTTCCAGCGCTTCGAGCAGGGCGATGGTGCCAAGACCGCCTCACGCTATGGCGGCAGTGGTCTGGGCCTGGCGATCTGTCAGGAGCTGGCAATGGCGATGGGCGGGCATATCGAGGTGATCAGCCGGCTCGGCGCCGGGACGCGCTTTGTGGTGGATCTGCCGCTGCGCTGGGTGGCGTCGAATGCGACGCTGGACGGCGAGGTCGCGCATGCGGCCAGCCCTGTCGAACCCCAGCGCATCCTGCTGGTGGAAGACGACCCGACCATCGCCGAGGTCATCATCGGCCTGCTGCGCGCGCATGGGCATTCGGTGGTGCATGCGCCGCACGGTCTGGCGGCGTTGACCGAAGCGGCCGACAACACGTTCGATCTGGCATTGCTGGATCTGGACCTGCCCGGGCTGGATGGCTTTGCGTTGGCGCGGCAGCTACGCGTCTTCGGCTACGAGATGCCGTTGATCGCGGTGACCGCACGCTCCGATGAAGCAGCCGAACCGAATGCACAGGAAGCGGGCTTCGACCGTTTCCTGCGCAAGCCGCTCACCGGCGAGATGTTGGCCACTACCATTGCCGAGGCGTTGCGGCATGCCCGCGCGCGTGACGGGGCATAGCCGCGGCGCGAGTGAGAGTGCGCTACCGCAGCACCTACTCGGCGACCGCTTCTACCTCCTTGGGGTGCGGCCGCGTTTCGGCCAACTGCCAGAAGATCAACGTCGACGACAAGGTGATGCCGCCCACACACAGGAAGGTGGCATGCAAGGCGGCGGTAGCGCCATGCGTATCGCCCAGATGCGTATTGAAGGCCGCCAACAGACTGCCCGCTGCCGCAGCACCAAAGCCGGTGGCCAGCATCATCACCATCGACAGCAGACTGTTGCCGGGGCTGGCCTGGTCGCGGTCCAGGTCGCGCAGGGTCACGGTGTTCATGACCGTAAATTGCAGTGAATTCACCGCGCCAAAGCAGGCCAGTTGCACCAGGCGCAGCCACAGCGGCTGGCCGATATCGATCAGCGCAAAGCTGGCCATGGCCATGCCCACCAACACGGTGTTGAGCATCAGCACGCGCCGATAGCCGTAGCGTCCTACCAGCTTGACCGCCGTGCGTTTGGCGGCCATGCCGGCCAGCGCCACCGGCACCATCATCAGCCCGGCATTCATCGGGCTCATGTCCAGGCCCACCTGCAACAGCAACGGGATCAAAAACGGCATCGAGCCGCTGCCCACGCGTGCGAACAAGTTGCCCAGAATACCGATGCGGTAGCTCGCCACCTTGAACAGCGCCAGCGGAAACAGTGCGTTGGGGGTGTTGCCCGCATGCAGCCAGTAGCCGGCCAGTGCGGCCAGTCCACCGATGGCCAGCAACATCACAAACGCATGGCGCAGGCCGAGTTCCGAGATGCCATCCAGGGCCAGCGACAAGGCCACCATGCCGAACGCCAGCATCAGGTAGCCGAACCAGGTCGAAGCGATTGCGCGCATCGCCATAGTGGTCGGGCATGATCTTCAGCGCAGCGATAAACCCGATGGTCCCGATCGGCAGGTTGATCAGGAACACCCCGTGCCACGAGGCGACTTCGATCAGCCAGCCGCCCAGGGTCGGGCCGATCAGCGGGCCGATCAGGGCGGGGATCGCGATAAAGCTCATCGCGCGCAGGAAGTCTGCGCGTGCGACCGTCTTGAGCACCGCCAGACGCCCGACCGGCAGCAGCATCGCGCCGCCGATGCCTTGCACCACGCGTGCGGTCACCAACTGCGGCAGGTGCTGTGCTGCCGCGCACAGCAGCGAGCCCAAGGTGAACATGATGATCGCGGCGAGGAAGGTGCGCCGCGTACCGAAGCGGTCCGCGATCCAGCCCGAGGCGGGGATGAACATCGCCACCGCCAGCGCGTAACTGAAGACCACCGACTGCATCTGCAGCGGGCTTTCGCGCAGGCTGCGCGCCATCGACGGCAAGGCCGTATTGACGATGGTCGCATCCAGCATCTGCATGAAGATGGCCAGCGACACCAGCCACAGCAGCGGCTTGATGGAGGCGTAAGTGCGCAAGGTGGGAACGGGCTGAGACATGGTGGCTTGGCCGGGGTAACGCTGCATTATCGTCTCCCTGCTGTGCACGGCGCGGAACGCTGTGTGCGACTCCCGGGAATGCCTACGTTGCCAGCCTGCGCCGCGTCCAGGCGCAAGGCCCCCACTGCACGCTCAGGCAGATCGCGTCATCGCATTGGCGGCTTGGGTGCAGGTGTGAATCGCGCGACGCGTCTCATGACACAACGCGTCCGGCACCGATATACCTGGCGGCGGAGTGAACACGCAGAGCCAGTGGGTCGATTCAGTTGCGAAATAGGTCACTCAGCAGTGCCAAGATCACGCGGGCATTGGCATTGGCATTGGCATTGGCATTGGCATTGGCATTGGCATTGGCATTGGCACTGGCCGGGTCCGTGCAACCCGGCCCGCTCGGCGCGGCGGCTTAACGCTTGCTCAAGCTCTGCACCGCGTCCACCAGCACGCTCACATGCTCGGGATTCATATCCGGCGACATGCCGTGGCCGAGGTTGAAGACGTGGCCTTCGCGCGAGCCGCCGTTGCCTTGGGCGTAGCTGTCCAGGGTCTTGGCGACTTCGCTGCGGATCGCTTCGGGCGAGCCGTACAGCGTGGCCGGGTCGAGATTGCCCTGCAGGGCGACGCGGCCGCCGGCGCGCTGGGCGGCGTCAGCCAGCGAGATGGTCCAGTCCACGCCCACCGCTTCGGCGCCGCTGGCGGCCAGATCGGCCACGTAGGCGCCGTTGCCCTTGCCGAACAACACCAGCGGGGTGCGTTCGGCCCCATCGCCGCGCTCCAGTTCACGCGCAATGCGGGTGAGGTAGGGCAGCGAGAATTCGCGGTACATCGCCGGCGAGAGCACGCCGCCCCAGGTGTCGAACACCTGCAGCGCCTGCGCGCCGGCAGCGCGCTGGGCGGCCAGGTAGGCGATCACCGCGTCGGTGACGGTGCCGAGCAGGTGATGCAGCAGCTCAGGCGCGTTGAAGGCCATCGCCTTGATGCGCGCGTATTCCTTGCTGCCGCCGCCTTCGATCATGTAGCAGGCCAGCGTCCACGGGCTGCCGGAGAAGCCGATCAAGGGCACGGAACCATCCAGCTCGCGGCGGATCACCCGCACCGCATCCATCACGTAGCGCAGCTCGGTTTCCATGTCCGGCACGCCCAGACGGTGAATTGCCGCGGCATCGCGCACCGGGTGGCGGAACTTGGGGCCTTCGCCTTCGACGAAATACAGCTCCAGGCCCATCGCATCGGGAATGGTCAGGATGTCGGAGAACAGGATGGCCGCATCCAGCGGAAACCGCTGCAGCGGCTGCAGGGTCACTTCGCAGGCGATGTCCGGATTCTTCGCCATGCCCAAAAAGCTGCCGGCGCGCGCGCGGGTGGCGCGGTACTCCGGCAAGTAGCGGCCGGCCTGGCGCATCAACCACACAGGGGTGCGGTCCACGGGCTGACGGTTGAGAGCGCGCAGCAGGCGATCGTTCTTGAGCATGGGAAAGTGTGTCCTCAGCGCGGCGCGTCGTCGGCGCCGCCGGTGATGAGTTGGAAACCGCGTTTGAGTTGGGTGTCGCGCGCCTTGTCGAAGGCGCGGTCCGCTTCATCCTGTTGCAGGTACTGGTCGCGTCGCAGTTGCGTGCGTCCGCCGATCTCGCCGGTTTCGCGCAGCAGTTCCCAGCCACCACAGATCCGGTTGCAGGGTCAGCTGGACGTAGCGGAGCGGCGCGTTACCGCCGGGATCGTGTTGTAGAAGGATGCGCATGCGGCCGATTGTAGCCGGGCGCTGCTGAAGCCTGGAGGGGCGGTGAATCGGCATCGGAATTGGGACGCGAGATGGGGTGATGCGGTATGCCGTAGTCGACGGCGCCCGGCATCTCAGCTCGCCTGGATCTTCAGCCCGCCAGGATCTCCAGCACCGCGGCCTCTTCCACATCCGGCACGACCTCGGCCTTGCCGATACCGCGCCACAACACCAGGCGCAGGCGGCCGGCGATGCTTTTCTTGTCCAGGCGCATGCGCGCGAGCAGGGCCTGAGGGGCCAGGCCAGGCGGGATCTCGGTGGGCAGGCCGAAGTCGTGCAGCAGCGCGCGCAAGGCCTCGGTGTCCTGTGCATCGCTCATTCCCAGCGCGGCCGACAGGCGCGCCGCCAGCACCATGCCCACCGCGACGGCCTCGCCATGGTTGAGGTTGTCGTTGCCGGGCGCGCCGTAGCCTTGCTCGGTTTCGATGGCGTGACCGAAGGTGTGGCCCAGGTTGAGCAGCGCGCGCTCGCTTTTTTCCAGCGGGTCGCGCGCCACGATCTCGGCCTTGTGCTCGCAGCTGCGGGCAATGGCCTGTGCCAATGCCGCCGGGTCGCTGTCCAGCAGCGCGTGGCGCTCGGCGTGCAGCCACTGGAAGAACAGCGGGTCGCGGATGGCGCCGTACTTGATCACCTCGGCCAGGCCGGCGCGCAGTTCGCGTGCGGGCAGGGTGCGCAAGGTGTCGAGGTCGGCGATCACCGCGCGCGGCGGATGGAAGGCGCCGACCAGGTTCTTGCCCTGCGGGATGTCCACCGCGGTCTTGCCGCCGACCGACGAATCCACCATCGCCAGCAGGCTGGTAGGAAGCTGCACACAGTCCACGCCGCGCATCCAGCACGCTGCCGCAAAGCCTGCCAGGTCGCCGACCACGCCGCCGCCCAGCGCGAACACGCAGGCATCGCGGGTGGCACCGAGTTCGGCCAGTGCAGTGATCGCAGAACCAAAGGTCTCCAGGGTTTTGGAGGCTTCGCCGGCGGCAATGACCAACTCGCCGACCTGCAGGTCCGGCCGCGCGTTCAACAAGGCGGCGCGTACGCCGGCCGCGTAATGCGGAGCTACCTGCGAGTCGCTGGTCAGCAGCGCGTGGCGGCCGCGCACATGGCTGGCCAGGCGGTTGCCGTCGGCCAGCAGGCCCGGGGCGATGGTGATGGTGTAAGGCTGCGCGCCGTCGACATCGACGCTGCGCGAGGAACGGGGAAGTGTCATGCGGGAGTACTCGACATGCGCCATTGCGCGGCCAGGCGCAATACCAGCTGCGCGGTGGCCTCGGCGGAGGAAAGATGATCGGTTTCCAGGCTGAGATCGGCGACCTGGCGGTAGAGCGGCGTGCGGTGCGCTGCCATCGCATGCAGCACCTGCTCGCGGTCGGCGCGTTGCAGCAGCGGGCGATTGCGGTCGCGCCCCAGCCGCGTCAGTTGCGCCGGCACGCTGACATGCAGATACACCACGAACCCACGCGCGCAGATGCGCTCGCGGTTGCGCGGATCCAGCACGGCGCCGCCGCCGGTGGAAATCAGTTTGTTGTCCTGTTCCAGCAGCGCCTGCAAGGTTTCCGCCTCGTACTGCCGAAACCTGGCTTCGCCATGCTGCTCGAAGATGGCCGGGATGCTGCTGCCCACCTGTTCGACGATGGCCTGGTCCACATCGACGAACTCCAGCCCGAAGCGCTCGGCCAGGCGTCGGCCGATGCAGCTTTTTCCGGCGCCCATCGGGCCGACCATCACGAGATTGGGTGCGGGGTTCATGCGCAGGGATCGTAGCATTCACGCCATCGGGCCGGGCCGATGGCACGGCGCAATTGCTGTCTGCAACCACACCAACCCCGCGTCGGTCCGGCGATTGGATCGCTTTGCATAGGCGAAGCGCGGGCGATTCGCCCACAATAGGCGTCCATCTGGTTGCCACGCACTGTCATGACCGATCTGTACGCAGAAGCTCTTGCCACCTTCACCGCGCTGTATGCCGAGGCGCAGAACAGCGCCGAACTCGAAGCCAGCGCGATGACCGTGGCCACCGCCAACGTGGATGGCCGGCCGAGCGCGCGCACCGTGTTGCTCAAGGCCTTCGATGCGCGCGGGTTCGTGTTCTACACCCATCTGGACAGCGCAAAGGGCCGCGACCTTCAGACCCACCCGCAGGCGGCGTTGCTGTTCCTGTGGCGCAGCCTGCGCGAGGCCGGCATCCAGGTGCGCATCGAAGGCGGCGTGCAGCTGGTGAGCGCGGACGAATCCGATGCCTACTTCGCCTCGCGCCCGCGCATGAGCCAGATCGGCGCATGGGCCTCGCGGCAGTCGCAGACGCTGGGTTCGCGCGAAGAGTTCGATGCGGCCATTGCCAAGGTCGAAGCGACGTTCGAAGGGCGCCAGGTGCCGCGCCCGGATGGTTGGGGTGGATTCCGGGTGGTGCCGCAGGCGTTCGAGTTCTGGTACGGCGCCAAGTTCCGCCTGCACGAGCGCTGGCGCTACGAGGCCGACGCGGCCAGCCATTGGAGCAAGCGGATGCTGTATCCGTGAGGCAGCCGCCCGGCATGGGGCGACATGCCAGCTGAACGGGCGGTTTGCGCGCCTGCCTTGCCCATGACCAGCTGACTTTCGGCCCTTTCTGCCGGTCACGGGCAGTCTGTAGTATGTCCGGTCGATGCAGGACATTCGCTGCACCACCATCACGGCATGACCAAAGGACAGGACATCGTATGACGCAGTACACCACCGCCGAATTGCACGGCCTGCTGGTCGAGCGCTACCGTGGCCAGCCAATCCATGTCGAACTGATCGACGGCCTGGAGCCGGCCATCAATCTCACCCTGGCCGACCACGGCGACATGCAGATCCAGGTTGCCGCTTCCGGCTCGCAGGTTTTCGTGTCCACGCTGCTGGCCCATGCCGAGCACGTCAACGACCGCGCTGCCTTCAACGACGCCTGCCTGCGCCTAAATCCGCTCAACCCCTTGTCCAACCTGGGCTTGGTCCAGGTCGACGGCAAGGACCGTTACGTGGTGTTTGGCGAACTGTCGGCCTCCTCGACGCTCGACCAGATCGACGAAGAAATCCAGACCCTGGCGGCCAATACGTTGGATGCCGCCGAATCTCTCAAGCCGTTCTTTTCCTAAAGGCGTGTTGTCATGAGTATCTTTTCCAAGCTGATCACGCTGCTGCGTGGTACCGCACACGAAACCGGCCAGAAGGCCGTCGACGCCAATGCGCTGCGCATCCTGGACCAGGAAATGCGCGATGCCGACGCCCAGCTCACGCGTTCGCGCGAAGAGCTCACCAAGTTGATGGCGCAGAGCAAGCTGGCCCAGCAGAAGATCGACGCGCGCGCCGGCAAGATGGCCGAATACACGCGCTACATCGAAGGCGCGCTGGCCAAGAACGATGAGGCGCTGGCGCACGACGTGGCGGTCAAGCTGGCCGCGCTGGAAAGCGAGGATGCCGGCGACAAGGCCTCCAAGGCTGCGCTGGACCAGTCGGTGGTGACGCTCAAGGCCACCATCCAGAAGACCGAAAACCAGCTGCGTGGCATGCGCCAGCAGATCGATACGGTCAAGGCCACCGATGCGGTGCAGAAGGCGCAGGCCGCCATCGCCGCGCGCCATTCCGGTGCCAGCAGCAAGATGGGCTCGGCGCTGGAATCGCTAGAGCGCATCAAGGCGCGTCAGGCCGAAACCTCGGCGCGCATCGAATCGGCCGAAGAACTCGAAGCGTCCACCGGCGATGGCGATCTCAATCGACGCCTGGCTGCCGCCGGCCTGATGGAAGGCGAGTCCAACGCCGCGGCGGTGCTGGCGCGCTTCAAGAAGCCGGCTGCGCAGCTGGGTCACGAGAATGCCGGCGGCAGCGCGCCGCTGATTGGCCAGGTGCGCGACGTGCAGCAGGTTCCGCGCAGCGACAGCTGATCCATCGCACGGCACAGGATGCGCCATGATCGTCGTCGGACGGCCGTTGCGAGTGTTGCGGCGCCAGGTGCGCCGCGTCAGCTGGGGCACGGTGGCGCTGGCACTGCTGGCGCACATGGGGCTGAGCTGGTTGCTGTTGCGGTGGGCCGGCGAGCAGAAGCTCGTCGGCCTGGACGCGTTTGCGTACTACTACATGACCACGGCCACCACCATCGGCTACGGCGACCTGTCGCCGGGCTCGGTGGCCGGGCGCTATATCGCCGCGTTGGTGGTGATGCCGGGCGCGGTGGCGTTGTTTGCCACGGTGCTGGCCAAGACCAGCGGCGTGCTCATCACCTTCTGGAGGCACCACCACATGGGCAAGATGGCCTATGCAGACCTGCGCGGGCACACCATTCTGATCGGCTGGCAGGGCGCGGCCTCCACGCGCCTGCTGGAATTGCTGCTGTCCGACACCGCCACCGATGACGAAGGCGTGGTGCTGGTCGCCGAGGGCGTGGCGGAAAATCCGATGCCCGACCACATGCGCTTCATCGCCGCCGAGTCGTACACGCATACCGAGGTGTACCTGCGTGCCGGCATTGCCGGCGCGGCGCGGGTGATCGTCAACCCGCCCTCCGACGACCAGACCCTGGCGGCGGTATTTGCGTTGATGGCGCATGCGCCAGCCGCGCATATCGTGGCGCATTTCGATTCGGCCAGCGCGGCGCGATTGGTCAACTGCCATTACCCAGCCATCGAGTGCACGCGTCCGATGACCGCCGAGATCCTGGCACGTGCGGCGCAGGATCCGGGCAGCGCGGCGATCACCGCCGAGCTGCTGTCGGTAGACGATGTCCCCACCCAGTTCAGTCTTGCAGTGCCTGCGAATGTGCAACCGCTGGATTACAGCCGGCTTGCGGCCGATTTCGGCCAGCGCGGCGCATTGCTGCTGGGCCTGCGCGCGCCCGATGGCGCGTTGCGCTTGAACCCGCCAGCACGCATCGCTGTCGCCGCCGGTGCCATGCTGTATTACTTGGCCGAGCAGCCCGTGGCGGCGCACGCCATCGTCTGGCAGGCCATGCGCAGCGAGGCAGCTCCCATTTCCCCATCGCCACAAGGTGCATGACGATGAGTTTTTTCAGCAAGTTGTTCGGTCAACCACAACCGCCGCCGCTGCCCACCTCCGGGAGTGGCGCGATCGGTCACGCGCTGCCGCTGGGGCTGCGTGTCGGTGGCCAGGTGGAGATCGACACCACCCTGTACCGCATGGCGCCGGAGGCCATGACCGCCGAGTTGCCGGGCGGGCATCAGGGCATTCCCTGCTACGGTCACGTCAATCTGGGCGATGGTTATGCGCTGCACCGGTTCTATCTGGACGACGATGCGTTCTTGCAGGTCACCACCGTGGGGGGCGATCTGGAAGCGATGAAGGCCTTTGTGTATTGCGAGACGGTGAACCCGCCCAGCAAGCAGGCGTTTCAGGAGTTCGTGATGCAGCATCCGCACCTGGGTGCGGCGCAGATCGAGTACGCCGGCAAGCAATGGCAGCGCGCAACGCAATCCACCGATGACGCGTCGCGGATTCCGCCGATCGCCTACGACGAAGTGTTGTACCGCTACCAGCCGCCGCGCCGCGATGGCGATCTGACCCATTACGCCATGCTCTACAGCCGCGATGTGCCGGAGCTGCAGCGCGAAGAATTCTTGCTGGTGACCGGCGAAGATTCCGGTCCCAACGAATTCTGCGTCACCTATGCGGTCGGTATCGATGTCACCGTCGCCGATCTGGATATCACCTGAGCGCGCACGCGCGTCTTCCACCCACCTTGGTCCTGTCATGAATCCGATCAATCTGCAGAGTTTTCTCGCGTTTCTTTCCTATTTCGGTACAGGCCTGGGTGTGTTGATCGTCTCGGTGGTGCTGGTGACCCTGGTCACCCCGCACAAGGATTTCACCTTGCTGCGGCAGGGCAATGTGGCAGCGGCCACCGCGCTGGCCGGCAATCTGATCGGCGTGGCGCTGCCGCTGCATTCGGCCATCACCCATTCGGTGAGCCTGATCGACGCCCTGATCTGGGGCCTGGTGGCCTGCGGCATCCAGGTGGTCGCCTACCTGCTGGCCAATCTGGTGGCCGGGCGCATCTCGCGGCAGATCACCGACAACATCACCGCCGCCGGCATCTTTTCGGCCGGCGTGTCGATCGCGGTGGGGCTGATCAATGCCGCCGCGATCACGCCGTAACGGAGCGCAGGCATGAAGCGATCACGCAATCTCAAACTCACCTTGATGGCTGCGCTGCCGGCCGCCTTCGTCACGGGCTGCGGCTCGGAGCCGGAGACCGGTGTGGTGCTGCAGTCGGCTTCGGACTGTTACCAGATCAAGCAGGAACAGTCCGACATCCAGCAATGCTTCAAGGCCTACGACGAGGCGGTGGCCAAGCATCAGCAGGCCGCACCGCGCTTCACCACGCGCTACGAGTGCGATGCGCAGTTCGGCAGCTGCACGGTGATCACCAATCCGCAAGGGCAGCAGAGCTGGATCCCGCCGATGGGCGGTTTTTTGCTGGGCTACGCGCTGGGCAATATGAGCGGCGGCGGTTATCACTATGGCGGCTCGATTCCGCTGTACCGCGATTACCGTAGCGGCGGTTACTACAAGCCCAACGGCGATCTGGCCAGCAACCGCATCGGCACGGTGCGTGGGCGTAGCGGCAGCATCGACATGCCCACGCGTGCCATCACCGTGTCGCGTTCGGGCTTCGGTTCCAGCGCGGCGGCGCGCAGTTCGTTCGGCAGCGGCGGGCGCAGCTCGGGCTTCGGCGGCTGACATGCAACGCATCCCGATCCCCGAACGCGCGGACTGGCGCACGCAGGCCGAATCGCTGGGCTTCCACTTCCACACCATCGACGGCGAACCGTATTGGGACGAAAGCGCCTACTACGCGTTTTCGCTGCGTCAGATCGAAGACGACATCGAAGCGCCGACGCAAGAGTTGCACGACATGGCGATGCAGCTGGTGGACGAGGTGGTGGGCTCGGAAGCGCTGCTGACCCAGCTGGCCATTCCGTCGTTCTACTGGGACTGGATCGCCAACTCCTGGAAAGAGCGCGACCCGCATCTGTATGGGCGCATGGACCTGGCGTATTCGGGCGATGGCCCGGCCAAGTTGTACGAACTCAATTACGACACGCCGACATCGCTCTACGAATCGGCGTACTTCCAGTGGTTGTGGCTGGAACAGCAGATCGCCAGCGGCGCGCTGCCCAAGGGCACCGATCAGTACAACCTGATCCAGGACCTGCTGTGCGAAACCCTGGGCGCGCTGGCCGTGGATGGCGCGATCGGCGCGCAGATGCATTTTGCGGCGGTGCGCGATTCGCTGGAAGATCGCGCCACGGTGCGTTACCTGCGCGACTGTGCGCACCAGGTGGGCATCAGCACCGAGGAAGTAGCCATCGAAGACATCGGCCTGAGTGCCGAAGGCTGGTTCACCGATGAACAGGATCGGGTGATCCACACGCTGTTCAAGCTCTATCCGCTGGAATTCATGATGGAAGAGCGCTTCGGGCCGGCATTGATCGCCGACCGGGTGCGCCTGATCGAGCCGGCATGGAAATCGGTGTTGAGCAACAAGGGCATCCTGCCGCTGCTGTGGGACCGCCATCAGGGTCACCCGAACCTGCTGCACGCCCGCTTTGCGCAAGCCGGTGAGGCGCCAACCGCAGGCTGGGTGCGCAAGCCGCTGCTCTCGCGCGAGGGCGCCAACATCGCGCTGGTCACGGCGCAAGGCGAGGCCGCGCACACCGATGGCCCGTACGTGGATGGCCCCGCAATTCTGCAGGCGCATCATCCGCTTCCGGTGTTCGACGGGCGCTATGCGCTGGTGGGCAGCTGGGTGGTCGCTGATCGTCCCGCTGGGCTGGGGATGCGCGATGACGATGGCCCGATCACCCGCGACACCTCGCGCTTCGTGCCGCACGTCATCGTCGAATGATCTGGTTGTGAGTGCCGACTGTGATCAGGTAATGGAAACACACACAGAACGATCCGAATTAATAGTCAATGATACTGTCATATGCTGGGGTCGTGCTCGGCAGTGATGCACTTCCAAACTTAGAGTGGCTAACAAAACGTAGCGAGCGGTCGTCAGGTGGGCGCGGCCGGCGCACAGGAACCGGAGTGTACGAGGGGTACATGAGGATTCCGAGCACCGGCCGCGCCCGCCTGGCGGCTGCGCAGTAG
>NZ_JFAQ01000091.1 GCF_001304695.1 Xanthomonas axonopodis
GGATAGTGCGGGGCGATCACCGCGCACAGTGCCATCCACGGCACCAGCGTCTCCATCCGTGCCAGGAACACATCGCGCCGCGTCGGGCGACGGTACTGTTCAAACCCGTTGCCCTGGTCAGCTGACATTGCCAAGGTCCGCTGCTTCATCGGCTT
Organism: Xanthomonas axonopodis; assembly: GCF_001304695.1. Classification (GTDB taxonomy): domain Bacteria; phylum Pseudomonadota; class Gammaproteobacteria; order Xanthomonadales; family Xanthomonadaceae; genus Xanthomonas; species Xanthomonas axonopodis. Next base: position 156 of record NZ_JFAQ01000091.1, read on the forward strand.
GCACCACCATCGCTGCGAAGCACTTATCCTCGCATCTTTGGAACTTGATCAGCGTTGCCCTAAGCTTAGTGGTGATGATCGCCGTCGCCGTGCACATGGCCGTGGTCGCGCTCTTCCGCGGTGGCTTCGCGCACTTCAACGATCTCCACGTCGAAATGCAGATCCTTGCCGGCCATGGGGTGATTGAGGTCAACATCGACCACGCTCATGCCGACTTTCTGCACCGTCACTGCGCGCGGGCCGAAGTTGGTCTGCAGCACGACCTGGGTGCCGGGCACCAGCTTGGTGGCGCCGAAATGCTTCTTGGGCACGCGCTGGCTCAGGCCTTCGCGGTATTCGCCATAGGCTTCGATCGCCTTGACGTCCACGCCGAAGCTCTCGCCGACTTCCTTACCCATCATGGCCGCTTCCAGGCCCGGGATGATGTTGCCGTGGCCGATCATGATCGCCAACGGGTCACGCTCCTTGGAGCTCTCGATCGGCTCCTGGCCGATCTCCGAAACGGTGTAATGGAAGCGGACGACGCTGTCTTTTTCGATCTTCATGCCTGGCTCTGAATGGGCTGCCCGTTGGCAGACGGTTGAGGACGGCTTGTCGGCCGCCGGGTGCGCCGCCATCATGGCGACCTTTCGAACCGCCCATTATCCCGGCTCCATGCATATCACGCCAGTTTTCGCCGGCTGCGCCCGACGCGCCGCGGCCAGCCTGTTGCTGGGCCTGCTGCTCCTGGGGGGCTGTTCGTCGCACGCACCGGTGCGGCGCCCGGCCGCGCCACCACCGGCAGCGCGCGTGTGGCCGCAGATCGCGCCGGCCGACCCGGCCGCCGCCAACAACATCCTGATGCGCGCGTTGGGGCTGGTGGGCACCCCATACCGGTTCGGCGGCAACACGCCGGAGACCGGGTTCGACTGCAGCGGGCTGGTCACCTATGTCTACAAGGATGTCTTGGCCTTGGCGCTACCGCGCACCTCGCGCGAACTGGCCGCAATCCAGGGCCCGCGCATCCCGCCCGAGCGACTTGCCACCGGCGATCTGGTGTTTTTCGGCTCCGGAGGCAACGTGACCCACGTCGGCATTTATGTCGGTGAAGGTCGCTTCGTGCATGCCCCTACCACCGGCGGTACGGTCCGCTTGGATTTTCTTGATGGGGCTTACTGGCGTGATCATTATTCAGGTTCAAAGCGGGTTTTGCACCAAAATGAGACTTCTGTCACAAATAATAAAACGGAAATTTAACTTTTTTTGAACGTAACGATTCTTTCACCAGGGCATCATCTCGCATCGACAGCAGAACTGTGATTCCCGCGTGACGAACGACGAACAGACCAAAACTGGCGCCGCACTGCTTCCGCCCCGGAAACCGCTCCGCCTGCTATGCGCCACCGCTCTCCTGATTGCAGCACTTCCCGCATTCGCGCAGAACGCCAACAGCACGCCATCCGCTCCGCAGACGACCACGCCAGATAGCGCCGTCGCTGCCGTCGCTGCCGTCGCTGCCGACAAAGCCGCAACCCGCAGCCGCGCCGACGCCGCTGCCACCGCAACGCTGGCCGCCCTGCTTCCGCACCTGGCCGCCAACGACGCCATTCCGCTGATGGACCGCTCGGCGATGTTCGCCGGCGATCTCAGCCGCCTGCTTGCCAATTACGACGTGTCGCAGAGCGCGGCCAATGCTGCCCAAAACGCCGTGGCCGACAGCCGCGTGCAGGTGATCCTGCAGCGCGCCATGGCCCTGCTCGGTACCCCGTACGTCTGGGGCGGCGAGTCCACCGAAGGGTTCGACTGCAGCGGCCTGGTCGGCTATGTGTTCAAGACTGCGCTCGGCATCGACCTGCCGCGTGTTTCGCGCGACATCGCCCGCGACGAATCGGCCGAGCTGATCAAGGACCCGAGCGCGCTGAAGGCTGGCGACCTGGTGTTCTTCGGCAAGCGCGGTCGTATCGACCACGTCGGCCTGGTGGTCGGCGACGGCAAGTTCCTGCACGCACCCAGCCGCGGCAAGGATGTGCGCGTGGATTCGCTGGCGAGCGGCTACTGGAGCGAGAAGTTCATCCAGGCACGCCGGGTGCTGTAACGCTCGGTTGTTCGACTCCAGGCAAAAAAGACCGCGGCGATCTCGCGGCCTTTTTCTTGCGCGCAACCGGGCCGCGACGTCCATGTGGCCGCTGTGCGGCCTCCATTGGCGTCTACCGGCCCACCTCCCAGGCACAGCAAGAGCCACGCTGCCCGCACCGCATGCGCTGTCATCGGGCAGAGACCTGCCCGTCCACGGGATGATGCGGCTTACTGCGAAGTATCGGCCTTGTACCGCGCCATGGTGTCCTCGATGCCCTTGCTCAACTCCATCACCTTGAGCGCGTATTCGGCCAGGCGTCGATCTTCCGGGGTGTCGGGCCGCCCGGACGGTACTTCCACCGGGGTGACGCCGTCCGGGTCCATCGCCACGAACACGATGATGCAATGCGTGCACAGGCGCGAATCGCCCCCCATCGGACTGCGCGCACGCATATCGATGTCAGAAATGCATGCTGCTGAGGCCGGTGTAGACCAGCGTGACCGACACCGCCACCAGATCGCCGATGCGCACCGGTGCCACGAAGCGGATGCCGCCCACCGCCACGGTGACGCAGTAATGCCCGCTCCAACCACTGGCGGCCGCAAAACCAACCTCGTCGATCCACTTCATCACCACGCCGCCATGCACCTTGCAGCCGAAGTTGACGTCGCTGGGCTCGGCCAGAAAACGAAATGTCAGATCACGCTGTTGGCCAATCACCGCCCGCCCTCGTCAATGGATGTGCTGGAAGTGTGCCATGTGGTTGAAGCTCGTCGTATCCGCAACGCGATTGCCGTACCGGTCGACGTGAGCGCCTACGAACATCGGCCGGCACACGCTTCATTTTCCCATCTGTCCATCGGCAAATGCCGGATGCCTTGAAATTCGCCCACGAGCGCAAGAAGCGTCATCGCCAGATCGCCTGACGCACACGCCCCGCGTTGTCAGACAACATCCACAAGCACACTCAACCGCCCAGCACCCCGAGCTTGTCCCGCTTGCGCAGACACAGCCACGGGAAATGCGGCTGCGACAATCTGAGCGCCTTTCGCGCACGGGCACTCCAACGACGCGGGTCGAACAACCACTGCACTGCAAAGCGATCGAACGTCGCGTAGGTATGCTGGTGGTAATGCGCGGCCAGTTCCGGAACGCCCAGCTCGGTGAAGTAGCGCAGGCTGCGTGCGGCACTCCCTTGGACGCGCTGCGGCGTGGCGTAGAGCGGGCTATCGAGAATATGCAGCTCGCCATCCTCGCGCAAATGCGCGAGCAAGCGCTCGATCAACGCGCCCGCATCGGCAAAATACTGTACGCAGGCGGGTAGCACGATGATGTCAAACACTTCGCGCGGCAGTGCCACAGTCTGGATGTCGCCAGCGATGAAACTCAAGCGCGCTGCATGGCCGAACACGCGTGCGGCCTGGGTGAGTTCGGTGCGATTGACGTCGATGCCGCAGACCTCGCGCTGCAGCGACTGCGCCAGCAAGTGCGATAGCCAGCCATTGCCGCAACCGAGTTCGAGGATGGCGCCCTCGCCGGCATGCGTGGCCAGGTGCTGCACCAGCAAGCTGCTCGACAGCGCGCGCACGCGCCATTCCAGCGTTGCCCCCAATTTTCCGCTCGGACGCGGCAGGCTGCGCACCTGCGCATCGGTATAGAGCCGGCCTTCCTTGCGCCGGATCTCCAGGTAGTGCGTTTCAAAGGGGTCGTCCGTCACACCACGCTGCACGAACACGCCATTCATGCGCCGCAGCTCGGGCAGCTGCTGCAGCCGTTCGCGCAGGGTGAGAGATTCGACACGCATCAAGCTGCCTCAGCGCAGTGGCGTGGCGCTGTCAGCCGGCGGTTCTTCCAGTCCCACATTGGTGGAGGCCGATTCGTAGATGCGCTTGTCGAGCAAGCCGGTTTCCTTGGCCACCAGTACCGGCACCAGCATCTGCCCGGTGACGTTGGTCATGGTGCGCATCATGTCCAGGATACGATCGATCGCATACAGGTAGCCGATCACTTCCAGCGGCAGATTGGCCGCACTCAACACCACCGTCGCCATGATGACCGCCGTGCCCGGCACACCGGCCGTGCCGAAGCTGCCGAGCACCGAGGCGATCAGCACCACGACATACTGGTTGGCGGTCAGCGGCACACCGGTGTACTGCGCGATGAACACCGCGCACAACGCCGGGAAGATTGCGCCGCAGCCGTCCATCTTGATGCTGGCACCCAGCGGCACTGCGAATGCGGCGTAGTCCTTGCTGACCCCCAGGTTATGCGTGATCGAACGCATCGCCACCGGCATTGCCGCAAAGCTCGACGAACTGACGAATGCCACCTGCATGCCAGGCGCGGCACCGCGGAAAAACTTCCATGGGTTAAGCCCATGTGCGAGCAACAGGCTGCTGTAGACCACCACAATGTGGATCGCGCAGGCGACATACAGCGCGAGCACGAAATTGCCGAACGGCAGCAATTTCGAAAAACCGTAGCTGCCGACCAGGCCAGCGATCAGGCCAAAGGTGCCGAGCGGAGTCATTTCCAGCACGAAGCGCGTTACCTGGATCATGATGTCGCTCAGTTGCCCGGTGAGCTTGCGCGCCTCGGCCACCCGCTCGCCGAGCTTGACCATCGCAAAGCCCAGCAACGCGGCGAAGAAGATCACCGGCAGGATCGAGCCACGCCCCGCCGCCAGCACGGTTTCTCCGGCTGCGTTGGTCTTGGTGCCGATGCCGGTCAATGCGTAGAACGGGTTGGACGGCACCACATCCAGCAGCACCTGGACCGGGCTGGGCACGTCGCGCGGCTTCCAGGCCGAATCCACGCTCAGACTGAAATGGCCGGCGCCCGGCTGCATGATCGTGCCCACCGCCAGGCCCACGCCCACAGCCAAGGCCGCGGTGATCACGAACCACAAGAACGTGCGCCCGCCGAGTGCGGCGACCGACTTTTGCCCATGCAACGACGAGATGGCATTGATCACCGCGAAGAACACCAGCGGCATGGCGATCATCTTGATCAGCGTGACGTACAGATCGCCGAGGGGACCGAACCACACGTCGGCCGCCGGGCCCATGGCCCAGCCGGCCAGCGCGCCGAGGACGAAGCCGGCCACCACGCGTTGCCAGAACGGAATGCGCAACCACGCCGCAGCCAGTTTCATGTCGTCGAATCTTCCGGGGGGAGAGTGCTTGCACCATAGCCCAGGGCCGCCTTGCCCGCGAGACCACAGCTGGAACAGCGCTGTGTCATCGGTGTGACACCACCCAGCGCGGCATAATGGGGATTGATTCAGCCACGAGTTCGATGCCGATGCGTTGCCGCCTGCCCACCCTCGCCGCCCTGACCACGCTGTGCGTCGCTGCCTGCGCCTCCACCGCCGGGAGCAGCACCTCCGCACCTGGGTCGGTCCGCGTGGAGGTACCGCCGATGACGCACCCGGCCGGCGAAACCCCGCAATGGTGGTACCGCTCGGGCGCGGCCCGTGCTGCCGGCAACGGCGCGATGGCCGGCAAGGCGCGTAACGTGATCCTGTTCCTGGGCGATGGCATGAGCCTGACCACGGTCGCCGCCGCACGCATCCTGGATGGCCAGCGCAAGGACGGCCCAGGCGAAGAAAACCTGTTGTCGTGGGAACAATTCCCCGCCACCGCTTTCAGCAAGACCTACAACACCGACTCGCAGACGCCGGATTCGGCCGGCACCATGACCTCCATCACCACCGGCGTGAAGTCGCACATGGGCGCGATCGGGGTCAGCAGCGGCAACCGCAGCGATTGTGCCGACAGCTTGAACAAGGGTCTGCTGAGCTGGCTGCAGCTGGCCGACAGCACCGGCATCGTCACCACCACGCGCCTGACCCATGCCACTCCGGCGGCAACGTATGCACATTCGCCGGACCGCAACTGGGAAAACGACACCGACCTTCCCGAATCGGCGCGTGCTGCCGGCTGCCAGGACATCGCCCAGCAGTTGTTGTCCACCGCCCGCTACGGACGCGGCCCGCAGGTGGTGCTGGGCGGAGGACGCAGCCGGTTCCAGAGCGTGCAGGAGCGCGACCCGGAATACGACGGCAAGGTGGGCCTGCGGCTGGACGATCGCGATCTGGTGGCCGAATGGAAACAAGCACACCCGCAGGGCGCCTATGTCTGGAACGAGCAGCAGTTGCAGGCTGCGTCCGGTGCACCCGCGCTGCTGGGGCTGTTCGAGCCGGATCACATGCAGTTCGACCACGACCGCAACCGCACCCCGCAGGGCGAGCCCAGCCTGACCGAGATGACCCGCACCGCGATCCAGTCGCTGTCGCGCGATCCCAATGGCTTCGTCCTGATGGTCGAAGGCGGCCGTATCGATCACGCCAACCACGCCGGCAATGCCTATCGCGCGCTCGATGAAACCGTGTCGCTGTCCGATGCGGTGCGCGCTGCCGTGCAGACCGCGCCGCCGGACACGCTGATCATCGTCACCGCCGACCATTCGCACACGCTCAACTTCGTCGGCTACCCGGTGCGCGGCAATCCGATCCTGGGCAAGGTGCGCGGCACCGGCGGCGAAGAAGGCGACCGCAGCCAGCTGGCCACCGACCTGGCTGGCCAGCCCTACACCACGCTCAGCTACGCCAACGGCCCCGGCTACACCGGTGCCAGCAACGCGCAGCCGGCCGGGCCCAAGAAGTATCCACACGAACCCAGCAGCAGCGAACCGGCCGCTGGCCGCCCGGACCTGACCCACGTCGACACCGAAGCCCCCAGCTACATGCAGGAAGCGCTGGTGCCGACCAAATCCGAAAGCCATGGCGGCGAAGATGTGGGCATCTGGGCTACCGGCCCCGGCAGCGCCGCATTCCGCGGCACGCTGGAAGAGAACGTGATCTACCACGTCATCGTCCAGGCCACTCCGCGCTTGCGCCAGCGCCTGTGCAAGGCGGGCACCTGCGATGCGGCTGGTGTGCCGGTGGAATTGCCCAAGCCGGCCACGTTCGAGGCTGCGGTCAAGCGCTGATGCGCAGTCGGCGCTGCAGCGATGGCGGGCGCGCCGACGCATGATGCGGTCGACGCATCGCCACTCGACCTGCCCGCCTGGCGTCGCCAACGCCATGTGCAATCGCGCCTGCGATCGGCCGCGGTTCCCAGCTATCGGTGTGGTGCTCGGATGGGCCGTCGCGAACCGATGTGAGGGCCGTGCACGGCAGCATGTCGCACGACTCACCGCGACCAAGGCTGCAGCTGCGCGCGGTTGTTCGCGCTCTGTGACGCCGGGAACAACGGAGGAATCGTCGCTGCGTCCCCAGCAGGCAACACTCCGGGCAAGCGACCGACGGGCAATCACGCAGCGGGGATGGCATCTGCTCATCAGGCGCGCAGGATCCGCTGCGAGGTTGCACCTGTGCTGACCGGCACCCCGCTGCTGCCAGCCACCCCGCCCGGCCCGGTGCTGCTGGCCTACAGCGGCGGGATGGATTCCAGCGTGCTGCTGCATCTGCTGGCGGCAACGCCGCGCTATCGAGACGCAGGATTGCGCGCGCTGCATGTGCATCATGGACTGCATGCCGATGCCGATGCCTGGGCCGCGCATTGCCAACGCACCTGCGACGCGCTGCAGGTGCCGTTGCAGATCGTGCGGGTGCAGGTGGCACGCGACAGCGGTCTTGGGCTGGAAGCGGCAGCACGCCACGCGCGCCACGCGGCGTTCGCGCAGGCTCTCACCACTGGCGAATGGCTGGCGCTGGCGCATCATCGCGACGACCAGGCGGAAACGTTCCTGCTGCGTGCGCTGCGTGCTTCCGGCCCCGAAGGCCTGGCGGCGATGCGCCCGCAACGTCCATTCGCCAACGGCACGCTGTGGCGCCCGATGCTGGCGCATGCTCGCGCCGATCTGCTCGCCTACGCGCATGCGCAAGGCTTGCGCTGGATCGAAGACCCCAGCAATGCCGATCCGCGCCACGACCGCAATTTCCTGCGCAGCCAGGTTTTGCCGTTGCTGCAGCAACGCTGGCCGCAAGCACCCGACGCATTGGCGCGCAGTGCGCAACTGAGCGCCGATGCCAGCGCATTACTGCAGCAGCAGGACATGGCGTTGTTGCCAGGCGTGCTTACCGCAAGCGGCGCGCTGGATCTGCAAGCATTGCGCGCGCAACCGGTGGAACGAAGGACACGCCTACTGCGCGCCTGGGTGAGCGCGGCACACGCGTCGCCGCTGCCTGCGCAAGGTGTGGCCGCACTGGAACAGGAAATCGACAATCGCGCTGCAGATCGGCACGCCTGCTTTGCGTGGCAGCAGGTAGAAGTACGTCGCTGGCGCCAGTGCCTGTTTCTGCATCGCCCCGCTGCGGTCTGGCCGTCGGACTGGCATGCGCAGTGGGACGGCGCAGCGCCCCTGCACCTCCCCGACGGTGCGCAGTTGCGGCTGCTCGGCGCACCCGGCCTGCGCTTTGCGCAACCGCTGCTGGTGCGCGCACGCCAGGGCGGCGAGCGCATCGTGTTGCCGCAGCGCACGCATTCGCACCAACTCAAACACCTGCTGCAGGCGCTGGATCTACCGCCGTGGGAACGCGGGCGCCTGCCGATCCTGTGGGAAGGTGCGCAGGTGCTCGCCGCTGGCGATCGCATCATTTCCGGCAGCTTGGACACATGGTTGCAGGCCAACGCCGCATCGCTGCACTGGCGCACGGCTGCCGATGCGAATTGACCGGCCTGCGCGCGCGCCGCACACTTTAGCGATGGCCAAGAAGTCCTTGAACGAAACGTCCCCGGTTGCCCGCTTCGAACAGTCGCTGGAAGAACTCGAGCAACTGGTGCAGAAGATGGAAGTCGGCGATCTGAGCCTGGAGCAATCGCTCACGGCCTACGAACGCGGCATCGGCTTGTACCGCGATTGCCAGCAGGCGCTGGAACAGGCCGAACTGCGCGTGCGCTTGTTGACCGACCCCGCCCGCCCCGAGCTTGCCGAAGCCTTCGAACCGCCGTCGCTGGACGGCTGATGTGAGCTCGGCGCTGTTCGACCACTGGATCGCCCGCAGCGAACGCAGCCTGGAAGCCGGCTTGCCGAGCGCCACGCATGCGCCGCAGCGCCTGCATGCAGCGATGCGCCATGCCGTGCTGGGCGGAGGCAAGCGCATGCGTCCGCTGCTGGTCTACGCAAGCGGCGCATTGTTCGGTGCGGCCGAGGATCACCTCGACACGCCCGCGGTGGCGGTAGAGCTGATTCACGCCTATTCGCTGGTGCACGACGACTTGCCGGCGATGGACGACGACGCGCTGCGACGCGGCCGGCCCACCGTGCATATCGCCTTCGATGAGGCCACCGCGATTCTGGCCGGCGATGCCTTGCAGACGCGCGCATTCGAATTACTCGCCACTGCATCTGCCAGCGCCGCACTGCGCGTTAGCTGGATGCAGAGCCTGGCCACCGCTGCGGGCGCGGCCGGCATGTGCGGCGGCCAGGCGCTGGATATCGATGCGACCGGGCAACTGCAATCGCTGCAGGACCTGCAACGCATGCATGCGCTCAAGACCGGCGCGTTGATCCGCGCAGCGGTACGGATGGGTGCACTCACCGGAGGCGCCGCGGCGACCGACCAGCAGCGTCTGGACGAGTTTGCCGACGCGCTGGGCCTGGCCTTCCAGGTGCGCGACGACATCCTGGATGTGGAATCGAGCTCGGCGCAGCTGGGCAAGACCGCCGGCAAGGACGCGGCGCAATCCAAATCCACCTACCCCGCCCTGCTGGGGATGGACGGCGCCAAGGCGAAGCTGGCCGAACTTGCCGCGCGCATGCATGACGTCCTGCAGCCCTACGGGCCACCCGGCGAGACGTTGGCCAGCTTGGGCCGGTTTGCGGTGAACCGCGCGCACTAGGCGCCGCTCCTAATGCCGCTAAACCGCAGCAAGCGGGAACGGCCGCTACCGAATCGATCTGAAGTTCCAGCGTGCCGCAACGGCGCGCTGGTCGCTCGTGCGGCCACATCGAGACGATTTGCGACATAAACCGGACGCGCCGGACACGATTTGCGCACTCCGTGCGCCAGCGCACGGTCAACGCCTGCGGCGCGTACCGCCAACAAGCGAAATCGGTCACACATTGCAACTTTTCTCAGGTGCGTTTGTGTCAGTCGTTAATACATTCGAAGCCGCAGCACATGACCGACTGCACACTTAAAGCTGAATTATCGACACCCGTGATATTTCGGCAGCGTTCATAAGTTCGCTACGAACGAAAATATTCGCAATTGAATAACTTGTCGCGTCCGCTCGCACTGCCTAGGTTTGGCTTGCCCGCATCCGCGGACATTCCCCGATCACACGGAGAGTTACTGGTGAAGAACGTTTTTTTCGCATCGTTTGCAGCAGGCACGCTGGCCGTTGTTGGCGTCCTCGGATCGGCGCAGGCGCAGTCCGTGCGCGGCCCGGTTCCGTTGGCCATCGAACTGTCGCCAGTGGCCGACCAGGCTGGGCGTCATCAGGGCAAGATCGCCGTCACGGTCACCAATCACGGCAGCCAGATCGCCCGCGTGCCGACGTATCAGCTGCCGCTGGAGTCGCTGGATAACGGCATTCTGGAAGTGAGCCGCGACGGCAAGCCAGTGGACTACACCGAGCGCCTGGTCAAGCGCGGCCTGCCCAAGGCCGCCGATTTCACCATCCTGCAGCGCGGCCAGAGCGTAAAGGGCGAGGTCGATCTGGCCGGCGCCTACGATCTGTCCACCAGCGGCAACTACACCATCCAGGTGCGCTCGGCGCTGCAGTAAGCCTCCTTCGCCGACGGCAGCCTGATGAAGGCGACCAACGGCGAGCCGGCCGTGGCCACCAGCACCCCGCTCACCGTGTGGCTGGACGGCGTCAACCGGGGTGTACAGCGCCAGCTCGCAGTCGGCCCGACCGCCGTGGTCAACGGCATCGATTACCTCAACTGCAGCACCACCCGCACCAGCCAGATCGCCAGTGCCGTCACTGCCGCGCGCAACTACTCGCAGAACGCGCGCAACTACCTCAATGCCGGCAGCACAAGCGCGCGCTACACTACCTGGTTCGGAACCTATAACGCCTCGCGCTATAGCCGGGTGAGCTCGAACTTCGTCAACATCGATAATGCGCTGGACCAGAACAACGGCCAGCTGACGATCAACTGCAAGTGCGATGCGGATCTGGCAGACGCCTATGCCTACGTCTATCCGAACCAGCCGTACGAGATCCACGTCTGCAACGCCTTCTGGAGTGCGTCGACCACCGGCACCGACTCCAAGGCCGGCACGCTGGTGCACGAAATGAGTCACTTCACGGTCGCCGCCGGTACCCAGGACCGCGTCTATGGCCAGTCCGGCGCGCGCAGCCTGGCGACCAGCAACCCGGCCCAGGCCATCACCAACGCCGACAGCCATGAGTACTTCGCCGAAAACACCCCGGCGCAGAACTGATCGCGGCATCGGCTGATACGACAAAGGCCCGGCATCGCTGCCGGGCCTTTGTTGTTTCCACCGCACCGATTACTTGATCAGGCGCAGCGCGAACGGGTAACGGTAATGCTCGCCGTCGTTGGCCTTGACTGCGGCCAGGATGCACAGCACCAGGTTGGCAATCCACACCAGCGTCGGCAAGAAGAACAGGATGCCGAACGAGACAATGGTCAGAAAGATCGCTGCCACGGTGGCAATGAGCACGGTGATCTGGAAATTCAGCGCTTCCTTGGCTTGATCGGTCGCGAACGGCTTGGACGGGCTGGCGTCCTTGCTGATCAACCAGATCACCAACGCGCCGACAAACGAGGTCACGATGCCGAGCAGATGCGCGGCGAGCGCAAGCGTACGCTCCTCCGACGGACTGGTGCCGACCGGCGGCGGCGGCGGTGCGGCGTGCGATTCGAATTCGCTCATCATGTCTCCCCGTGCATGGTTGTGGTGCGGCGGACTATAGCAACGATTCAGCCAGCCACCAGTGCGGAAAGACATGGGCGCGCGGCCTGGCCGTGGCTGCAAAGGGCCGCGTCATTTCGAAAAAGAAAGCCCTGCCTTGCTACGAGCTTCGCGCCGCCCGCAACACGCAGGCAGCGTGTTCACCGGCGTTGTCGCTGCATAGCTAGCCCTCGCACGTCGCGCGCGCCGCCGCATGATCCATAGCCTTTTACGCATCTCGCGTTGGAGACAGCGGGGGCGAACGGTGACCTGCCCGCTTCGGCGCTACGCACATGCACCGTCCAGTTCGAGCGACTGCTCGCCAGGCGTGCCCGTACACAACAAGCTGCCGCGCGGAAACCGGTGAGATCGGCACAACCAATCCCGCTCAGCTGTCGCCCGCCACCGTCATGCGGTTGATCAGCACCGAGCCGATCTTGACGTGCGAGCGCGGATCGACATCGCTGCCCACCGCCTCGATGCCGGCGAACATGTCGCGCAGATTGCCGGCGATGGTCAGGCCATCGACCGGATAGGCAATCACGCCATTCTCGATCCAGAAGCCACCGGCCCCGCGCGAATAGTCGCCGGTGACGGGATTGACGCCATTGCCCATCAATTCGGTGACCAGCAGGCCGCGCGACATGCCGGCAATCATCGACGCCAGATCGCCCGCATTGGCGGTGACCTGCAGGTTATGCACGCCACCGGCATTGGCGGTGGTCTGCAGGCCCAGCTTGCGCGCCGAATAGCTGCCCAGCACATAGCGTTGCAGCACGCCGTCGGTGATCAGCGCCGAACGCCGCGTCGCCACGCCTTCGCCGTCGAAGGCGGCCGAGCGCAAACCGCGGCGCAGGTGCGGCAGCTCTTCGATGTTGAACCAGTCCGGGAACAACCTGCTGCCGACGCTGTCGAGCAGGAAGCTGGCACGGCGATACAGCGCGCCGCCGGAGACCGCACCGAGCAGGTGGCCGACCAACGAGCGCGCCACTTCCGGAGCAAACAGCACCGGCAACTGACCGGTGGGCAGCGAACGCGGCTGCAAGCGCGCCACGGTACGCTCGGCAGCATGGCGGCCGATCGCATCGGGCGCTTCCAGGTCTTCGCGTGCCAGCGCGCTGCTGTACCAGCCGTCGCGCTGCATGCCGTCGCCCTGGCCGGCGATCAGCGCGCAGCTGATCGAATGATGGGTACCGCGCTCGCGGCCGATGAAGCCATGCGAATTGGCGTACACCGACAGGCTGAGCCCGGTGCTGGCCGAGGCGCCGTCGGAGTTGCTGATGCGCGCATCGGCGTCGCGGCCGGCGGTTTCGCAGGCCAGCGCCAGATCCACGGCGGTGTCGGCGTCCAGCGCCCACGGATGCCAGCTATCCAGCTCGGGGAACTCGCGCGCCATCAACTCCGGCTCGGCCAGCCCGGCGGCCACGTCGTCTTCGGTGAAGCGGGCGATCGCGCAGGCCTGCGCCACGGTGGACTCCAGGCTGGAATCCTGCAGGTCGGCGGTGCTGGCACTGCCCTTGCGCTTGCCGAAGTAGACCGTGACCGCAATGCCGCGATCGCGGGTGGATTCGACCGTCTCCACATCGCCCAGCCGCACATTGACCTCCAGGCCGCGCTCTTCGCTGCAGCTCACTTCGGCCTGGGTGGCGCCGGCAGCGCGCGCGCGCTCGAGCAGGCGCTGGGAGATGTCGGTGAGCGCGTCCAGGCGCTGCAGGCTGTCGTCGGTCACACGGATTTCGGAGGAGAGTGCGTTCAATGCTTTATCCTTGGAAACGTGGATCCGTCCGCGAAAGCCCGGTCATCCATGGCCGGAGTGTTTGAATTCGGTACGGAGTTGTTCCGCCGACGCCCGGCCGTTCGAGGCCGCAGTTATTTATCGACCAAGTTTCGGGATGTGGTGGCAATGCGCGGACGCGATGAAGAGACCGGTGAATTTCGCGGCGCCAGCCGCAGCCAGCAGCGGCGCGAGGCGCTGGAGATTTTCGACCTGGGCGAGAAGCTGGTGGCGCTGACCCCGGCGCAGCTGGCCAAGTTGCCGGTGCCCGAGTCGCTGATCCCGCATATCGAAGAGAGCAAGCGCATCACCTCGCATATCGCGCACAAGCGGCAGCTGGCGTTTCTGGCCAAGCACATGCGCCGCGAGGACGATGAAACCCTGGCAGCCATCCGCGATGCGCTGGACGCAAACAGCGACACTGCGCGCCGCGAAGTGGCGGCGATCCACCGGGTCGAGCACTGGCGCGAACGCCTGCTCGCCGACGGCGACGTGGCGCTGGCCGAACTGCTGGAAGCCTACCCGGCCGCCGACCGCCAGCAACTGCGTCAGCTGGTGCGCAACGCGATCCACGAACGCGCCAAAAACAAGCCTCCGCGCGCCTACCGCGAACTGTTCCAGGTGCTGCGCGAGCTGTCGCAGGAGCAGGGATTGGAGAGTGGGGATTCGGGATTGGAAGACGACCAGGATCTGGAAGACGAAGAATAGGATCTGGCGGCCGCAATCGTGGAGCCACTCACCGAGCGCCTCCGCCGCTGCCAACCGCGGCAGCATGCGTCCACCATCAGCAACCCGGGTAGGCGACACCTGAGCGCCGAAGACGCTGCGCGCCTCTACCGCCGCGCTTCCCAGTGCTCTGATCCCGAATCGCGGTTTCAAGACCGACGCAGCGCAAGGCACGGCCACATGGCGCCGCGCTCCTGCCGTTGCGAATCCCGAATCCCGATTCCCAAATCCCCGCATCTCAGGCCTGCGTTCCGCCAACCGTGATGCCGTCGATCAACAGCGACGGCTGGCCGACGCCGACCGGCACGCTCTGCCCGTCCTTGCCGCACACGCCCACGCCTTCGTCCAGCGCCAGGTCGTTGCCGATCATGCGCACCTTCTGCATGGTTTCCGGGCCATTGCCGATCAGGGTGGCGCCCTTGACCGGTGCGGTGACCTTGCCGTCTTCGATCAGGTAGGCCTCGGTGGCCGAAAACACGTATTTGCCGCTGGTGATGTCGACTTGGCCACCACCGAAGTTCACCGCGTAGATGCCCTTCTTGACCGAGCGGATCATCTCTTCCGGATCGTGCTGGCCGGCGCGCATGTAGGTGTTGGTCATGCGCGGCATGGTCAGATGCGCGAACGATTCGCGGCGGCCGTTGCCGGTGGGCGCCACGCCCATCAGGCGCGCGTTGTGGCTGTCCTGCATGTAGCCCACCAGCACGCCGTCTTCGATCAGCGTGGTGCACTGGCTGGGCGTGCCTTCGTCATCGATATTGAGCGAGCCGCGGCGCCCGTCCAGGGTGCCGTCATCGACGATGGTCACGCCCGGCGAGGCCACGCGCTCGCCGATGCGGCCGGCGTAGACGCTGGTGCCCTTGCGGTTGAAATCGCCTTCCAGACCGTGGCCTACCGCCTCGTGCAACAGCACGCCGGGCCAGCCCGGACCAAGCACCACCGGCATCACCCCGGCCGGCGCCGGGATCGCATCCAGATTCACCAACGCCTGGCGCAGTGCTTCGCGCGCAAATCCTTCGGGGCGGCCGTCGGCAAACAGCTCGGCATAGCCGTAACGCCCGCCGCCGCCGGAATAACCGGATTCGCGCCGGCCGCCGTGTTCGACGATCACCTGCACGTTCAAGCGCACCAGCGGCCGCACATCTGCTGCCAGCACGCCGTCGCTGCGGGCGATCAGCACCGTGTCCACGCCGCCGGACAGGCTCACCATCACCTGCTTGACACGCGGGTCGGCAGCACACAGAAACTGGTCGATCCGGCGCAGCAGGTCCACTTTGGTGGCGCTGTCCATGTCGTCGATGGGATCGGTGGCCGGGTACAACGCACGGCCATTGCCGCGCACCAGCGAACGGGTGGATTGCGCGCCGCCCTCGCGCGAAATCGCGCGCGCGGACTGTGCCGCTTCGAGCAGGGCATCGCGATGGATGTCGTCGGAATAGGCGAAGCCGGTTTTTTCGCCAGAGATCGCGCGCACGCCCACGCCCTGTTCGATGGAATGCGCACCGTCCTTGACGATGCCGTCTTCCACGCTCCAGCTCTCGCGCCGCGAATGCTGGAAATACAGATCGCCGAAGTCGATGCCCGGGCCCAGCAGGGCGCCGAAGGTGCGGTCGAGATGGCCGGCATCCAGGCCGGAAGGAAGCAGTAGCCGGGTTTCGGCCAGAGTGAGAGCGTTATCGGTCATGTGGTCAGGATGGGGCCCGCGCGCCGGGGAGACAAGTCGTTCGGCTGAACATGCGCATAGCTATCATCGCCAGCCAGCTCTTCACCGATCGCCCGCGCATGAAGCTCATCGCCCACGTCCTGGACGGCCACACGCTGGACATCCGCCCTGCCCCGCACGAGCGCGCGTGGATGGACGCCACCGACCAGCGCTACGCCTACCGCTGCCTGCCGCTGGCGATCGCCAATGCGCATGGCTGGGAGCTGCTGTGCCAGTCCGGTTTCGAGGCCAGCTGGGACGGTGGCGACGCACTGGCGGCGATCACCATCACGGCCGATGCGCAGACGCAGGCGCCGGCGATCAGCCACTTCGGCTACGGCGTGCTGACCTTCCACGTGCCGTGCCTGTTCCGCACCGACACCGGCATCGACCTGTTCGTCACCGGGCCGCTCAACCGGCCCAAGGACGGCATCGGCGCGTTGAGCGGCATGGTGGAAACCGACTGGAGCCCGCACACCTTCACCATGAACTGGCGCTTCACCCGGCCCGGGCGGGTGCGCTTCGAGGCGGGCGAGCCGTTCTGTCATCTGTTCCCGCTGCAGCGACAGTTGATCGAGCAGGTACAGCCGCAGTGGAAACCGCTTTCCGAAGCGCCGCAGCTGGCGCAGCAACACGCCGACTGGACCCGGAGCCGCACGCGCTTTCTCGATGAGCTGCCCGATGCACAGTCGGCGGCGGCGCGCGAGAAATGGCAGCGCGGCTATTTTCTTGGCATGGCCGCACCCGCGCAGCCGCCGGTACCGGGGCATCGGTCGCGGTTGCGCTTGCCGATGTTCACCCGAGCCGGCAGCGAAGACACGCCCGCAGATTGAAGCCGACCGGCGACGTCAGCGCTGCGTCGGATCGGTCTTGCCGGGCTTGCCGGGCTTGCCGGAGGGTGCGGCCGGTTTGCTGGGCGCCGGCTCCCGCGCCTCGCGCTCCACCACGTCCACCTGCGGGTCTTTCCACGGCCCGGTGACGTGATAGGTCTTGGCACCGATGGCGCCCAGCGGTTTGCCCAGCACCGCGTTGGCCGCTGCGCCGACGGCGGCACCCACCGGGCCACCGGCCACTGCGCCGACCACGGTCAGCAGGTTGCCGGCCTTGGGGTTCACGTCCACGGTCTGGTCGAAGGTCTGCGCGCGCAGGTCGGTCTGGCCGCGGATCGCGATGTCGGCAGCCGGGCCTTCGATGCGGATGGCATCGGTCCGCGCGAAGCCCTCGCCGAAGCGCACCTCGCCGGCCAGCTTGTTGAAGGCCAGACCCTTGGAGAAGAAATCGCGGAAGTCGAACATCAACCGGCGCGGAAGCTGCGCTACGCTCAGCAGGCCGAGTACGCGGCCGGCGCCCGGGTCCACTTCCAGCAACTGGCCGTTGCGCACATCGACCTTGAGATTGCCGTCCAGCGAGCCGAGCGCGAAACCGGTTGGTGAGCCCTGCCAGCCGGCGTTGAGTTCCAGTTGCCCTTCGCCGCCGCGCAGTTGGCCGCCCAAGGTGAGGTTCTGCAGCAGATTGCCCAGGTTGCGGCTGTCCACGCGCGCCGACAGCCGCGTGCTGGCCGCCTCGCCCTTGCCGCGCCAGGCCCCGGTGAGGCCGATGTTCTGATCGTCCGAGCGCAGCTGCAGCTGATCCACCTGCATGCCATCGGTGAGCCGGCTGCTGCGCAGGGTGGCCGCGCCGAAGGTCATCTTGCCGATCTGCAGATCGTCGATATCCAATGCCAGCGGCGGGATCGACACCGGGTCGAATTCGGCTACCGCACGACGCGCAGGCTCCGGCAACGCACCTGCCAACGGGTCGCCCGGTTCGGGCGCGGACGGCTCGGCAGGCGCCTCCACCGGCTGCCAATGCACGGTCTTCAACGTGCCCTGCACCGTTGCGCCGTCGGCATTGGGAACGGTGAGCTGGCCGGCCAGCGAGGGGCCGTCCAGCGTCACCGCCACCGTATCGCGGGTGGGGCGCAGACGCAGGCGCGTCTGCGGGAACACCCCGCCGATCATCAGCAACCGATCTGCCTGCACATCCACCTGCTGCAACGGCATCGGGTCTTTGGCGGGAACGGCCGGCTGGCCGGGCAACGGTGGCATGTCGGCGTCGCTGCTGCTGCCGCGCGCCAAGCTGATCCAGTCGATCGCATCCAGCGACGCGGCGCGACCGGCCACCACCAGCCCGTTGGCCGGCGGCCGTTCGGTGACGGTATCGGTGCCCATCACCACACGCACGCCGGTCTGCGCGCCATGGCTGCTGGCCTTGAGCGCCACCAGCTTGCCGAACCCCACATCGATGTCGCCATCGCCCAGCGGCAGCGCGACCTTGACCCGGGTGTCCAGTGGCTCGCTGGCGGCCTTGTCCAACGGCGCGGGCAGATCCAGCGTGGTGCCGACCAGATTGGACCATAGCGTCAGCACCGCGTTTGCATCGGTCTGACCGGGTGGCGGCAGCGGCACATCCACGCCTACCTCCCACGGCGCACTGCCATGCACGTACGGGCGCAGCCACTCCATCTGGGGCGCCCGGTCGAACAGTTCCTTGGCATCCAGGGTGGCGCCAAGACGTGCTTCGAAGGCTTGCCCGGGGTCCTGCACCAACCCGCCAGCGCGCAACGACAATTCGCCGCTGCGGCCTTGGTGCTGCACGCTCAACCGCTCGGCGGCAAAGCCGGTGTCGCGATACTCGGCCTGCCCACTGACCTGATCGAAGTCCAGATCCCAACGCGCGTCGGCCAGCTTGGCGCCCTGCAAGGCCACCGTGCCCTGCAGATGGCCACCGACGCCATGCGTCCGCAAGGGACGCAGCAGATCGAAGGTCACGGCGGCCGGCCCGGACACGGTGAGATTGCGCAAGGTGTCGCCATAGCGCCGCTCCAGCGGACTCTTGCGCAGCATGCCGAGCAATTGCGCCGCATCGGCCTGCGTGGACGCGCGGACGTAAAGTTCGGAGGTGGCAAAGCTGGGAATGCCAGCTTCCAGCTGCGCGATCGGGGTACCGGCCAGATCACCCTGCCCGTGCAGCGAGAAACCGTTACCGATGAAGCTCAGGTTGGCCTGAACCTGCTCCATCGCCGGCCAGTCCGGCTGGAAGCGGATCACGCCATCGCGGATCTGCCCGAACGCTTCAAAGCGCCCGTCGTTATTGTCGAACGGCCAATCGTCCAGATCGCCGCTGACCAGGCCAGTGCCGCCGGTGACGGTGCCGCCGGCCACGGCCATGTCGAGCCAGTCGATGGCGGCGTCGCTCATCTTGGAGCGGATCCAGAACTTGCGCGCCACCGGCAGCGCCACATCGTCCAGTTGGGCCGCCAGCTGCATCCGCGGGCGAGTGCCATCGCCCTGGAACCACAGCCCGCCACGCACGTTGGCGCCGTAATCCTTGCCCTGCACGCGCAGCGCCGGAGTGGCGACCTGCCAGCCGGCGCCTTCGCGCCAGCCGACGAGCTTGCCGGCCAGTTGGATCTCATGCACCACGCCAAAGCCGGTCGGCCAATCGAAGCGCAGCGTGGCGTCGGGCGCGGGGTCCAGTTCGACGCCCTGCGCATCGCCATCGATAGTGCCGCGCAAGCCACTGATGCCCGGCGCATTGCCCACCGGCAAAAACCCCAGCGCTTCGATCCGGCCCTGCGCGCGCAGGTCGCCGCCTTGCTCGCCGGCGACCTGCAGGTCGGCCACGCGCAGCTGCGGTTTGGACAGACTCAGCCAGCGCCGCAAGGTGGGCGACAGCTGCTCGCTCAGGGCGGCAGCTGCGATCAGACCCGAGACATCCACATGCTTGGCCACCACCGCATAGCGGCGCCCACCGGCAATGCTCAGCCCGTCCAGGTGCTGCAGTTGCGCTGCCTGGCCCAGGCGCAGCAGCGGCGCGTCCACGCGCCAGCCGCCATCGATGGTCTGCCAGCGCGCACGCGCCTGCAGCCGTTCCCAGGCGAGCGTGCGCCGCGCGGTCTCGTCCGGCAGCGCGTCCCCGGACAGGCGTAGCTGCTGCAGGTCGACATCCACGCTCACCGCGGCGATCCGGCGTGCGCGCAGTTGCGCCCAGGCCTGCAGTCGCCCACCACCGCCATCCACGCGCATGCCGCCGAACTGCAGCAGCGACGCCCATGCGGACAGGTCGGCCGGGTCGGCTTGCATGTAGGCGCTGCCGTCGCCGCTGTCGCGGTCGAATTCCAGCACCGCCGTCAGCGGCGCGCGCTTGAGATCGATCCAGCTACGGCTGCCCACCTTCACGGTCGAGCCGCTGACGCGCAGGCGCAGGTCGATGCGCGGCAGCGTGCTATCCAGGCCGATCGAGGGCACGGCCACATGCAGGCGCGCCTCAGCCAGCTGGATCTCGCCAAGCCGGCGCAGCGCATCCAATGGGTCGGAGTTTCCGCCGCCGGGCATGCCCTGGACCGACCACACACCGTCGTCGCTGCGCTGCAAGGTCAGCGCCAGGCCCCGCAGGCGTATCTCGGTCAGCGAGTGGCCCGGCAGCAACCCGGCGTACATCGCCAGTAGGACCTCGGCCTGGCCGACGCGCACCTCGCCATGCGGACCGATGCGCAGCCCATCCAGCCGCAGCAGCGGACCGCGCCGAGTCCATTCGGTCTGCAGCCGATCGAACGCAATCGGCTGACCGGCATGCTGGCTCAGCCACTGCGCAATCTGCTGCGGATGTTCCTCGGCCAACGGCAGCGCCTGGCTGGCCGCGCCCACCAACAACGCGACCGCCACCAGCGCAAGCGCGCAGGCAGTGATCGCATAGCGGCGAAACAGACGCAGACGGCGGCGCAGCGGGGTGGGCATCAGGAGCGGGGATTGGGCATTGGGGATTCGGAATTGGTTGCAGCATGACCGCATGCGGTCACTTCAAGCGCCGTTGTCGGGCCAAGCCACGCTACCAGAGCCGGCTTTGACCAATCCCGAATCCCGAGTCCCCAATCCCGGCCTCACAGCAACACGACATCAAACTGCTCCTGCAAATACTGGTCGTCGGACTGGAAGCGAATGCTCTTGCCGAGGAACTCTTCCAGTTCGGCCACGGCGGCGGACTCTTCCTCGGTGATGCGGGCGACCACTTTCGAGGAGGCGATCACCAGCAGGCGCGCGGCATCGAACTGGCGCACGGCGCGAGTGATTTCGCGGAAGATCTCGTAGGTCACCGTTTCGGCGGTCTTGATGGTGCCGCGCCCGCCGCAGTGCCCGCAGGTCTCCGACAGCTGTCGCTCCAGGCTTTCGACGGTGCGCTTGCGGGTCATCTCCACCAGGCCCAACGGCGAGAATTCGTACACGGTGGTCTTGGCGTGATCGCGTGCCAGCGCTTTTTCCAAGGTGCGCAGCACCTGCCGGCGGTGCTCCGGATCGTCCATGTCGATGAAGTCGATGATGATGATGCCGCCCAGGTTGCGCAGGCGCAGTTGCCGCGCCACCGCCTGCGCGGCCTCCAGGTTGGTGCGAAAGACGGTTTCTTCGAGATTGCGCTGACCGACGAACGAGCCGGTATTGACGTCGATGGTGGTCATCGCCTCGGTCTGGTCGATCACCAGATAGCCGCCGGACTTGAGCGGCACCTGCTTGTTGAGCGCGCGCCCGATCTCGTCTTCGACCCCGTACAGGTCGAAGATCGGCCGGTCGCCGGTGTACAGCTCCAGTCGCTCGGCCAGCACCGGCATGTACTTGGCCACGAAGGCCTGCAGCTGCACGAAGGTCTCGTTGGAATCGACCTTGACCTTTTCCACGTCGCGGCGGATCAGGTCGCGCACCGCACGCAGCGGCAGGCTCAGGTCTTCGTAGATGATGCTGCACGGCGGTGCTTCACGGCCGCGGCGCTCGACCACATTCCACACCCGCGACAGGTAGGCGATGTCCTCGGCGAGCGCCTCGGCCGGCTGGCCTTCGGCATTGGTGCGGATGATGTAGCCGAAGCCGCCATGCTGGGCCGAGACCTCGCTGACAATGGTCTTCAGGCGCAGCCGCTCGGCTTCGTCTTCGATGCGCGCCGACACCCCAACCACCTTGGACTGCGGCAGCAGCACCAGATAGCGCGAAGGAATGCTGATCTGCGTGGTCAACCGCGCACCCTTGGTGCCGATCGGATCCTTGACCACCTGCACCACGATCTCCTGGCCGTCGCGCAGCAGCTCCACGATCGGCACCGAGGCCGGCGGCGGCGGCGGGATCGGGGTTTCTTCGGTATCGACCACGCTGGCCGGCGCCGGTGCCAGACGGACCACATCGTTGGCGTGCAGGAACGCGGCACGCTCCAGCCCCACTTCGACGAAAGCCGCCTGCATGCCCGGCATCACCCGCTGCACCTTGCCCTTGTAGATATTGCCCACCACGCCCCGGCGCCAGCCGCGCTCGATATGCAGCTCCTGCAGCATGCCGTTCTCGATCACCGCCACACGGGTCTCGCGCGGGGTGACGTTGACCAAAATCTCTTCCGACATCAATGCGCTCCGAAGGCTGTGAGCAACTGCAAGGTGTGATAAAGCGGCAATCCCATCACGCCGGAATAGCTGCCGGACAGATGGGCGATGAAGCGTTCGGCGCGGCCCTGGATCGCATACGCGCCGGCCTTGCCCATCGGCTCGCCGCAGGCGGCGTAGACGGCGATCTGCGCATCATCGAGCGTGTCGAAGGTGACCTCCGACACCACCAATGCCTGCGCCGGCGCGCGCTGTGCGCAGACTAGAACCACCGCCGTGAGCACCTGGTGGGTGCGCCCGGACAACGCGCGCAGCATGGCGACGGCGTCGTCCACATCGACCGGTTTGCCGAATACCCGCTCGCCCAGCACCACTTCGGTATCGGAACCCAGCACAATGGCATCGGGGTCGGCAGCCTGCACCAGCGCCAGCCCGGCGCGCGCCTTCTCCAACGCGACGCGCTGCACGTACTGGTCGGGCGATTCATCGGCTGCGCGCAGCTCGGGCACATCCAGTTGCAACGTCTGGAACGGCACATCCAGGCGTTGCAGGAGTTCTTGTCGGCGCGGCGAACGGGAAGCGAGATAGAGCATCCGTCCAGCATACCTGTTGCCTGCACTCGCCCGCTTGCCTGGTGAACGCACACACCGTTGCCAACGGCGTTGTCCTGCTCGACTCACAACATATTCATCGACCTGCCAACACGCTCGCCACACAGACCAGGAGATCTCATGCGTACCCATCTCAAGCCGTTGTTGCTGGCCCTGTCCATCGCTGCCGGAAACGCCATGACTGCCCACGCCCAACCTGCGTCGAGCTACACCATTCCCAGCGACGGCACCCTGCTCAACGTATCGGCCGAGGCCGAAGCCAAGCGTGTGCCGGACATCGCCACGCTGTCTGCCGGGGTGGTCACCCAGGCCGCCGACGGCAACGCCGCCATGCGCCAGAACGCCGAACAGATGAGCAAGGTCATGGCCGCCGTCAAGGCCGCCGGCATCGCCGACAAAGACGTGCAAACCAGCGGCATCAACCTGAGCCCGCAGTACACCTACAAGGAAAACGAAGCGCCCAAGATCAACGGCTACCAGGCCAGCAACACGGTCAGCCTCAAGGTGCGCGACATCACCCGCCTGGGCAAGGTACTCGACGCCCTGGTTGCGCAAGGCGCCAACGACATCAACGGCCCCAGCTTTTCGATCGACCAACCAGAGTCGGTCTACGACCAAGCCCGCGTTGCCGCACTGAAGAAGGCCCAGGCGCGCGCAGAAACTTATGCCAAATCGCTGGGCCTGAAGGTGCGCCGCATCGTCAGCATCTCCGAAAGCCGCAGCGGCGGCGCGGTCCGCCCGATGATGATGGCCGCCTCGATGCGCTCGGCAAAGGCCGAGATGGACACCCCGGTCGCCCCCGGCGAGAGCACCTTGTCGATCAACCTGGATGTGACATTCGAACTGGGGCGCTAAGAAAAAAGAGAACGTCTCCACCCCGAAATGTCGTGTCTGCACTGCCCTCTCCGGAGGGCAGTGTCGTTTGCGCGGTCGTTCGGTCCGCCGATCGCTGGTCAAACGCACGGACACAGCGCGTCGGCCACCTTTCGGGACTTGGTTACTTGCAAGTGGCTTGAGTCAATTCACACACGCCTGAATAGGCGTTTTTGGCGATTGTGCTTAAAAAACCATGAAATTCAGAGAAATCGTTCTTTAAGCAGGCGCGGCCGCTCTCTAGCATCGGTTGTCAACACACCGTCATCTTCGTGACGCCGCCAATCTGGAGAGCGATACAAATGACCAGCCATGCCGCGCGGCAACGCCGCCCGTTCCGCTCAACGTCGCCTGCGCGCTATGGCCGCATCAGCATGCTTGCGCTTGCCCTGAGCGGCGCCGTCGGCATGCTCGCTACCGGCACTGCGGCCGCGCAAAGCACTACCGCCGGCATCTACGGAAGCGCGCCGGCCAGTGCAGGCGCAACGGTCACCGCGCAGAGCGACACCGGTTTTACGCGGACTGCAACGGTCGATGCCAATGGCCGTTACGCCATCGGCAACCTTCCGGTGGGCACCTACACCGTCACCCTGCAACGCGAAGGCCAAGCCGCCGAGACCCGCGAGAACATCGCGCTGCGCGTCGGCGCCGGCACCGATGTGTCCTTCGGCAGCAACAATGCCTCTGATGACACCGCCACCCTGGGCACCATCACGGTGACCGGCAAGAACATCTCGCCGATGGATGTCTCTGCCACTGCTTCACGTACCGTCATCACGGCCGAGCAATTGCAACGCTTGCCGCTGGCACGCTCGGGCGAAGCGATCGCGCTGTTGTCGCCTGGCGCGGTGCAAGGCAGCGGCTATTTCGGCAACGCCATTTCCTTCGGCGGCGCCGGCGTCACCGAAAATGCCTACTACCTCAACGGCTATCTCAGCTCCAACCCACTGACCAACATTGGCGGCGTCACCCTGCCCTACGGCGCCATCGACCAGCAGGAGACCTACACCGGCGGCTACAGCGCCCGCTACGGCCGCTCGGCCGGCGGCGTACTCAGCCAGATCGGCAAGCGCGGCACCAACGAGTGGCACTTCGGCGGGCAGACGCTGTGGCGGCCGAAGAGCCTGTCCAGCGACTACAAGAATATGTTCTATCCAGACACGCCACTACCCTCTTCCAACTATTCCTATGCCAAACCAGAGTTGCCCGGCACGCTGTACCGTAGCCGCAAGGGCGACAAGGCCTGGAATACGGTCTTTAGCGCCTATGTCGGTGGGCCGCTCATTGAGGACAGGCTGTTCGTTTTCGTTGCCGCCGAGCAGGAGCGTACCGAAGGCGTATCGACCGCAAGTCGCGAAGATTCGGTCATCGGCCGAGACACCTATCGCGTGGACGAGCCGAAGGTTTACGCCAAGGTCGACTGGAACATCAATGACAGCAACATTCTTGAATTCACCGGCGTCAAGAACAACTACCGTACAAGCGGCGCCTACAGCGATTTCAGCTACCCAGGAGTGATCACCCGAAGCGCAAGCGGTGCGTTCGCCGATACGGTCAAGGTTGACGACCGTTACTACATCGGCAAATACACCAGCTACATCACCGACGCACTGACCTTCAGCGCGACCTACGGCAAGAGCCAGCAGAGCGACTATCGCAACAATCCCAGCCTGGCTCCATATCTGTCCAACGCCAATCGGCAGGATCCGGCCATCACCGGTGGCGGCGAGATTCGCAACAACCAGACCTCGACCCAGGCACGCGATGGCGAGAATCGTACCCATGGCCTACGCCTGGACCTTGAGTACGTGCTCGGCAGTCATACGCTGGCCAGCGGCGTGGACAACATGTACTTCAATGCCAACAACGAAGGTGCACTCACCACTGGACCAGGATACACCTGGGCGTACGACAACCTCCCTCCCGACGTACCTATCGCCGACTCGTTGGGTGTCGGTCCGGCAGGAGGGGATGGCTACTACGTCTACCGCGGCGTCTTCAAGACAGCCACCAGTATGTCGGTCAGGCAGAAAGCGTATTTTCTCGAGGACAAGTGGCAGATCAATGATCGTCTGTTGCTTATCATGGGAGTGCGCAACGACAAGTTCACCAATTTCAATGATGCTGGCAAGGTCTATGTGGAAAGCGGCGACCAATGGGCGCCTCGGCTCGGCATCAGCTGGGATGCGTTTGGCGACTCGTCGTTGAAGGTCTACGGCAATGTCGGTCGCTATTATCTGGCGCTTCCCAATAGCGTGGCCATTCGTGGTGCGTCGCCATCGACTTACACGAGCGAATATTTCACCTACACCGGTATCGACGCCCAAGGCAACCCGACCGGCCTCACGCCGATCCCGGTGGATCCGAGCGCCGGCGTCTCGTGCTCCGGCAATGTCGTGTCTTCCAATCGCGAGTGTGGGCAGCAACCCGATGCCGCGTCAGTTGCGGCCAACAACCTGAAATCGATGTACCAGGATGAGTTCATGGTCGGGTTTGACAAGACGCTGGGCAGCGATTGGGTCACTGGCGCAAAACTCACCTATCGCAACCTGGGCACCACCATCGACGATGTCTGCGATTCCGACAAGATGCGCACCAAGCTGACTGCGATCGGCGTTGATCCCAGCACCGTCAATGTGCCCGGATGTGTCATCTTCAACCCGGGCGAAACCAACTCATTCAGCCTGGCTAACCTGGATGGTTCCGGCCGCACCGCGCTTTCGATGTCGTCGGCCGATTGGGGCTTCGACAAGAAGGCCAAGCGCAAGTACCTGGCACTGGATCTGTTCCTGCAGCATCCGTTCGACGGCAAGTGGGAAGGCCGCATCGATTACACCTTGTCGCGCAACTTTGGTAACACCGAGGGCCAGGTGAAATCCGACATCGGCCAGAGCGACGTGTCCAAGACCCAGGACTGGGATGCGGCCGCGCTGATGTGGTACTCCGGCGGCTACCTGGCCAACGATCGCCGCCACCAGATCAAGCTTTACGGCTCTTACCAGATCGCACCGGAATGGCTGATCGCAGGCAATATGCGCATCCTGTCCGGAACGCCACGGTCCTGCCTAGGCTATGTCAGCATCAACGGGACCGACGAGTCTTCCGATGCTGGCGACCCGGTCGGGTATGGCTCGTCCTATCATACCTGCGACGGCCAGCCATCGCGGCCAGGCGACGCCGGGCGTTTGCCTTGGACGAAGATCGTCGACCTGAGCCTGACCTATCGCCCGGCCTTCGCCGACAACAAGCTGGCCTTTACCCTGCAGGGCTTCAATATCCTCAACGAGCGTAAGCCCTTGCAAGTCAATTCCACCTGGGAAGACAACCACTACAAGCTATCCAACACCTACGGCATGGGGGTCAATTTCACCCAGCCGCGCTACGCCGTGCTGTCCGTGTCGTACGACTACTGACGTCTCTCCCGTCAACGTCGTTTCCCCAGCCCTGCAAAGGGCTGGGCTTTTCTTGTATCCACGCCCAGCTTCGGCTGGGCGTTTCGTTTGCGCGGATGATTGCCGCGGCCGATCCATGCGACATGTGTGAGCAGCGACGTATCCCCGATCACCATGAGGATGACGCATGCCGCGTTGACGGCTCGGCGCAACCACGCAATCGTGCGTGGCGCTTGTGCGGCTGCCGTCGCTGCGGTAAACCTACGCTACCGGATGGTGACGTGCGTCCGGGTCGCGCTGGTCCTTTCCGCAGTTCCGTTCTGGAGGTGGATGATGGTTCGCACGCAATCGCAGGTTTCTTCCCGTCCCCTTGGCATCGACACCTCGCGCGTTCTAGCGATAAGCACGGCCGTGGCATTGCACCTACTGGCGGGCGGGTTGTTGCTGATTCCGCTCTCGCACCGGGCGATTCCACAGCAGGCCGCGCCAAAAGAACGCTGGCTCATGCCGGTCAGCATCCCGACGCCGCCGCCACCGCTGGTGCTTCCAGTCAATGTAACGTTCACGCCGAAAACGCGTTCACCGACCAAGACGCTGCCGGTGCCGGTACCGACCTCGGTGGTCAGTGAAACGTCCGTGGTCGCCAGCGCACCGTCTGCCATTGCCGCAACGGTCTCCGACGTTGTTGCAGACAGCGCTCCGACGACCACCGCACCCAGCGGACCGGTCGAAGCCGGTCAATTGCAGTATCTGAGCTCGCCGGCACCGAGCTACCCGGCAGCTGCGTTACGCGCAAACCAGCAGGGCACGGTGATGCTCCGCGTGCTGGTCGGCACCGATGGGCGCCCGACCGAAGTGAGTGTGCAAACCAGCAGTGGTCATCGCATGCTCGACCTGGCCGCGCGTAGCCAGGTGCTGCGCAGATGGCGCTTCCAGCCGGCGATGCAGAACGGCCAGGCCGTGCAGGCCTATGGTCTGGTGCCGGTGAGCTTCTCGCTGAATTGAGCGGCGATCGGATGCGGCGGCCTGCAACCGCAGCCGCCGCATCGATATGACCGTGTGCACAAGTTTCGTTGGCCGCTCTTATGCGCGGTGATACGGATGATTGGCCAGCATCGCTGCGGCGCGATACAGCTGCTCGGCGACGATCAGGCGCACCAGCATGTGCGGCAGCGTGAGTGGGCCGATCGACCAGCTTTCGCTGGCGCTCTTCAGCACCTCCGCCGCGTGACCTTCCGGCCCGCCGATGAGAAACGCCAGGTCGCGCCCTTGTCCGCGCCAATGCTCCACGCGCTGGGCAAGCTGCTCGGAACTGAGCGGGCGCCCCGGGACATCAAGCGCCACCACGTAGGCATTTTTCGGCAGCGCGGCGAGCACGCGACGGCCTTCGTCGTCGGTCGCGCGCTGCGCATCGCGGCCCTTGCCGCGCAGGCCGGGTTCGATCTCGACCAGCTCCAGCGGCATCCAGTGCGACAGACGTTTTTGATATTCGGCAAAACCTTGCGCCACCCAGCTCGGTGCGCGCTCGCCGGTGGCGATGAGTCGGCATTTCATGGCCACATGATATCCGCGTCACAGCCCGGGCCGTCCGCGGCAATGTGTCACTGCGTGTCATGGTGTGGTTACAGCCGGCAATTAGTGTCGCCCGACCACCCAGCCACGCAGGAATCGTTCGATGCCGATTTCCGATCCCGCCCGCCGCCAGGTTCTCAAGGGCAGTGCTGCCGGCATGGTCGTCAGCGCCCTTGGCAGCTTGGGCGCATTGCAGTCGCGCCAGGCCCAGGCCGCCACCTCGCCGTCAACGCAGCTGGCGCCGGTGCCCAGCCGTTACGGCCCACTCGCCCCGGTCGCCGACCAGAGCACCGGTTTGCCACTGCTGCAGCTGCCACAGGGTTTCAGCTATCGCTCGTTCGGCTGGAGCGGCGACTGCATGGACGATGGCCAGCCCTGCCCCGACCGACACGACGGCATGGCCGTGGTCGGCCTGCGCCGACCCGACTGGCGTCCCGGTAGCGACTCGCTGCGCGGCCTGGAACAAGCGCCTTGCCTTGGCGGTTGAAGAAATCTGCGGCGGCCCTGGTGCATCCCTGTGCGCTGCGCGGCAACGCCTTGCGTGCGAGCGGTTGCCGCGCGTTGCCGCCATCGCTGATGCCGACACCACGGCCACCATGGCGAGCGCAAGCATCTCGCAACGCGATCCTGGACCACGACACGATGCCTGATCGTCCACCGAGAACGCTCGCACGGCGATCGCGGCAGCCATGACGCAGGCCCTTCTCAGTAAAACAGGAAGCGGTCGCGTTGCCGTTGCAGCTTGAGCCAGCGCTTGATCGATTGCGCATCGTCAAGCGCACGCATCTGGCGCACTTCCCGCTGCAACTGGCCCACATCGTCGGACACATCCCGCTTGTAGTGGGTCAGCAGTCTTTCCAGCCGCTCGGGCTTGGGTTGCGCCGGCAGGTCCAGTCCGTATTCGTGGCAAAAATCCATCGCGTGCAGGGCCAGCTGGTGCTTGAGCTCCTTGCACTGGCGATCCAGTTCGCGGTTGTAGTCCTGAAGACGGACCGGGTCGATCGCATCCACGCCTTGCGCATCCAGCAGACCGATCTGCGCCTGCAGTTCGAGCAGGCCCAAAAGGTCGTTCCCCTTGTAGGCGGCATTGAGCCGCTGCATCAGCGCGGTGCGGGTGGCGTGATCGCCGGCGTCGCTGGCGCGATCCGGGTGCAGGCTGCTGGCCAACTTGCGATACAGCTCGCGCAATGGAGGCGGCTCGGCCTGTCGCGATGCGGCTTTTTTGTCCGAGCGGCGACGCCGTTGCTGGCCAGCCCGCTGTTTGGCCTGCTCGCGTGCATGATCGGCGTCTGCCTGCGCCTGATCCAGGCGCGCGTTGACCCGTTCGAAGAGCGCCTCCGGGGAATCGACCGAATCCACTTCTTCGGGGTCCAGTCCATACAGTTGACCGATGACGTGTTTCATCATCGTATCGGATTGATTGATTTCTTCGTCGTAGCCGATCTCGCTGTGACGTTCGTAGAGCGGCTTGAGTTCGACGTGACCGGCTTCGATCAGCGGGCCGGCGAGATCGCAGATCTCCGCCGACACGAACGCACGGTCGGCCTTGCTCAACTTGACCGTGGCAGCGATGTTGTCAAGAAGATGGATCTGTTCGATCTCCAGCTCACATTGTTGATTCAACAACGGCACCACCTCGGCAAGGTAGCGTGCGCGCCACTGGTCGATCGCGTCACGCCAGGCGTGCAACTGGGCGCGATGGCGCTGAAGATCGCGCAGCAGCCGGTCGAAGCGCTTGCGCGCCTTCGACACCTCCTGGCCGCTGGCTTGCCCCGGCATCAGGCTCAGTTGGTGCAGGGCATTGGCGACGGGCGTGTCGGGCAGGGATAACGCGGACTTGCGGGACATCGCTTCCAGTTACTCCGAATCGGCGACGACGTCACTGTCGTCCGGGCGCTGGTCGCCCACGGTCCACAGACGCTCCAGTGCATAGAATTCGCGCACGCGCGGCAGCATCACATGCACCACCACATCGCCCAGGTCAACCAGCACCCATTCGGCTTCGCGCTCGCCTTCCACGCCCAGCGGCATCACGTCCAGACGCTTGGCGAACTTGACCACTTCGTCGGCGATCGATTTGACGTGGCGGGTCGAGGTGCCGGAGACCACTACCATGTAGTCGCAGACGCTGGACTTGCCGCGCACATCGATCTCGGCCACGTCCTTGGCCTTGAGTTCTTCGACAGCCTCGCGCACGGTAGCCAACAGGGCCGGCACGGACGGCGGCGGGTTCGGAAGGGAGGTCTTGATGACTTGGGCTTGGCTGGTCAAAGCGGCAACTCGATGGAATTGGCGTGAATTATAGGCCGGTCCGGCCGGACGCGTGTTCAGGTAGCCGGGCGAACGCCGCGGTACAGGCCTTCGCGCTGGATCATTCCGGCCACCGGCGGCGGCACCAGACTCTGCCATTGCGCACCGGTCGCGATGCATGAACGCACCGCGCTGGCCGATTCGCCGCGCAGTGGCTGATGCAGCAGATACAGACGGCCCGCCGGCGCGCTGAACAGCGCGTCCGCGCTTGCGCCCCAGCGGCCCTGCACCGCCGCGGCCAGCTGCGGGGCGTCGGCCAGCGTCAATGGTGTGCCCGGTCGGGCGGCAACCACGAAATGCGCCAGCCCGAACAACGCCTCCCACTGATGCCAGTGGTGCAGCCCGACGAAGGCATCGGCGCCGAGCAACCAGGCGATCGGCGCCGCAGGGCCGAGTTCGGCACGCAGCTCGCGCAAGGTATCGACCGTGTAGGACGGCGCATCGCAATGCGCGGCGCGCTGCAGTTCGCGGGTATCCAGTTGCAGGCCTGGATAGTTGGCCAGCGCCAGTTGCAGCATCTGCGCACGCTGTGCGGCGGTGGCGCCGGGCGCAGGGCGATGCGGCGGGTCGGCGGCCGGCACCAGTTGCACGCACGCGCCCAGTTCGTCGCGCGCCGCGCAGGCGATGGCCAGGTGGCCCCGATGGATCGGGTCGAAGGTGCCGCCGTAATAGAGACGGAGCCGGGAATCGGGAATCGGGAGTCGGGAATCGGCATCGATTCGGGATTCGGGATTCGGGAGTTGGGATGCGGAAAGAAACGGGTCTGACGTAACCGGCTGGGCGTGCCTGGCCGGCGACGTCGAGGCGGAACTGATTGGGTCTGCCAGCGGTGCGTTTGGGTCTGCCGTCTCATCGGCTCGGGGCTTGGGCTCCCGCTCTTGGGTACCGGCGCACTGCTGTGTGGCTCCGGCCTGCCCCGCCCTCACGCCAGCAATCTCACCGCGCGCGCTTCGGCCACGGCCACCAGCAGGCGTTCCAGACCAACCCAGGCGTCGCCGTCGGCGCGGCCTTTGGCCATGCGATCGACCAGCCCGGCTTCGGCGACGAAGCGTTCCCAGCGGTGCGGTTCGGGGTGACGCTGCAGCGCGCGCTTGAAGGGCGCCTGGCGCGATTCCCACAGCCCTTGCGCCTTCATTTCGGCAGCCAGGTTGCCGCCGCTGGCTTGTACCTTCGCCAACGATGCGGTGCGCAGCAGTTCCTTGATCAGAATGGGCATCAGCGCGGCGACCGCCTCGCCTTCGGCACGCAGGCCGGCAAGCATGCGGATCACCGCGGCCGGCTGCCCGGAAAAAGTGGTTTCGGCCAACCGGAACACGTCGTAGCGCGCGGCATCGGCCACCAGCGATTCCATCGCCTCCA
The DNA here is from genome assembly GCF_001304695.1 of Xanthomonas axonopodis. Classification (GTDB taxonomy): domain Bacteria; phylum Pseudomonadota; class Gammaproteobacteria; order Xanthomonadales; family Xanthomonadaceae; genus Xanthomonas; species Xanthomonas axonopodis. Next base: position 32,808 of record NZ_JFAQ01000091.1, read on the forward strand.
GATCCAGCGTCTTGCCATCGGCCAACAGGGCGAGCTTGTCGATTTCCTGTGCGGCGGCGAGCAGGTTACCTTCCACCCGCTCGCTCAGGCGCTGCACGGCAGCGGCGTCGGCGCGCAGGCCGTGTGCGCGCAGGCGGCGCTCGATCCAGTCGGACAGTTCGTGCGGCTTGATCGCCCAGGCCACCGCAATGGTGCCAATGCGACCCACCGCCTCGGCCCACTTGCCGTGGTGGGCCTTGCTCCAGTCGTTGGCGGTGATCAGCAGCACCACGTCCGGCGGCGGGTTGGCGCAGAAGCGGGTGATGACCTCGGCCCCGTCCTTGCCGGGCTTGCCGCTGGGCAGGCGCACTTCGACCAGACGGCGCGGACTGAACAGGCTGGGCGCATTGAAGCTGGCGTCGAGCTGATTCCAGTCGAACTCGCGGCCATCGGCGTCGAACACTTCACGTTCGCCGATGCCTTCGGCGCGCGCGCGCGCGCGCACCGCATCGGCGGCCTCAAGCACACGCAAGGTCTCGGGACCGGCGATCAGATACACCGGCTGCAATGGCTGGCTGGACTGGCCGGCCAGCTGCTCTGGGCGAAGTTCCATCACCGAAAACGCGGGGCGCGGCTCAGTTGCCCGACGTGGGCGCGGGCGGCAACGAGGCCGGCACGCTGGATTCGGGCGTCGTGGTGGGCTGCGCTGGCGCCGTCGGGGCCGGCGGCAATGGCGCGGTCGGCGTGCTCTCCAGACCTTCGCCGCGCTGCAGACGTGCCCGCACCACACTGTCGATACGACGCAGGATCGAGGCCGACATGTCCTTGCGCAGTTCGTCGGCCAGGATTTCGCGCTCGGTCGCCGTACCGGTGGCGTCCACCGGTGGGGACACGTAATCGCGCGACAGCTCGATCACCTGCTGCGGCACCAGCACCGAGCCATTGGCGGTGGTGACGGTGAAAATGGCCGCGTAGCGCAGGCTGTATTCCTGCGCACGGCCCTGGCTGTCGATGGCGATCGGCAGATCGCCCCAACGTTCGGACAACACCTGCAACTGCGCAAAGCCGGTCTTGGCGTCTTCATCCGCCAGCGTGGCACCGGAGGCCTTGAGACCGCGCCGCAACAGTTTGGCCAGCTCGCTGTACTGCACGGAGGACTGCACCTTCACCGCCGGTGTGTCGGGCGGCAACGCCAGCGAATTGCGCAAATGGAAGCCGCAGGCGGTGAGGCTCGAGACGAGCACGAGGGACGCAGCGAAGGCAGTAGGAAATCGAATCATGGGCACAGTCTGGATGAGCGCCCCGGCGGCGGCAACAGGCGGCTAGCCTGCCCGAGACCGCGTGAACGGGGCTTGAGAGGGCGTCGCGAAAAACTGCTGCGCCCCATGGATGACAAACGCGTCGCCACGCGTCAGTGAAACGAGTCGTCGGCAACCAACACCAACACTCCCCCCGCGCGTCCGTGCGCACCAGTGAAAGGCAGTGTCGAAAACGAAAGCCGTGCCCACGTAAGCCACGCCCCGCGCCGATGCAGTGATTTCGCAAAAAAGCCAGCAGCGCGTCGTCGCGCGCCGATGGAACGAACGCCGCAGACGCCTGGCGCATCTCGCCGATCACCCTCGCCTTCTGTGTTGCTGCGCGCCCATGCAGTGCATCGCCAGAGCCGTCGCAGTAGCACACCGCACATCGCACGCCGGTGCAGTGTGCAGTAGCTAACGGATCAGCAAGGCTTACCCCGCGACGATGTTCACGATCTTGCCGGGCACGATGATGATCTTGCGCACGCTCAGGCCTTCGAGGAACTTGGCGGCGTTCGGTTCGGCCTGCGCCAGCGCTTCGATCTGTTCGCGGGTCGCATCGGCAGCGACATCGATGGTTCCGCGCAACTTGCCGTTGATCTGCACTGCCAGCGTCAAGGCATCGCGCACCAGCGCGCTGGCATCGGCCTGCGGGAACGCCACGTTTTCCAGCAGCGTCTCGCCACGCCCCAGGATCTGCCACAACGCGTGGCTGGCGTGCGGGGTGATCGGATTGAACAGCAGCACCATCGCCTCGAGCGCTTCCTGGCGCACCGCGCGGCCCTGTTCGCTGGCGTCGTCGAACTTGGCCAGCGCGTTGGACAATTCCATCACCGCGGCAATGGCGGTGTTGAAGCTGTGGCGGCGACCATAGTCGTCGCTGACCTTGCCGATGGTCTCGTGGGTCTTGCGGCGGATCGCCTTCTGCTCGACGCTCAACGCGGCGACATCCAGCGCGGCGGCCGCGCCCGCGCCCACATGCTTGTGCACCTGCACCCACAGCCGGCGCATGAAGCGCGCCATGCCGTCCACGCCGGCCTCGTTCCACTCCAGCGACTGCTCCGGCGGCGCGGCGAACATCGAGAACAGCCGCACCGTATCGGCGCCATACTTGGCCACCATCGACTGCGGGTCCACGCCATTGTTCTTGGACTTGGACATCTTCTCGGTGCCGCCGATGTGCACCGGCTTGCCGTCGGCGATCAGCACCGCGCCCGTGACACGGCCGCGCTCGTCGCGCTGGATCTCGACGTCGGCCGGGTTGATCCAGTCCTTGCCGCCGTTGTCGGCATCGCGGTAGAAGGTGTCGGCGATGACCATGCCCTGGGTGAGCAGATTGGTCACCGGCTCGTCGCTATCCACCAGCCGCGCGTCGCGCATGAGCTTGTGATAGAAGCGGAAGTACATCAGGTGCAGGATCGCGTGCTCGATGCCGCCCACATACAGGTCGGCCGGCATCCAGTAATTGGCGCGGCGGTCAACCATGTCGCGTGCATTCGGGCTGGTGTAGCGCGCCACGTACCAGCTCGATTCCATGAAGGTATCGAAGGTGTCGGTTTCGCGCTCGGCCGGGCCGCCGCAGTCCGGGCAGGTGGTCTGGCGCCAGGTCGGGTCGGTCTTGATCGGCGAACCGGTGCCGGAAAATTCCACGTTTTCCGGCAGCACCACCGGCAACTGGTCCTCCGGCACCGGCACCGCGCCGCACTTGGCGCAATAGATCACCGGAATCGGGCAGCCCCAGTAACGCTGGCGGCTCACGCCCCAGTCGCGCAGGCGGTAATTGACCCGGCGCTGGCCCTGGCCCTTGCGCTCGAAGCGCTCGGCCAGTGCTTCGAAGGCGCCGCCGAAATCCAGGCCGTCGAACTCGGCCGAATTGATCAGCTCCAGCGCGCGGCTCTTGTCGGTGTACCAATCGCGCCAGTGGGTGGCATCCCAGGTCTGCTCTTCTTCGTTGCGCGGCTCGCGCAGCTTGACCACCTGCACGATCGGCAGGCCGTACTTATTGGCGAATTCGAAATCGCGCTGGTCGTGGCCTGGAACGGCCATCACCGCGCCGGTGCCGTAGCCCATCAGCACGAAGTTGGCCACCCACACCGGCACCTGCTCGCCGCTGATCGGGTGGACCGCGGTCAGGCCGGTGGCCATGCCGCGTTTTTCCTGGGTTTCCAGCTCGGCTTCGGAGACGCCGCCGTGCTTGAGCGTTTCAAGCAGCGCGGCCAGTTCCGGATTGGATTTGGCCGCATGCAAGGCCAGCGGATGCTCGGCGGCGATCGACACGAAGGTCACGCCCATCAGCGTGTCCGGGCGGGTGGTGAACACGCGCAGCGGGTCCAGTGCCGCACCATTGGTGTCGCGCACGTCGAACTGGATCTCCAGCCCTTCCGAGCGGCCGATCCAGTTGCGCTGCATGGTCTTGACCGAATCCGGCCAGCCGTCCAGCTGGTCCAGGCCGTCCAGCAGTTCCTGGGCATAATCGGTGATGCGCAGGAACCACTGCGGGATCTCGCGCTTTTCCACCAGCGCGCCGGAGCGCCAGCCGCGGCCGTCGATGACCTGCTCGTTGGCCAGCACGGTCTGGTCGATCGGGTCCCAGTTCACCACCGCGTTGCGGCGATAGGCCAGGCCCTTGCGCATCAAGCGGGTGAACATGCGCTGCTCGTGCACGTAATAGTCCGGCGTGCAGGTGGCGAACTCGCGCGACCAATCGATGGCATAGCCCAGCGATTTCAGCTGCGCGCGCATGTGCTCGATGTTGGCGTAGGTCCACTTGGCCGGCGCGGTCTTGTTCTTGATGGCGGCGTTTTCGGCCGGCAACCCGAACGCATCCCAGCCCATCGGCTGCAGCACGTTGTGGCCGGTCATGCGCTTGTAGCGGCTGACCACGTCGGAAATGGTGTAGTTGCGCACATGGCCCATGTGCAGTGCACCGGACGGGTACGGCAGCATCGACAGGCAATAGAACTTGGGTTTCTCCGAGTTCTCGTCGACCTGGAAGGCGCGGGTGGCATCCCAGAACTGCTGGGCGGAGGTTTCGACCTGCTGCGGGTCGTAGACGTTCGGTTCGACGGTGGACATTGGGAGCGGATGCTCGGGCGGTGCAAAGCGGTACAGGGTACCGCAGTGCAGCAGGTGGACCAAACCGTTACCGCAGCGCCGCAGGCTTCGGCGGCCAGATCCACCCCGCCACCGCCAGCCAGCCGACCCAGGCCAGGAACGCCAGCCGTTGCGCAATGGCCTGGCGCACCAGGCCGGGCGGGCCGAACGCCAGCACCGCCACCAGCAGCCCTGCCGCCAGGCTCAACCAGGCCAGTGTGCGGGTCGTGGCATCGTTGAGCAGCGCGGCGGCAATCAACAACATGCCGGGCACGAACGCCACCGCCCACAACAACCAAGCGATGGCATGGGCCTGGCTGGCGCGGCCATCCAGATCGGTGGGGTCCAGCGGCAGCATGCCCATGCCCAGAAAGGCCAGGCCGGCCAGCACGATCAACTGCCCGCCCACGCGCAGACTCCAGCTGGCCTTGGGCGGCATGCGCGTCAGCAGGCTGACCCCGGTGGCCATGCTCAGCGCGCCCACCAGCACGAACGCGACCAGATTGAAGCCCAGCGCATGCGGCACGCCCTGCGCGCCCAACAGCGCCACCGGATGGCTGGCCTGCAGATAGCCCGGCAGCGTGACACCGAAACCGGCCAGTGCCAGCACGAAGACCGTTGCGGCGATCAGGCCCATGTAGCGCGGTGCGCGTTCGGTGGTTGCCATTGGCTTACTCCAGCACGGGGCGCGAAGCGCCGCCAGAATGCGGCATTGTCGTGCCGGCCGGGCGCGGCGTGAACCCCCGACGCTCACACGGCCATGCGAAAGGTGCCTTCCCGGGCACGCGAGCGCGTCATTGCGGCTAGGCTTGTGTCAGCCGCGTTTGCCACCATTACCTTCCACTGTTGCCGCACTTAACTTCTGGAAGCCCATGTCCGACAAGCCGCATGTATTCGATGCCACCACCGACACCTTCGAGACCGAGGTCCTGCAGAAATCGTTGACGACACCGGTGCTGGTGGACTTTTGGGCCACCTGGTGCGGCCCCTGCAAGTCGCTGACGCCGATCCTGGAAAAGCTGGCCGGCGAGTACAACGGTGCATTCGAGCTGGGCAAGGTCGATGTGGACAAGGAACAGCAGATCGCTGCGGCGTTCCAGATCCGTTCCGTGCCGACGGTGTTCCTGGTCAAGGGCGGCGAAATCGTCGACGGCTTCCCCGGCGCCATGCCGGAAGGCCAGGTGCGCGAATTCCTGACCCAGCATGGCGTGCTGCCGGCCGAGCCGCAGGTAGCCGAAGACGTGCCGCTGGCGCCGCTCGACCCGCAGGCGCAGGCCGCGGCGCTGCGTGAGGCGATCGCTGCCGAACCGGACAAGGACGAACTCAAGCTGGACCTGGCGCTGGCCCTGCTCAAGACCGGCGACACCGCCGAAGCCGAGCAGTTGATCGACGCCCTGCCCGCCAACCTGGCCACCGACGACCGCGCGGTGCGCGCCAAGGCGCGGCTGAGCTTTGCCAACGTCCTCAAGGACGCCCCGGATGCCGGCACCTTGCAGGCCGCCGTGGAGGCCAACAGCGCCGACCTGCGCGCACGTCACCTGCTCGGCGTGCGCCACCTGCTCGACGGCAACGACGAAGCGGCGTTGGAGCAATTCCTGGAAATGCTGCGCCAGGACCGCACGTTCGACGACAACCTGCCGCGCCGTAGCCTGATCGATGCCTTCCGCGTGATCGAGGACGAAGACCTGGTCGGCCGCTATCGGCGCAAGATGTCGGCGCTGGTGTTCTGATAGCCGCTGGCACTGCGGCGCCAGACGTGCACGTAGGGGCGGACCTGGCCGCGACGAGTTATTCCTGCCGGTCGCAATCGCGCTTCCCCGGCAAGGCTGGGTCGCGGCCAGGTCCACTCCTACGAACACGGGCGGCCGGGCCGAGGTGGGCGGTTGAAGCCCACTCCATACGCATGCGAATGTTATGCTAAGCACTTCCCTCGCCAAGGAAACAGGCCTGCATGCGCGCATCGCTGTTCAAGTTAGGCATCAATCTGTGGCCGCCGTTCTTGTTCGCCGGCATCCGCGTCACCGTGCTCTCGGCCGACTACCGCTTTGCGCGGGTGGAACTGCGCCAGCGCCCGTGGAATCGCAACTATGTCGGCACCCATTTCGGCGGCAGCCTGTTTGCGATGACCGACCCGTTCTGGATGCTGCTGACCATGCACAACCTGGGCCGCGATTACTACGTGTGGGACGAGGCCGGCAGCATCGAATTCGTCAAGCCCGGGCGCGGCACGGTGACGGCGGATTTCGTCATCGACGACAGCGTGCTGGCGCAATTGCGCGAGGCCACTGCAAACGGCGAGAAACATCTGCGCTGGTTCGAGAACACGGTCTACAACCGCGACGGCGAAGTTGTCGCACACGTCCGCAAGCAGCTCTACGTCAAACGCAAGCCGGCACGTTGAGGATGACGGCAGTGACGCGGCCACGCCAGCTGACACGGCGATGCATGCTTCGCTCGCCTCGCCGCTCATGCAACGGATGATGCCGGAGCGAAACCCCTGCACGCCCCTCATGACCAGGTGCGATTGCCGTAGCAGGAACCGCGCAGGACCTTTGCGATGTGCGCAGCGATAGTCGCTCCCCCCGCAGCCGCAGGCGTGCTGGTCCGTTGCTGCCCTTGTCGCGCAACGCACATCGGTTTTGTATCAGGCCATAGGCGGCATCGCTTAGAACCCGTTGCTCCCAGACAAGCCAGCGTGCTGGCATGCTGATAACGCCGGGCTGACGCAAGCGCTACGAACCTCAGACTTAGCTGCAACCCATAGCGCTTGCGTTTGGTCATGGCCCTGGCCAGGCGCGCCCGCGTCTAGGCACTCAAGTCTACCCTGTTGCCACTGCTGCAGCGCTTCCTTCCGACGCAAAGCCACGCCAAGCGCGTGCAATTGCGCAGACACTTCTGCGATCACCGCGCCGCCCCCATTACCCTCCTCTCAGAGGGGAAGCGATCAACAGCGACACCATGTCGGCCAGCACATTGCCGACCATAGGGCGTCCCAGCACATCGCGCAGTGCTGTCGTTACCACGTTCGCCGTGCTGAACGCCTGTCTAGCTAGCGCCATCGCTTCCCGACCTGTCTGCAACAGATAGCTGGGAAAGTGCACCGCATCGGACCACTTGGCAGGAGGACGTGTCTTGTCCGGCAATGCAAGAGCGAACAAATTCAAGCGCTGATGCCCACCGAGCAGATCGGGAACCGTCATCTGGCCAGTGGGCCCCATTGCCTTACCGGTGTCCAGCAACGCCTTGTGCAAAGCGCCTGCACCACCAACCGCCAGCCTAGCCAAGCCAACCTCGGCAAGCGCCGTGCGGGTGACGGGGTCCCCTGAGGTGCGCCGCGCGGCATTAAAGCCGCCGCTGATAGTCGGCTCAAGGGGCATGGTGTCCAACGCCGTATCGTCCAATTCAGACTGGCACTGCGAGATTCCTGCCCGACGGTCATAGGCCTGTGCCGTGAGCTCGGCACGGGTCGGCGTACCCTTTTCTCCAGGACGCACGAAGCGCTTGCCTCCCTCAGGGGTGACTTCCAACAGGACCGGCGGCGGGTCCGGCACCAGGATCTTGGGATCGATCGCCTGGAAACGCGGCAGATTGGCGACGCGCGCACGCCTGTCCATCGATGGAATCAACAGCGTGTCGCAGGTATGCGATCCCATTCCCGAGATCACCCCAGCAAGGGTCGCTGTATTCAAGGGCTCGGAAGCGGGCGGGCGGCTGCTTTGGTAGGCAGTGGCTGCAGAAATGCCGAGCGGCGTCCGCAACGCGCCAACGAAAAACGATCTGAGACTTTCATAGGCAATGGGCAGCGACGCTTTCATGCCGACCGCCTTCATATCCCCGGCAACTTCGTAGGCGGCGTCCGGACCGAACGCTTCAACACGCTCCTGCAAACGGGCATCCGCCCATTGCAAGTATTCCGCCTGCAATGCGAGCTGCTCGTCCGACGGCTCTGCAAACGGACGATCCTTCAGACCTGCACGCAGTTGCGCCTTAAGGCGTTCGCAAGCGGCGACACAGCGCTCCGCGTAAGACCCCTGCATCGCCGAAGAAGAAGCGGCCTGCTGGTCGCCTGGATGCCGTCCAGCGCGATGCTGGCTCTCCGCGCGCTCAGACGCAGCGCGGGAGGATTCGCCCGCTTCCGGACGCCACTGTCTGGCCTTGGCGGCGGACAATTTGCCCGATGGTAGCGTCGTGGTCTTTCCTGCGCGCGCGCGCAAGCGCGGGCTTGCTGCCGGCAGCCCCTCCAGCAACGTTGAACGAGGTGTCTGCGCCTCTGGCACAAACGGTTCGCTTGCGTGGGCCGCATCGGGATTTCCGGACGACACATTTGGGATAGACGCTGGAGCGCTGTTCTGGCGTTGGAGCTTCATACGACAGCCTCCTTCGCGTCGCCCGCCTGCCTCACCAACGCATCCAACACGACACGTGCAACGATCTGCCCCCGCTCAAGAGTGGCTGCCACGTCTTCGGGCGTCTGCGCGAGCAACAATGGGCAGATGCACAGCAGGCCCAGATTGGACATCGTCAGCCTCCACCCGTACTCGGTCAGCAGTTGCTCTTGCAGCGCAAGCAGTGTGACGACTTCGTCGCCACCGAGTTCGCGAGCAGCCAACGGCAGGATGACTTCCGGAAATCCCGACACGCCATCGTTCTGGGGTTGCGCATGCACGCGACACAGCATGCCCGCAGGCCCGAGAACGGTCTCGCCTTCACGCAGGCGCTGCACCAGTGCATCGGTCAGGCCCAGGCGAATACCAAGACCGGAAAAGAACGAAGTCAACATGGAATCAACATTGATCTGATTGGATGTCATCTGAGGTATCCCACAATAGAAATGCGACCTTTATGGCTTGTTTCTGCCCAGGCAGTGTCACTGTCAGCGCCCAATCACGGCAAAGAAAGCGCGAATCACCGGCGCAACGCACGAAGTGCGAAAGACTCACGCAAATAGTTCGATCCGCGCGCTTGCCTCTTTAACTCAAGTCAGCTATCAAGGCTGTAGTGGCCACAGATTTTTCGGCACCTCAGTGCCATGCCACTCTCAAATAACCATCGCTTGGCGCGCAATCCGTTGCGGTCATCCTAAAGCGCAGGACCTGCATCGGCATGCACCCGCGAGGACCTGCTCGCAATGGACGCGCATTTTTGGAGATTGCTGACCAGACAGACAACGGCCGGCTGCCGAACTCCAGTGCGTTTGAAAAGACCGCCCTCTGTCACGCACTACATCTCGGTTGCGCACCAAGCGCCGTTGCGGAACCTCATTTGGTTCGCGTATGGCGATATAAAATCCGCTGTACAGACAGGGAGCATGCGGGTCTGGTAGTTCAATTTTCGCGCAGTGCAGTCACCACTTCGCCTCCATCAATACCGGCAAGGTCAGATTGCACCAGGAACTCCGCCAAGGGAGGTCCGCCAAGGGAGGGAGGTTCCGCGGCATCTGCGATGCATTCCCCATGCGATGCGCACCATTCGTCCGGTACGCAAGCAATCTATCTGCGGTACACACGTCAGGAGCTATGCCCGATGAAGTCATCCACATCCGTCGATCCGGCCAGCCGCAGTACCGGGACGTACTCGCCAAAGATTCAGGAGCCGAAGATCCGGCAAATGGAACTCGCCAGTGCCCCGCCCTCCGCGACCTCCAGAATTGATTCCGCACCTGACCCCGCACTTAGCCCACTTGGACGTGCGCCCGTCAGGCGCAGCAGTGGAAAGACGCCAGGAGCGCCGTCGGCTGACCCCGAGAAAGGCGCCCAGGCATTCGGTGTGCAACCGCCAGCGTCTTCGAGCGCAGCGAAAGCCGCGAGCGCGCCACAGCATCCGCCTTCGACGTCCCGCGTGGCACAGTCGCACCCGGAGCACGCCTCGGCCCGGAGTCACCCGAGCAGATCAACGCTGGGGCAGATGAGAAGCGAGATAACGCGGTCCAAGAACGTTCGGGACCTGGAGATGAAGTTCCACAAGTTCCTCCGCAGAGCCGGCAAACACGCCAAGGACCTGGTGTGAGGTGATCTTCCGGCATGTTGCAAGGCTTGGCCTCCCTGCAACATGCCGGATAAAGCGCCCCAGGCGCGGGACGAAGCCATTGATCGGCAAAAAAAGCGCAAGCAACACGTACTTGCCGATGTGCAGATCGTGTGGCCCCGATGCGGGCGCTGTTGAAAGATGCCGGGATTGTGGAGTCGCCCCACGTTCATCGCAGCGCAGGTGCGCACGTTACCGCTGTGTGCGAATGCCGGAATACGGGCAGCGTCAGGCGGAAGATGCGCACACCGCTGCAGCGTTCACCTCGGCGGTGAATGAAGCAACATCGCCCCGATCTAACATTGGATCGCCGCCGATCTGCCAAGGCATCGACCATCGGCAATTGCGCGACTGGCAACCGCTGTCTGGACGCGCCGACTCGGCACGCATGGCAGGCGGATGTGAGCGACGTGTGTGCAACGCGCACCGCAAGTGGGCCACGCTCACGGGCTGCTCGCTACTGCATGCGGAGTCTGGGATCTCCCAACCCACATGGAATGATTTCATGAAAGCGATCAACGTCATCACCCTGGTGCTTCTTATCGTCGGCGGACTGAACTGGGGGCTGGTCGGCCTGTTCCAGTTCGATCTTGTCGCCGCACTGTTCGGCGGGCAGGACGCGCTGCTGTCGCGCGTGGTCTACACGCTGGTGGGTCTCTCGGCGCTGTGGCAGTTGGTGCCGCTGTTCCGCAACAACCATGGCACCGCCGAGCATCACACCAGCCCGCACGTGCGCAACAATCGGTAACCTCCTGCCTGCGGCAGGTCTGCGCATCTGCGCATGACGCCGACGCAGTGCGTCGGCGTCATGCCATGCGATGCATGCTTTGCGTCCGGGCGCGTGGTCGGCAAGAATCGCAGACACCTTCCTGCTGGCCGCCTTCATGCTCCTGCACACCGTTGCTTCTGCCTGCCTGCTTGCCCTGCTGTTACCCGCAGCCGCCAACGCGGCTTACCGTAGCCCGCAACAGATTCTCGACAGCTCGCCGGCCAGTGCATGGCGTGTGCTCGACCCGGACCGCACGCTGTACCTGGAGTTGGATGCCGGGCGGGTGATCATCGAGCTGGCGCCGCAATTTGCGCCGGAGCACGTCGCCAACATTCGCACGCTGGCCCATGAGCGCTTCTGGGACGGGCTGAGCATCTATCGCTCGCAGGACAACTTCGTGGTGCAGTTCGGCGACCCGGATGGCGAGACGCCGGCCAAGGCCAAATCGCTGGGCTCGGCCAAGACGCATCTTCCGGCCGAATTCGAACGCGCATCGCAGGGCCTGGATTTCCAGCGCCTGCCCGATAGCGATGGCTGGGCGCCGCAGGTGGGCTTTGTCGACGACTTCCCGGTCGGCCGCGACAGCGCCACCGGCAAGACCTGGCTGGCGCATTGCTACGGCACCCTGGGCGCAGGCCGCAACAACGACGAAGACAGCAGCATCGGCGCCGAACTGTATGTGGTCACCGGGCAATCGCCGCGCCAGCTGGATCGCAACATCACCGTGGTCGGGCGTGTGGTCAAAGGCATGGAATTGCTCAGTGTGACACCACGTGGCCCCGACCCGATGGGCTTTTACGAAGACCCCGCGCAACGCGCGCCGATCCGCGCAATCCGGCTGGCCAGCGAGGTGCCTGCGCCCGAGCGCACACCACTGCAATTGCTGCGCACCGACAGCCAGACCTTCCGCGACGTGGTCGAAGCGCGCCGCAATCGCAAGGACGATTTCTACAAGCGCCCGGCCGGGCACATCGACCTGTGCAATGTGCCGTTGCCGGTGCGTGCACCGCCTGCTGGTTGAATCGGGAATCGCAAGAGCGAGTCGCGTCTGCTCAGCGGGCGCGCTGGCTGAAGGCGACGCTGCCGAGGATCAGCACCGCGGCGATCAGCATGGTCCAGGTGAGCGGTTCGCCCAGTAGCGACCACGCCAGCAGCGCGCCGAACACCGGCACCAGATAGGTCACCGTGGAGGCACCGGCCGGGCCGATGCGCTGGATCAGCCGGTAATACATCAAGAACGCCAGCCCGGTGCACACCACATCCAACGCGGTGGCGCAGGCCCACGCCACCGTCGGCACCGGCGTGGTCGGCCATTGCCACCAGGCCAATGGCGCCAGCAAGAGCGCACTGCAGCCCAGGGTGGACGCTGCCGACGCAGCAGGCGGCAAATCGCTCATCTGGCGCTTCACCAGGTTGTAGCCGATGCCGTACAGCAGCGAGGCAGTTGCGCCAGCCAGCGCTGCCGGCCCGACGCTCAAACCGGCGGATTTGCCGGTGGCCAATACCAGCACGCCGATGAACCCCACCAGCAGGGCCAGCGCGCGACGCGTGCCGATCCGTTCGCCGAAAAACAGGAAGGCGATCAGCGCGGTAAACAGCACCGTCATCGCGTTGCAAATCGCGCCCACCGCCGCCGGTGCGTGTTGCGCGCCCCAGGCAAACAGCAGGAACGGCAACGCCGAGTTGAGCACACCGGTTGCCGCCAGCATCGGCCAGCGATGCAGCGGGAAACGTTCGCGCGCCAGCCACAGGAACGGCAGCAGCACCAACGCACCCAGCGCCAGGCGAATTCCACCAGCGCCACGGTGCCGAACTTGGGCGGCGGCCACGCGCATGAATAGGAACGAGCAGCCCCACACGACGCCTAAGAAACCAAGCTCAAGCGGCGTGCGCCATTGGTGTACCGCAAGCTCGGGCTGCGCCGACGATTGGGCGCTCATGGCCGCGCTCCCGAACCGCGCCATGCGGGAAGGAAACGGCAGAAGACAGCAGCGGGCAGACAGAGAGACATGGCACGATCGTCGCGAAGGGGTGACGCAGCATCGGTTGCCGCCATGGGCGTGACAAGCGCGTAGTATCGGGGCGAGCCACAAATCTCACTCATGCCTCGATGACTCTGCGCCCTACCCGTTGCCTGCGCTGGGCGTGTTCGCCGCTGCCGCCCGCCATCGAAACTTCGCCCACGCCGCCGAAGAACTGCACATCACCGCCAGCGCAGTCAGCCACCATGTGCGCAAGCTCGAAGCGTTGCTGGGTGCGACCTTGTTCCAGCGGCTACCGCGCGGCGTCAAGCTCACCGCCGAAGGCCGCCAGCTGGCCGATGCGGCCACCGCCGCACTGGCCGAGATTGCCGCGGTGGCCGGCAACCTGCATCCGCGCGAAGACGCCATTCCACTGCGCGTCACCACGTTGCGGTCGCTGTCGTACTGCTGGCTGTTGCCGCGGCTGCCGCGCTTTTGCCGCGCCTATCCGCATATCCGCATGGACCTGCAATCGGATACGGCTTTTTCGCGTTTCGAAGAAGGCGGCCCGGACCTGGGTATTCGCTATGGCCAAGGCGCTTGGCCCGGACTGACCTCGCATCACCTGATGGACGACGGGCTGTTCCCGGTGGCCTCGCCGTCGTTGCCGGAAGTGGCTGCCCTGCGCACGCCGGCGCAGATCGCGCAATTGCCGTTACTGACCGATATGTCGCCGCAGGGTTGGCGCGACTGGCTCCGCGCAGCCCAGGTCCGCGGCACCACCGTGCCGCCGATGCACACCTTCAACGACAGCACCGACGCGATGCGCGCCGCCGTGTACGGCCTGGGCGCGATGCTGGCGCGCAAGCACATCGCCCAGCCCTATCTGCAACGTTACGAACTGGTACGCCTGCCCGGCCCCACGCTCAAGGCGCGTTACGCGTACTACATCGTGCACCCCAGCCACCGCGAACTCAGCCCGGCCGCGGCATTGTTCATCGACTGGCTCAAGCGCGAAGCACAGGACGAACGCACCCCGATGCCGGCATTGCCCGCCGAGTTGGTGGCGTTGCCGCTGAACGAAGGCGTGCAGGAGCCGCGTGCGCGGCGGCGTGTGCGGAAAGCATCGGCAGTGAAATGAAGGCCCGCGGGTATCTTGCTATCTGCGTGAAAAATTTCGCTGTTCCTCGCCAACTGCGCCGCGACAGCCTGCAAGGCCTGGTATGCGACGTGCTACAGGCATTCGTCGATCAACCTCCTGGCGGCGTGAGCGGTTTGATGCACCTGCGCAACCTGATGGTCAAGCCATTGTGACCACGCACCACGCATCTGGGTTGCCCGGTGTCGTCGTTGCTCGACCCGAGCGCAGCGCAACGTTTCGCCGGGCGCTTCCCGATGCTGGCACAACGCAAAGATGCCGACGGACGGCAAATGCAGATCGTGCTGGGTGCCGACGACAAACATCTGCGCTTCCGCTCGTCGGTGGCATTGCGTCTGGTCGGCACGCACGAGATCGCGCTGACCATGGCCACACGGGTGAGCTGCCGCAACTGGTGTGCCGTGTCCACATAGCCTGCATCCATCACGCGCATCACCACCACGTCATGCCGACGATGCTGCGCGCCGCAGTAGGCCGCGTGTTGCAGTTTGCCCCCCTCACAAGCCAGGCGTGGCCGGCACAGCCCGCGTGAGCTGAGCGCCGCGCACCATCACCTCGTTTTGTCCTGGCGATGCCTAGGCTTGATGTCCCCAATCCACAGGACACTCCCATGCCTACCCTCCGCATGCGTATCACCGGCACCGATGACGACGCGCGTGCCATTGCCAACCTGCTGCAAAGCATCGACGGCATCGAGCACGTGGAAGAAGTGGACGATCTGATGCCGCATCTGGACGACGAAGATTCCAGCTCGGCCGGCCTGTCGGACGACGAAGGCCCGGGCAGCCACGAGTTCGAAGTGGAAGCGGGCAACGAGGCCACCGCGCAGAAGGTACGCGACACGGTGCAAGAGCTGGCACTGCAGCTGGACGTGTTTGTGGAGTACGAAGTCGACGAAGATTGAGCCAGGCTCAGCCCTACGTGCGGTGACAGTGCTGCATTGCTGGATCGCACGTGACGCTGTGATGCGTCCTGCTGCGCTTGGGCATGCCGCCGCGCCTCTTGAGCGACGTGCGCCCCGGTACCGACAACACACACCGCATGCAATGGCAGATCGGATGACCCCGCAGCTGCACGGCAGTGCCGCGCAGCCGCGGTGCATCAGGACATCCGGCGCCGACGTACGCGCCAGCGCCACGCCTGCAACAGCAACCAGCCGGCGATCAGTGCGACCACAGCCACCGGTAGTAGCGCCGCTACGGCGCGGATGACGAACGCCACGCTGCTGGAAAATACCTCGCCGAACTCGGCGGCCGCTTCTGCGATCTCACCCCTGCCCTGCTCCCCACCGGTACTGCGGAAATTGAGCGTGAGTAACTGCGTACGCACCCGGCGTTGCTGCTGCGCGGACTGCTGTTGGGTCTGCTGCGCTTCGGCCTCGATCTCGGCCAGCCGCCTGGACACCGCCAGCAGGTCGGTCACCGCCAGATCGCGGCGCTGCTGCAATTCGAGCAGGCGCGCATGCTCTTTTTGCAGCCGCGCCTGCGCCAGATTGGTGTCGGCGATCTGCTGCACCATATCTTCGGCCCGCGTGCTGCGCGCGGCGACATCGCCATGCTGGCCGGCCAACTGCACCATGGGTTCGACCCCGTCCGGTGCCAGCCGTACGCTGACGCGCCCACTGGGGTCGCGCCCGCCTTCCTGCTCGACCGCCAGCAAGGCGCAATCGCCGAACTGCGCGCCGTGGCAGGCAGTGCGTATGGTGGCGATGCGCTGACCGATCTGGTCGGCAGGCAGCTCGATACGCACATCGTGCTCGTAGGCCAAGGCATTACCCTGCGCGGCCGGCGCCGCAGCGCCGCCGTCGGCCGCCATCTCTGCCTGATGCTTGGAACACCCGCACAGTGCCCATCCCAGCAGCATGGTCGCGGCATACCGCCGCATGGCGCGGCTCATCGGCTGGCTCCGTCGACGGCATGCACCTGCAGCCCGGCAAGATCCAGGGCCGGTAGGCAACGCACATTGACCGCGTCTGCCATTTCGCCGGTCTTGGGGTTGAGGCCCTCGCTGAAAGGCGCGATCCCGGACTGCGGGCAATCCTGTTGATCGATGTGCTGCTGATTGAAGCGATAGCTGCCTATAGCTTCCGGCGCAGCCTGAGGCTGCAGCTGGGTGCGCGCGCCGAACCAGAGCAAACCGCCGCGGCAGCGACACGGCGAACAGTTGCAGTCGTAGACCGCGGTGATGGGCGCTTCGGTTTGCAGATCGAACGCGATGCGTCTGCAATGACAGCTACCGGCATGGCGCATGTGATCCTCCTTGGAACAGGCCACCGTGCGGGTGGCAAGCATGATGTGCGTGTACGCGCAGCGTGGGTAGCAAGCTGCACCCGGGAACCGGAGTGTACGAGCGATCGCGCCCGCAACGTGCAGCCGTCGTGTGCCCCGAGCGATCGGCACCGTTGCCGGCAGGCAGGAGGGGCGACCACCAACACGTCGTGAGCATCTGTCAGGGAAGGTGGAGGGCGCGCAAGAGCCGGAGGGTGCGAGCGGCACACGCCGGTTCCGCACATTGGCCGCGCCCGCCTGGCGCTGAGCGCCGTCGATGTATTGGCTGCCCCACACCAATGGCGGATGCGCATACGCGCGTCGATGCCTATGCTGGCGGTTTGATTCCACCAGGACCCACGATGCGTCAACGCCTGCTTGTCCTCGCCCTGCTCACCGGCCTCAGCGCCTGCCAGCAACACCCCGAATCGCCGCAAGCTGGCACCACCGCAGCTCCCGCCCAGGACGCACAGGCCCCGGATGCACGCTTTGCGGCGTTGTCCAAGCAGGCCTTGGACACCTGGATGCAGCTGTCGCCGGTGACCGCCATCCAGACCAGCGACCACCGCTTCGATGCGCAGATCGACGACCTGAGCGCCGGCGGCCGTCAGCGCAGCCTGGATGCGGGCAAGAAGCTGCTGGCCACCCTGGATGCCACCGACGTGACCAAGCTCTCGCGCAAGAACCAGGTGGATGCGGCCATTCTGCGCAATCAGCTGCAGTCGGAGATCTGGAATACCGAGGTGCTGCAAAGCTGGGCCTGGGACCCGCAGGTTTACAACGGCCTGGCCGGCAGCGCGCTGTACAGCCTGATGGCGCGCGAATTTGCGCCGCTGCCCAAGCGCCTGACCGCAGCAACCCAGCGCATGGAAAAGATCCCGGGCATCTTTGCGCAGGCGCGCGAGAACCTGGACCCGGCGCGCGTGCCGAAGATCCACGCCGAAACGGTGGCCAAGCAGAACAAGGGCATTCTGAGCATCGTCGACAACTTCATCGCCCCCAACATCAGCCAGCTTGGCCCGATCGAGGCGGCGCGTGCGCAGGCGGCCATCGACAACCTGCGCAAGGCAGTGGCCGAGCAGCAAACCTGGCTGGACACCGTGCTGGTACCCAATGCCAAGGGCGACTTCCGCATCGGCGCGGAAAAATACGATCAGAAGCTGAAATTCGCGCTGTTGTCGTCGCTGTCGCGTGCCGACATCAAACAGCGTGCCGAATCCGAGCTCAAGCGCGTGCGCAGCGACATGTACGGCATCGCGCGCACGGTGCTCAAGGACAAGCCCGGCGCTCCCAAGTTGCCCGAATCGCCCACCGACGACCAACAGCAGGCGGCGATCGAAGCGGCCCTGGAGCTGGCGTATGCCGACAAGCCTGCGCGCGACAAGGTGGTGGACGCGGCCAAGGCAGCGCTGGCGCAATCGACTGAATTCGTGCGCCAGAAGGATTTGATGACGCTGCCCGATTCGCCGGTGGACATCATCCTGATGCCGGAATTCCAGCGTGGCGTGGCGGTTGCGTATTGCGATTCGCCCGGCCCGCTCGACAAGAATCTGAAGACGTTCTACGCGGTGTCGCCGATCCCCGACGACTGGAACGACAAGCAGGTCGATTCGTTCCTGCGCGAATACAACACCCGCATGATCCAGCTACTCAGCATCCATGAGGGCACGCCAGGTCATTACCTGGAAGGCTGGCACTCGGCCAAGTTCCCCTCCACGCTGCGCGCGGTGCTGCGTTCGGGCATGTTCGCCGAAGGCTGGGCGGTGTACACCGAGCGCATGATGCAGGAGCAGGGCTATCTGGATAACGACCCGCTGTTCCACCTGGTGCAGCTCAAGTTCTATCTGCGCACCATTGCCAATGCCATTCTCGACCAGGGCGTGCATGTGGACGGCTGGGATCGCGACAAGGCGATGCATCTGATGACCCACGACACCTTCCAGCAGGAAAGCGAAGCAGCGGGCAAGTGGGTGCGTGCGCAGCTCTCGTCCGCACAGCTGCCGACCTACTTCGTCGGCGTGCAGGAACATCTGGACACGCGCAAGGCGGTGCAGGAAAAACTGGGCAAGGACTTCAAACTGAAGGCCTATCACGACCAGATGCTGTCCTACGGCGCCCCGCCGGTCCGCTTCGCCCGCGAGCTGATGCTGGATCAACCGATCGAGTGAGTGATCCTTCTCCCGCACGCGGGAGAGGGGCGTGCTCCGGCAGCGGAATAAGCGGCTGCATGTGGCCCTTCTCCCGCGCGCGGGAGAAGGTGCCCCGCAGGGGCGGATGAGGGGACGCCTGGCGCAGGTGTCACCACCTGCGATGTCAAACGCGTCGCTACGCGCCTTCAAAAATGACATGGCAGGTGGCTTCGCTCGTGCCCTCCCCCAACCCCTCTCCCGCACGCGGGAGAGGGGCGTGCTCCGGCAGCGGAATAAGCGGCTGCATGTGGCCCTTCTCCCGCGCGCGGGAGAAGGTGCCCCGCAGGGGCGGATGAGGGGACGCCTGGCGCAGGTGTCACCACCTGCGATGTCAAACGCGTCGCTACGCGCCTTCAAAAATGACATGGCAGGTGGCTTCGCCCGTGCCCTCCCCCAACCCCTCTCCCGCACGCGGGAGAGGGGCTACGGTGGCGCCGAGCTCGCGCACATCTTTCAATCACGCGTCCGCCGCAACAAACCCACCCGTCTGGCGCGCCCATAGCCGCGCGTACAGGCCGCCATGCGCGATCAGTTGCGCATGCGTGCCTGTCTCGACAATTTTGCCGGCATCCATCACCACCAATCGGTCCATGCGCGCGATGGTCGAAAGACGGTGCGCGATCGCGATCACGGTCTTGTTGCCCATCAGTGCGTCCAGGCTGTCCTGGATGGCGGCCTCCACTTCCGAATCCAGCGCCGAGGTCGCCTCATCCAGAATCAGGATCGGCGCGTCCTTCAGCAAAACCCGCGCAATCGCAATGCGCTGGCGCTGACCGCCGGAGAGCTTGACCCCGCGCTCGCCCACATGCGCCTCGAAACCGCGGCGGCCTTCGCCATCGATCAGCGTGTCGATGAAACTGTCGGCGCGGGCCTTGCGCACGGCGTCGAGAAGTTGCGCCTCGCTGGCCTGCGGCCGCCCGTACAGCAGGTTATCGCGGATCGAGCGATGCAACAGCGAGGTGTCCTGCGTCACCAGGCCGATCTGTCCACGCAGGCTCTCCTGCGTCACGCTTGCGATGTCCTGCCCGTCGATCAGGATGCAGCCCTGCTCCAGGTCGTACAGCCGCAACAACACATTGACCAGAGTGGATTTGCCAGCACCGGACGGCCCGACCAGACCGATCTTTTCGCCGGCACGCACCTGCAGATCCAGCCCGGCAACCACCCTACCGCGCTTGCCGTAATGGAAATGGATGTGCTCGAACTGCACCTGCCCCTGCGTTACCTGCAGCGGCACCGCATCCGCTGCATCCTGCACCTGCACCGGTTGCGAAATGGTCTGCATGCCGTCCTGCACGGTGCCGATGTCCTCGAAGATGCCGTTGACCGTCCACATGATCCAGCCGGACATGTTGTGGATACGGATCACCAACCCGGTGGCCAGGGTGATCGCGCCCACACTGATCTGACCGCGGCTCCACAACCACAGCGCCAGCGTGCAGGTCCCCACGATCAAAAAGCCATTCGCCACTGCGATGGCGGTGTCCATGGCGGTGGTCACCCGTGTCTGCCCGCGGTGCTTGACTGCCAGCTCGTCGATGGCATCGCGCACGTACGCCTGTTCGCGGCCGGCATGGGCGAACAACTTGAGCGTGGAAATATTGGTATAGCCATCGACGATGCGGCCGGTCGCCTTGGAGCGCGCATCCGAAGCAATCCATGCGCGCGCCTTCATGCGGGGCACGAAGAACGCCATCAGCGCAACGTACACCACCAACCAGAGCAGCAGCGGTGCCATCAGCCAGGGGTCTGCCTGCGCGAACAGCCACAGCGCACTGCCGGTGTAGACCACGATGTACCACAGCGCATCCACCATCTGCACGGCCGATTCGCGCAGCGAGGTGCCGGTCTGCATCACCCGGTTGGCGATGCGTCCGGCAAAATCGTTGTTGAAGAAGCCCAGGCTCTGGCGCACCACGTAGTTGTGCATCAGCCAGCGCGAACGGTTGCTCAGGCCAGGCACGATCGCCTGGTTGACCAGCAGATTGTGCAGGCCGGTAAAAAAAGGCCTCGCCACCAGTGTGATCACCGCCATCCAGATCAGTTCGCCCGCATGCTGCCGGAAGAAGTCGGGGCCCGGCTTGTCGGCAAGCATGTCGACGATGCGGCCAAGGAAATCGAACATCGCCACTTCCACCAGCGCCAGCAGCAGCCCGGCGGTCAAGGTGGCCAGCAGGATCGGCCACAACGGCCGCAGATAATGCAGATAGAAGCGCCACACGCTGCGTGGCGGCATCTCCCGCTCGATGGGCGGGAAAATATCGATCAGGGACTCGAACCAGCGGAACATTGCGCCAATTTCAGAAAACACCGGAAGCCCAGGCTAGCCGATCGGGCGTCAAGCCGCAGTGGCGCTGGTCGGCACGCGCGGCCTGATCGGCCAGCGCAATGCGTCAACGTGGCAGTGGCGCGCGAAGACCGCGGTTTTCGGAGCATCTGAATCGAGCCACGAACGGCTCACTCGCGCACGCGCGCGAGCAGGCGATTGACCTCTATCAAATCGAAATGCCCGGGCTTGAAGCGCCCACCCAAGGTCGCCAGGTCCTGCACATGCTGCGGGTGGTCCGGGTCGGCGACGATGTGCACCAGCGCCTGATAATCATCAATGCCGCCAATGCTCTCCGGTGGGCAGGCATTGGCACCGTCCACGCAGCGCGCCACGCGCAGGCCGGCATCGGCCGGCAACAGCGCTTCCACTTGCAGGCGATGCTGCCGGCCAGGACCGGCGCCGTAGAAATAATCGAAGCCCTCCAGCTCGCCCACCGCGCTTTCCAACGTGACACGCCCCGCATGCTTGAGCCGGGGACGCTCGGGCACATCCAGCCCGGATTCGCCATAACGCCCGCCACCGAGGTCGAACCCGTAGGGATGGATGCCATTCCAGCCCATTACCGGCTGCAATACGCGATGCAGCGTGGCAAGGCGCACCGCGCCCGACACCAGCAGGCGACGCCAGATCAGCGGCGTACTGCCGGTCAATGCCACATGCAGTTGATACACCGGCGCAGGTGCCTGCACCGCTTGCTGCGCGGATTTCTTTTTTGCCTTGGTCATCGTGTCGTACAGTTGCCTGTCTGTTCCCAGTATGGCGTGGCAGGCAGGCGAATGCAGACGCTGTCTAGCTCCGCGCGCAAATCGACCGCGCAACGCCAGGCAGGCGCGGCCGGTGCTCGGATCGGGATGTACCACGTGTACATCCGGACTCTGAGCGCCCTGTCCACACCTGCCTGGCCGCTACTGGCTGCGGTTTGTTGGCCACGCTCAGGCACTGCGGCGCAGGCGCAAACCGAACAGCAGGTCATACAGGATCGGAATCAGGCCCAGCGTCACCAGCGTGCCCAGCGCCAGCCCACCGATCACGGTGATGGCCATGCCCGTCCACAGCGGGCCTGCAAATAGCATCAGCGGTACCAGGCCGACGATGCAGGTGAGCTTGGTCATGACGATCGGGCGCAGCCGCTTGACCGCGGCCGCCACCACCGCTTCGCGGCGCGGCAGGCCATCGGCAAGTTCGGCCTCGATGCGCTCCAGCAGCAACACCGCGTTGTTGACGATGATGCCGGCCAGCGCCAGCAGGCCGAAGGTCGCCATGAAGCCGAACGGATAGCCGGTCATCACCAGCGCCAGTGCCGCACCGATCAGCACGAACGGCACCGCCGACAGCACGATGAACAACTTGCGGAACGAGTTGAACTGCCACACGAACAGCAACAGGATCGCGCCCAGCGCATGCGGCATGTAGTGCAGCAGGGCCTGATTGGCTTCGGCCGAATCTTCCAGCTCGCCACCAATCTCCACGCGGTAGCCAGGCGGCAGCTTGAGCGCGGCGATTGGCGCGGACAGCCGTTCGACGATCTCGGTCGCGGTCAGTTGCGGGTTGCGCGCGGTCACGGTGATGGCACGGCTGAGGTTGCGCCGCTGGATCGCCGACGGCTCGCTGTCGCGCAGCACCGTGGCGACCGCCGCCAACGGGACCGGTGCGCCAGCTGCCTGCGGGTACACCAACGTATCGGCCGGATTGCCGTTGGCGGCACGCTCTTGAGTGCTGCCGCGCACGACAACCGGCACATCGGTGCCATCGTCGCGGATCAGGGTGGCATCCACGCCGCTGTAGCGCCCCTGCAAGGCCTGCGCAACGTCTTCGCTGCTCACACCGGCGCGGCGGGCCTTGAGCTGGTCCACCTGCACGACATAGCGCGGAATGCGCGCCTGCCAATCGTCCTGCACGTCCACGGTGCCCGGCACCGCCCGCAAGGCCCTGGCAATCGCAGCAGCGCTGCTGCGCAGCACCGCTTCATCCGGACCCACCACGCGATACACCGCCATCCCGGCTTCGGTGGCGCCCAGCGAAAAGCGCTTGGGCTCGGCAAGCAGCGCAGGGAAGTGGCTGCGCACATGCGAGCGTACCCGTGCGATCACCGCATCAATATCGCTCCCGGGCCGCACGCTGACCGTGAAGTACGCCTGGTTGGCCGCCGGCAGCGGCGGGTTCAGGCCCAGCACGATGCGCGGCCCGCCATCGGCAACATAGCCGATGCTGTCCACCACCTCGGGGTTGGCGCGGCGGTCACCCAACCAGCGGCTGAGTTCACTCACCGTGCGCAGGGTCTGGCGCGCATCGCTGCCCGCCTGCAAGGTCACCGGCATCTGGAACTGCAGGCGGTCGGACTTGGGCAGGAAGTCGTATGGAATCGACACCAGCACGGTGACCGCTACCGCCAGCATCGCCGTCATCGCACCGATGAACAGCACCTTGTGCTGCAGCACGCGTTCGATCGCACGGCGATAGCCGCGATAGAACCGCGATTCGGCTGCGTCGCTGGTCTTGGTGACATGCACCTTGGCGAAGTACATGCACAGCAGCGGCGTTACCGTGATGCTCAGCAACCACGACCCCAGCAGCGTCACGCCAAGCACGGTCGCCAGCGAGCGCAGGTATTCATTGGTGCTGGTCTGGCCGAAGAAGAACGGCGAGAACGCCAGCACGATGACCAACGACGACGTCAGCAAGGGGGTCGCCAACGTCCGGCCTGCATCGATGCAGGCC
>NZ_JFAQ01000092.1 GCF_001304695.1 Xanthomonas axonopodis
GTTGCCCACATGAAGCACAGAGGCCTCCCAACAGAGGCCTCGATCACCGGGATTGCCCTGAATGGGCAAAGCGATCTACGCGCCCCATCGTCTATGTGCATCCAACCTCCCGCGAAACGCGGGAACGGGGCTTGATCAGCGTTGCCCTAACCCCGCGGATGATGGCTGGCGTGCAGTTTCTGCAGATGCTGGCGCGCCACCAGCGTATAGATCTGGGTGGTCGACAACGAGCTGTGGCCCAGCAGCATCTGCAACGCGCGCAGGTCGGCGCCATGGTTGAGCAGATGGGTGGCAAAGCTATGCCGCAGCCCATGCGGGCTGACCGTGGCCAGGTCGATACCGGCCACCGCCGCGTAACGTTTCACCAACGCCCAGAACTGCTGTCGGCTGAGCGGTTGGCGGGCGGCATCGATGAACAACGGCACCTGACCGTCCACCGCCGCCACCGGCTTGTTCGCGGCCAGCAGCGGGCGCGCCTCGCGCAGATAACGCTCCAACCAGTGCTGGGATTCCTCGCCCAGCGGCACCAGCCGGTCCTTGCTGCCCTTGCCGGTCAGCCGCAGCACGCCCTGGCGCAGGTTCACCCCCACCGCTGGCAGGTTGACCAGCTCGCTCACACGCAGGCCCGCGGCGTACATCAGCTCCAGCATGGCGCGATCGCGCAGGCACGCCGGGGTGTCCACGTCCGGCGCAGCCAGCAGGGCCTCGATCTGACTTTCGGTCAAGGCCTTGGGCAGCGAGCGTGGCAGTTGCGGCGGGTCGATCAAGGCGGTGGGGTCGTCGCTGCGCACGCCATCGCGCAGGCACAGCCGGTAGAACGCACGCAAGGTCGACAACAGCCGCGCCGTGCTACGCGGAGAATAATTGGCCTGGCTACGCCAGCGCAGATAGTCGAACAGGGCCGCGCGGTCGATGCCGAGCAAGCCGCCACCAGCGCCGTCGCGCCAACGCGCCAGCCCTTCCAGGTCGCGCCGATAACTCTCCAGGGTCTGCCGCGCCACGCCTTGCTCGGCCCAGAACCGGTCGAGAAACCGTTCGATCACGCCGGCATCGGCCGCCTGCAGCGGTGGCAGTTGGCGGGCAAGTTGGCGGCGTTCGGCGGGGCTGCTGGCAGGCATCGCCACAGCATAAAACGCAGCGCGCGTTTTGAGAGCCGACACAGTGCGGATTGCCGGTATGTGCCTTGCCTGCGCAGGGCGGTGCATGCGCGCTGCGCGGCATTGTCACGCGTGACCCGCACGCGTCGGCCGCAGGCGCAAGGCAATCCGGATCGCGACGCCAGGAAGGCAGCGTCGATGCGATCGTCGGCTGACGCCATGGCCGATAGGTCCCCGGCATGGGCATGCGCCCAATTGAACACGCCGAGTCTGCGCACCAGCCATCGCTCCAGCATGCGATTGATCGCAGTTCGATATGTCGCCTGCGTCAGCGCGTGCAAGCACCAGGGTGCGGCGGACTGCAGCGCGGCGTTGCGCCGTGCTTGGCGACCGTTATGCTCGCGCCATGACCTCGATCCCTTCGCTTCGCGTTGCGCGCGCCCCTGCCCTGGTGGGCTGGCGGCTGCTGGCGTTGTGCTACGACGCCTGGCCGGTGCTGACGCTGTCGATGCTGATCTCCACCGTGTTCACGCTGGGCTTTACGCTCGCCGGGCACCCCGCGCGCGAAAACATCGCGCCCTTCAGCGGCTGGCAATGGCTGTTGTGGCTGTGCTGCTGGATCGCCGCAGGCATCTACGCCACCGTCAGCTGGCGACGCGGCGGGCAGACGCTGGGCATGCGCCCCTGGCGGCTGCGCTTGATCGACCCACAAGTCTCATGGCGTGCGCTGTGGATCCGCTATGCCGTCGGCACCTTGTCGCTGGCGCTGGGCGGGCTGGGATTCTGGTGGGCGTGGCTGGATCGCGACCGGCTGACCTGGCACGACCGCGCAAGTGGAACCTGGCTACATCGCATTCCCAAGCATTAGCAACACAACCAACGCGCCGCTAGCGAATGCTAGCGAGGTAGCGTGCTGCGGCTGAAGGGCCGGCTTGTTACTACCGATTGCGGATGCCAGGGACACATATGAAATTCCGGCCAGCCCCTCAACGGCACGTGCTGGCAACTGCACTACGCAGCCGCCTCGGGGCAGACATGCCTGGACGTGCGAGGTCGAACCCGCGTTCGCCTGATCAAGAGGACTGCCGAAACCGGCCAGCCGATACGCCTGACGTATCGCCCCACTTCTAACGGGTGATGACCTCGCGCCATGCCATCAAATGGCGGGCCGTCTGCTCGGCCAGAACGTCAGTGTCGTGAAGGCCCATGCGCTGCCTGGCAATCTCACGCAAGGCCGTGGCGACCGTTGCCTGATCTGCGCCCTGCCACAGCAGCGTGCAGATCTCGGGGACATAACTGCCGTACTCATCGCGCGCCTGCGGCACGCCCGCAACGCCGATCGGATCCCACAGATATTGCAGTACCTCGCCGACCGCCTGCGCAAGCGCACGTTGATCGGTATCGGCCAGGGCATGCGGTGCGCGGCTCAACTGCTGCGTCGCCGGAACAACCACGCCGACACACTCAGCATCACCATGGGCGGCAGGGCATAGGCAATGCGGTAATCGAGCTTGAGGGCGCCGGCCATACGGCCGAAGAACAGCTGCAGCAGCCAGAAACCCAGCGCAAACAGAATGCCCAGGAACAGGCGCTTGCCAAGCCCACCACTGCGCAGCGACCCGAACGAGAACGGGATTGCCGCCATGCACAGCGCCAGCACGTTGAGCGGATAGAACCAACGGCTCCAGTACTGATCTTCGTAATCGCGCGCGTCCAATCCATTGCGGCGACGGTATTCGATGCTCTGCTCCAGATCGTGCGCGGAGAGATTGCGCGGCTTGGCCAGGCCAGCGGCCAGCGCGGCAGGATTCAGTTGCGTCTGCCACGGCAATTCGGGAAAGGTTTCGCGCTGCACCGAGCGTTCCTGGAAGGTGTCGCGACGGACCTGACGCAGGGTCCAATGGCCGTCGCGATGCTCGGCCACCGAGGCGTAGGTCAATTGCTGCATCCTGCCACCAGGATCAAGGTGGTACAGCCGCACATCGTGCAGATCCAGTGCGGTGCCACCGTCATCGAGCAGCTTCTCTTCACCGCTCAATGCGTTGAGGAAGGTATCACCCTCACGCGCCCACAGCCCGGCGTAGCGGGAAGACGCCATATCGCTGTCGTAGCGGGCACTGGCCTTGAGCGTGTCGGCCTGGTTATGTGCCCACGGCCCGATGGTTTCGCCACTGATCACCATGCTGGCGGTCAGCAGCGCCATCGCTGCGACCACCGAGGCAGACATGCGTTTGCGCGACACGCCCAGCGCGCGCAGCGCCGTCAGCTCGGAGGTGGCGGCCAACTGGCCCAGCCCCATCAGCGCGCCAATCACCGCGGCGGTCGGGAACAAGGTATAGGCCCGGCGCGGCACGGTGTAGGCCACGTACGCCACCGCGTGCCCGAAGGTGTAGCTGCCCTGCCCGATATTCTTGGCTTCGCTGGCAAAAGCGTTGACCAGATCCAGCCCCAGCAGCACCGCCCAGGTCAGCAGCACGGTAAACAGCACTACGCGACCGACATACCAATCGTGGACCCGCGGCGTCAGCTTCATGCGCGCACCCTCGGCCGACGCACGCGGCCATCGCGCGCATACGCCCACACCGCCACTGCCAGCAGCGGCAGCGTCAACCACCACAAGCCCAGCGCCGCCGGGGTCTTGCCGTTGGCGATCCACTGGGTGCCGACGATCATCAGATTGGTACCCACCATGTACGCCAGAAACGCCAGCATGATCCGGCCATAACGCTGCTGCCGCGGCGCGCTGCGCGACAGCGGCAAGGTCAGCAAGGCAAACGCCAGTGCCAGTAATGGCGGCGCTAGGCGCTCATGCAGCTGGGCACGCGCGGCGGGGCGCTCGTCGGACAGCAGCTCGGTGGTCCACATCACTTCCGGGTCGTCGGCATCGTGCACGCGGGTGCGGTCGGGCAAGGCGATATCGCTGCTGGCGAACTTCATCAAGCGGTAGTCCAGGGTCGCGCCGCTCGCCGGGCCTTCCGTGCGGTAGCCATCGTCCAGGCGCAGGTAACGGTCGGTTTTGCCTTCAAAGAACATCGCGCCGCGGTCGGCGCTGACCACATCGATGCGGTCGTTCTGCTGCCGCTGCATGAAGACCTTGCCCAGGCCCTTGCCGTCGGCAGAGATCGTCTGCATATACACCACCCCACCGCCGGACAACGGCGTGAACTGGCCCGACTCCAGGCCGGCCATCAGCACACTGCGGTTGGCATCTTCCAGCATCGCCTCGGCAGTGCGGCTCGCCCAGGGGCCCAGCCACAGCGAGCACAACCCGATCACCACCACCACGGGCACCACCAGCATCAGCATCGGCCGCAGCATGCGCTTGGGGCCCACGCCAATGGCGGTAATGACGGCCATTTCTGAATCGCGGTACAGCCGCGCCAATGCCAGCAGCAAGCCCAGCATCAAGGCCAGCGGCAGGATGATGGGCAGGTACGCCACGAATTGCAGCCCCACCTGCGACAGCAGCAAGCGCGCCGGGATCCGGCCGTCGGCGATATTGCCGAGGATATCCACCAGCACGCCTCCGACGCTGACGACCAGCAGCACGATCAAAGTGGCCAGGAAGCTCTGGGTGAAATCGCTAAGCAGGTATCGATCGAGCTTCGGCATGGGGTGGGCTTGTTTTAAACTCTCGGATTCGTTCGCGGCGCCGCCAGCCTAGTCCGGTTGGCGTAAACAGCCCGCGATTGTACGGATTTGCCTACGGAATCTGATCAATGGCCCTGCAATTCACCCTGAACCAAGACGCGCCGGCAAGCGCTGCCGTCGACTGCATCGTGGTTGGCGTGTTCGCCGACAAGACCCTTTCGCCCGCTGCCCAGGCACTGGACAGCGCCAGCCAGGGCCGTCTGAGGGCCTTGGTCGCGCGCGGCGACGTGGCCAGCAAGACCGGCAGCACCACCCTACTGCACGACCTGCCCGGCGTCACCGCGCCGCGCGTGCTGGTGGTCGGCCTGGGCGAAGCCGGCAAGTTCGGCGTGGCGCCCTACCTCAAGGCCGTCGGCGATGCGACCCGCGCGCTGAAGACCGGCGCGGTCGGTACCGCCCTGCTCACCCTGACCGAACTCACCGTCAAGGCCCGCGATGCCGCCTGGAACATCCGCCAGGCAGTGACCGTCAGCGACCATGCGGCCTACCGCTACACCGCCACGCTGGGCAAGAAGAAGGTGGACGAGACCGGCTTGACCACCCTGGCGATTGCCGGCAACGACGCCCGCGCGCTCGCCGTGGGCTTGGCCACCGCCGAAGGCGTGGAATTCGCCCGCGAGCTGGGCAACCTGCCGCCGAACTACTGCAGCCCGGCCTATCTGGCCGACACCGCGGCGGCATTTGCCGGCAAGTTCTCCGGCGCAGAGGCCGAGGTCCTGGACGAGGCCCAGATGGAAGCGCTCGGCATGGGCTCGCTGCTGTCGGTGGCACGTGGCTCGGCCAACCGCCCGCGCCTGATCGTGTTGAAGTGGAACGGCGGCGGCGACGCACGCCCGTACGTGCTGGTCGGCAAGGGCATCACCTTCGACACCGGCGGCGTCAACCTCAAGACGCAGGGCGGCATTGAGGAAATGAAGTACGACATGTGCGGTGGTGCCAACGTCATCGGCACCTTCGTAGCCACGGTCAAGGCCGAGCTGCCGATCAACCTGGTGGTGGTGGTGCCGGCGGTGGAAAACGCCATCGACGGCAATGCCTACCGCCCCTCCGACGTGATCACCAGCATGTCGGGCAAGACCATCGAAGTCGGCAATACCGATGCCGAAGGCCGCCTGATCCTGTGCGATGCGCTGACCTACGCCGAGCGCTTCAACCCCGAGGCGCTGGTGGACGTGGCCACGCTGACCGGTGCCTGCATGGTGGCGCTGGGCCACCAGACTGCCGGCCTGATGAGCAAGCACGACGACCTGGCCAACGAACTGCTCAGCGCCGGCGAGCACGTGTTCGACCGCGCCTGGCGCCTGCCGCTGTGGGACGAATACCAGGGTTTGCTGGATTCCACCTTCGCCGACGTTTACAACATCGGCGGCCGCTGGGGCGGCGCCATCACCGCCGGCTGCTTCCTGTCGCGCTTCACCGAGAACCAGCGCTGGGCGCATCTGGACATTGCCGGCGTGGCCAGCGATGAAGGCAAGCGCGGCATGGCCACCGGCCGCCCGGTCGGCCTGCTGACGCAGTGGTTGCTGGATCGCGCCGCAAGCGGCGCGGCGTGATTGGGGAGTGGAGATTCGGGATTCGTGCAAGCACACGCATCCCGCCGTCCTTAGCAACTCGCAGGCAGACAGTGGCCTGCTGTTACCAATCCCGAATCCCCTCAACGAATCCCTGCCCTGATGCCCCGTGCCGACTTCTACCTGATCGCCAAGCCGCGCTTCCTCAACGAACCGCTGCGGCTGGTCTGCGAGCTGGCGCGCAAGGCCAATGACGCCAACCTGCCCACCTTGATCCTGGCCCGCGACACGGAACAGGCCGAGGCGCTGGACGACCTGCTGTGGGCGTTCGACGACGAGGCCTACGTGCCGCACCAGATTGCCGGCACCGACGAGGAAGACGAACTGGCCCCGGTGTTGATCGCCGCGCCGGAATTCGCCGCCCCCTCGCGTCCGCTGGTGATCAACCTGCGCGACGACCCGTACCTGGGCGCCTGCGACCGCGTACTGGAAGTGGTGCCGGCCGACCCCGCCGCCCGCGAACCGCTGCGCGAACGCTGGAAACAGTACAAGGCCCTGGGCCTGGAACTCACGAAATACGACATGTAGGGGAAAGATATGGCATTAATCGAAGGCTTTCGTGTCCGCAACTATCGCGCGCTGCGCGACATCACGCTTGGACGCCTGTCTGCTGAACAGCAGGGGGATCCGCTGACTCCTTTCACCGTTGTCATCGGCAAGAACGGTGTCGGGAAAAGCACACTATTCGATGCCTTCGGCTTTGTCGCCGACTGCTTGTCGAAAGATGTGGAATCGGCCTGCGACGACAAACAACGCGGAGGCTTCGAGCGCATGCGCTCTTTGGGAACCGAAGAATCCATACGGTTCGATATCTATTACCGAGAAGCCAAGGGCGAACGCCCCATCACCTACGAGCTGGCTATCAACCTGGACAGCAGCGGGCGGCCATTCGTCGAGTCAGAGGTTCTCAAGCAGCGTCGCAAAGGACAGAAACACGGACGACCCTACCCATTCTTACGCCTGCACCACGGCGTTGGAAAAGTATGGGCTGGCGAAGAAGCGGTGGAAACATCCAGCGGCGAAGAAGATCGCGCTCAAGAGGATGTCGAGCTCACTGATTTGCGCCAGTTAGGAATTGCAACGCTTGGCACATTGAAAGAGCATCCGCGCATCAAACGTTTCCGCGACTTCCTGAAAGGCTGGTATCTCTCCTATTTTCACCCAGACGCTGCACGCTCCATCCCTTCGGCCGGAGCTCAGCGGCATCTCGATGTGCACGGCGAAAACATCGGAAATGTCGTTCAGTATATGGAACGCGAACATAAAGAACGTTTCAAGACAATCCTTGACCGTATCGCGGCAAAAATTCCTGGCGTGCACAGCATCAGAACAACTGTTACGGAAGACAAACGCGTGCTTCTTCAATTCAACGACGGTGCCTTCAACGATCCCTTCTATGCTGGCCAGATGTCGGATGGAACGCTGAAGATATTCGCATACCTGCTCTTGATGGAAGATCCTGAACCACCGCCATTTATCTGTATCGAGGAGCCCGAGAACGGCCTTTACCATCGATTACTCGATTCACTTGCGCGGGAACTGCGAAGCCATGCCACGGGAAAGAAGAACGCACCACAGATCTTCGTCACCACCCACCAGCCCTATTTCGTAGATGCACTTTCAGCCAAGGAAGTCTGGATACTCGAGAAAGGAGAAAATGGATTTTCCACCATTTGCCGAGCGTCCGATATCGAGTTGGTGCGTAATCTCGTAGAAGAAGGCTTGCCTCTCGGTGGACTTTGGTACGGCGACTACTTGGATACAAAATAAGTATGCATATTGAAGTCCTTGTGGAAGACAGTTCTGGCGTCAAGGTGGTGAGCATGCTGCTGCCTGCCGTCATCGGACAGCATGGAGAACCGCATACGTGGCGCATCCACCCTTACAAGGGGATCGGACGACTACCATCTGGCCTTTCGACTAATGCAGACCCTGCAAAGCGCGCCTTATTGAACCAGCTTCCCAGACTCCTCAGCGGGTACGGCAGAACGCCAGGCGTAGATGCAGTTGTTGTTGTCTTAGATAGTGATCGACGTGACTGCGCTACTTTCCTGGCCGATTTGAAAACCGTGGCGCAGCAGTGCAATCCGGCGCCGAAGACTGTTTTTCGCCTCGCGATCGAGGAAATGGAATCCTGGTTTCTGGGCGACAAGCCAGCCGTGCTCGCGGCCTATCCAAAAGCAAGAAAAGAAATACTTTCAGGCTATCAGCAGGA
Source organism: Xanthomonas axonopodis (assembly GCF_001304695.1). Classification (GTDB taxonomy): domain Bacteria; phylum Pseudomonadota; class Gammaproteobacteria; order Xanthomonadales; family Xanthomonadaceae; genus Xanthomonas; species Xanthomonas axonopodis. The sequence continues at coordinate 8,535 of NZ_JFAQ01000092.1, forward strand.
CAGCATCTGTGGAACCTGGGAGCTTTTGGCGGACGCAGTTTACCCTGGCGGATCTGCAGCCATCATCAAAGCCGGCTGGCCGCTACCTGGCGAGGTGAAGCATGAATGGGCTGACAATATCTGCCCCAATATGGATGTAGAGCTCAATCAGTCTCCAAGCTTCTGTAAGTTTCGCGATGGACTGCGTAGGCTAACAAAGCTTACGGCATAATGAATCACTGACAGATTTTCCAAATACCTCCGCCCCTCTCTGAAAAAACGAAAAAACTGCATTCTGGCGCTAACTGGCACCACTTCGATCAATCAAATTTCCAGTCTCCTTTCGATTCCACCATGACACAACTCGCCTCCAGCTACGACCCCTCTTCCTTCGAATCGCGCCTGTACGCGCAGTGGGAGGCGGCCGGTTATTTCGCACCGTCCGGCAAGGGTGAGCCGTACACCGTGTTGCTGCCGCCGCCCAATGTCACCGGCACGCTGCACATGGGCCATGCGTTTCAGCAGACGCTGATGGATGCGTTGGTGCGCTATCACCGCATGCGTGGTTACGACACCCTGTGGCAGGTGGGCACCGACCATGCCGGCATCGCCACCGAGATGGTTGTCTCGCGCAATCTGGCGCTGGAAGGCAAGGGACAAACGCGCGATTCGCTGGGGCGCGAGGGCTTCATCGCCAAGGTGTGGGAGTGGAAGGCCGAATCCGGCGACACCATCGAGCGCCAGATGCGCCGGCTGGGCACGTCCAGCGATTGGTCGCGCAGCACCTTCACCATGGATCCGCAGCCGTCGGCGGCGGTGAATGAGGCGTTCGTGCGTTGGTACGAACAGGGCCTGATCTATCGCGGCCAACGCCTGGTCAACTGGGACCCGGTGCTGAAGACTGCGATCTCCGACCTGGAAGTGGAAAACGTCGAAGAAGACGGCTTTCTGTGGTCGATCCGTTACCCGTTGGCCGATGGCGTCAGCTACGAACACGTCGAGCAAGATGCCGACGGCAACGAGACCCTGCGCGAAACCCGCGACTACTTGGTGGTGGCCACCACGCGCCCGGAAACCATGCTGGGCGATACCGCGGTGATGGTGCATCCGGAAGACCCGCGCTATCTCACCCTGCACACCGCGCGCATTGTGCTGCCGCTGACCGGCCGGCGCGTGCCGGTGATCACCGACGATTATGTGGACCGCGCCTTTGGCACCGGCGTGGTCAAGGTCACGCCTGCGCACGATTTCAACGATTACCAGGTGGGTGTGCGGCACGACTTGCCGTTGATCAGTCTGTTCACCGTCACGGCCACCATCAACGACAACGCACCGGAACGCTACCGCGGCCTGGATCGCTACGACGCGCGCAAACTGGTGCTGTCCGAGCTGGAAGACCTGGGCATCCTTGTGGAAACCAAGCCGCACAAGCTGCAGGTGCCGCGCGGCGACCGCACCGGCCAGGTGATCGAGCCCTACCTCACCGACCAGTGGTTCGTGAAAATGGATGCGCTGGCAAAACGCGGCCTGGAACTGGTCGAGAGCGGCCAGATCCAGTTCGTGCCGCCGAACTGGATCAACACCTATCGCCACTGGATGGAAAACATCCAGGATTGGTGCATCAGCCGCCAGCTGTGGTGGGGCCATCGCATCCCGGCGTGGTTCGACGAGGCCGGCAAGTATTACGTGGGCCATGACGAAGCCAAGGTGCGCGCCAAACATGGCCTGGGTGCGGAGATTGCGCTGCATCAGGACAGCGACGTGCTGGAAACCTGGTTCTCTTCCCAGCTGTGGCCGTTCTCCACGCTGGGCTGGCCGGATGCGCAGGCGATGGCCGAGCGCGGCTTCGCGCGTTATCTGCCGTCGTCGGTCTTGGTGACCGGCTTCGACATCATCTTCTTCTGGGTGGCGCGCATGATCATGGCCACCGACAGCTTCACTGGCCAGGTGCCGTTCCGCGATGTCTACATCACCGGCCTGATTCGCGATGCGCAAGGCCAGAAGATGTCCAAGTCCAAGGGCAACGTGCTCGATCCGCTGGACATCATCGACGGCATCAGCATCGAGGATCTGGTAGCCAAGCGCACCCATGGCTTGATGCAGCCGCGCATGGCAGAAAAGATCGAAAAAGCCACGCGCAAGGAATTCCCGGACGGCATCATCGCCCACGGTGCCGACGCGCTGCGCTTCACCATCGCCGCACTCGCCACGCATGGCCGCGACATCAAGTTCGACCTGGGCCGCGCCGAGGGCTACAAGAATTTCTGCAACAAGCTGTGGAACGCCACGCGCTTTGTGCTGATGAATACCGAAGGCGCACGCTTTACCGGCGTGCCGCAGCCGCGCACCGAAGCGGAGAAGTGGATCCTGGCGCGCCTGGACAAGGTCGCTGCAGAAACCCACACCCATTACGCCAACTATCGCTTCGACCTGCTCGCGCAGTCGCTATACGAATTCGCCTGGAACGCGTTCTGCGACTGGTTCGTGGAGCTGGCCAAGCCGGCGCTCAGCAGCCAAGACGCCGACGCGGCCGCCAGCACGCGCCACACGCTGCTGTATGTGCTGGAGTCGTTGCTGCGCCTGTTGCACCCGCTCACCCCGTTCGTCACCGAAGAATTGTGGCAGCAGGTCGCACCACGCCTGGGTATCACCACCGCCACGATCTCGTTGCAGAGTTTCCCGCAGGTCGGCGATGTCGATACCAGCGGCTATGCCACCGCCGAAGCCGATGTCGAATGGCTCAAGTCGATGGTATCGGCGCTGCGCCGCGTGCGCAGCGAATTGAACGTGCCTCCGTCCAAGCAGGTGCGCCTGCTGCTGCAAGCCGGCACTGCCGACGACCGCCCGCGTGTTGCCCGTTTCGCCTCGCAGCTATCGTTCCTGCTCAAGCTGGAACGCATCGACTGGCTGGACGCCGGCCAGGACACACCACCGTCGGCCGCCGCCATCGTCGGCGAACTCACGTTGCTGGTGCCACTGGAAGGCCTGGTCGACATGGATGCCGAACGCAGCCGCCTGGACAAGGAAATCAAGCGCGTGGAAGGCGAGATCGCCAAGTGCAACGGCAAACTCGGCAGCGCCACCTTCGTGCAAAACGCACCGGCCGCCGTGGTCGAACAGGAACGTGCGCGCTTGAACGACTGGACCACACAGTTGACCGGTTTGCGCGAGCAGCGCGCGAAGATCTGAGAAAGCGATCAGCTGCTAGTGCGTCGAGTGCGCTGTAACCTCGCCGCCCGCGGGACACGCCGTCAACCCGTCCATGGGGGCTCTGTGGCGGCATCCATGCCGCAAGCGGCAAGGCCACCGCACTAGAAAGTTAGGGCAACGCTGATCAAGCCCCGTTCCCGCGTTTCGCGGGAGGTTGGATGCACATAGACGATGGGGCGCGTAGATCGCTTTGCCCATTCAGGGCAATCCCGGTGATCGAGGCCTCTGTTGGGAGGCCTCTGTGCTTCATGTGGGCAAC
>NZ_JFAQ01000093.1 GCF_001304695.1 Xanthomonas axonopodis
AGCTCATGTGGAAACCGCCGTGGCCATCAGTACCCCGATCGAAGTGTCGGTCCAGCGTGGGCTGGACCTCCAACACGAACAGTTAAGGCAACGCTGATCAAGCCCCGTTCCCGCGTTTCGCGGGAGGTTGGATGCACATAGACGATGGGGCGCGTAGATCGCTTTGCCCATTCAGGGCAATCCCGGTGATCGAGGCCTCTGTTGGGAGGCCTCTGTGCTTCATGTGGGCAACCTTGCGCGCGCCAGGTAGAGGTTGGCCAGCCCCAAGGCCACGAAGCTGCGCGTCGCATTCTTCTGCAAGCCCCGATAGCGCACCTTGTTGAAGCCCCACAGCCGTTTGATCACCGCAAACACGTGCTCGACCCGTGCTCGGATCCGCGACTTGTTGCGGTTCTTTCCTCGCTGTACTTCGTCAACCTGGCCGCCTCGCCTGGTCCGTTGATTGGTGAAGTCTTTCGCCTTGGGCGCATGCGCCTGGATCAGCGTCTTCTGGCTGGCATAGGCACTATCTCCATACACCCGCCGCTCATCGCCATGTAGCAGCTCTTCCAACAGATGCTTGTCATGCACGTTGGCCGCCGTCACCGCCGCGCTGTGGGCCAGGCCCGTGCGGCTGTCCACGCCAATGTGCAGCTTCATCCCGAAGTACCACTGCTGTCCTTTGCGGGTCTGGTGCATCTCCGGATCGCGCTCCTTCTTGACGTTCTTGGTCGAACTGGGCGCGCCAATCAGCGTGGCGTCCACGATCGTCCCGGTGCCCAGCTTCAGGCCCTGCTTCTCCAGTTCCTGGTTCACCTGCAAGAACAGCTCCGCGCCGAGGTCGTGGGTCTCAAGCAAGCGCCGGAACTTCAGCAGCGTGGTCGCATCGGGCACCCGCTCACAGCCCAGGTCGATGCCCACGAACCGGCGTAGCGCGGTGCTGTCCAGCAACGCCTCCTCGCAGGCCTGGTCGGCCAGATTGAACCACTGCTGGACGAAGTACATCCGCAGCATCCGCTCCAGGCCAACTGGATGGCGACCTTTGCCGGCCCTGGGATAGTGCGGGGCGATCACCGCGCACAGTGCCATCCACGGCACCAGCGTCTCCATCCGTGCCAGGAACACATCGCGCCGCGTCGGGCGACGGTACTGTTCAAACCCGTTGCCCTGGTCAGCTGACATTGCCAAGGTCCGCTGCTTCATCGGCTTGCACCACCATCGCTGCGAAGCACTTATCCTCGCATCTTTGGAACTTGATCAGCGTTGCCCTAAAGGTCCGTGGCAGGAGCTTCGACCCTTCCTCTGAGCGTACTGATCCCGATGTCCAGAAAGCCCTGGAATTGGT
>NZ_JFAQ01000094.1 GCF_001304695.1 Xanthomonas axonopodis
CCCCCGTGTGGATTGTGCGTCAATGACCGCGGCGATCGGCTCGTCGTCCTTCGCTGCACGCTCGCGCCAGTGTGCGCGCAGACGCTCAGCCATTTGCTCGACCTCGCCTTGCTCGCTCACGCTGGCGAAAGGTCCCATACACTGCTTGCCAACGAGGAAAATGCCTGGGTAGCATCCGCCACGATCCACCGCTGCCAACCACGTAACAGCAGATGTCCACCAACACTGTGCGGCTGATGCGGGGCGGCAAGCCGCGACCGCCTTCGTTCTCGAAAATATCCCTGACCAACTCCCATTCAGCGTCGGTCAGGCAGCTGGGGGACGTCTGTTCTGGCGTCTGGCGGCGATGAGCATCGGTATCGCCATAGCGTGGCACATCCGTCTCGGCTTTCTCGATCGTCACCACCTCGTGGCTGGGCATGCGTTCAATCCTAAGCCTCTTCAACGTCGATGCCAGCGTTTGATCGTGAACCTTCACGTTGCAGCGACGAAAAAGCTCCAACCTGACTTCTTCTATCGTCGCAGTCGGATCCGACTCTACGATTTCCACCAACATTGCTTCGTGTTCGGCTTGAATCTTCGGCGGGCGGCCCATCTTGATGGCTAGTCGTCAGGAGATGATGCAATTGTATGATTATGTAAACACCCTCTTGGAGCGGCTAACAAAACTACTGCGCAGCCGCCAGACGGGCGCGGCCGGTGCTCGGAATCCTCATGTACCCCTCGTACACTCCGGTTCCTGTGCGCCGTCCACGCCCACCTGACGACCGCTCGCTACGTTTTGTTAGCCACTCTTGGACTCATCCCGCTCGACCCATTGCCCGGAGCCTGCATGCACCTTGCCACCGTGTTTCGATCCATTGTGCTGTTGGCGCTGACAAGCTGCAGCAGTCTCGCCATCGCGGCCAGCCCGATCGATGCGTTGAATCAGGCTCCCACGTTGATCGTGGTGACTCCCGCGGACTGGGACAGCACCCAGGCACGTCTGCGCACCTTCACACGTGTGGATGGCACATGGCAACCGGCTGCACAGAGCTTCGCCGTCGCGCTCGGGCGGCATGGCAGCGCCTGGGGCGAGGGCCTGCATCCGGCGCAGACGCAAGGCCCGCAAAAGCAAGAAGGCGATGGCCGCAGCCCTGCCGGCGTCTTCGCCATCGGCCCGGCGCTCGTCGATGCCGCGAAGATCGACAGCGCGATGCCGTACCAGGCGATGAGCGCCACCCATTACTGCATGGACGTGCCCAGCTCGCCGCTGTACAACCGCATCGTCGATGCCGCGCAAGTCGGCGAGGCGGCCGTCGCCGGCTCGACCGAGCCGATGCGTCTGGATCTGCGCCATCCAGGCGATGCGCGCTACAGCGAGGGCTTCGTGATCGCGCACAACCCCAAGGCCATACCCGGACGCGGCAGCTGCATCTTCGCGCACTTGTGGCGCACGCCGGGCCAGGTCACCGCCGGCTGCACCGCAATGGCGGCGGACGACATGCAACGCTTGCTCGCCTGGCTGAAACCGGACGATCACCCGCTATTCGTGCTGCTGCCACGCGCCGAATACGCACGCCTGCACACGGCATGGCAATTGCCTGCACTGACCGAGGATGCGCCATGAGCACACCGCAGCCTGCGCCGGACGCGACGGGTCTGGTCCGCGTCGTCAGCCGATGGCAGATCGTTGGCCTGTCGATCAACGATGTCATCGGCAGCGGCATCTACCTGCTGCCGGCCGCAACCGCCGCGCTGCTCGGGCCAATGAGCCTGTGGGCCGTGATGCTGGCCGGCCTTGCGGTCGCCTTGCTGGTGCTGTGCTACGCGCAGGCGGGCAGCTACTTCGATAGGCCGGGCGGCAGCTACCTCTATACGCGCGAAGCATTCGGCCCGTTTGTCGGCTTCCAGATCGGCTGGATGATCTGGCTCACCCGCATCAGTTCGGCGGCCGCCTTGAGCAATGGCCTGGCCGATGCAGTGGCGCGGTTCTGGCCCACCGCCTCCACCGACACCTGGGCGCGTTTGCTGGTCGTCGTCGGCTCGTTGGGCCTGCTCACCGCCATCAACGTGATCGGCGTGAAATCGGCCGCGCGCACCGGCATCGCGCTGGTGATCGGCAAGCTGGTGCCGTTGTTGCTGTTCGTGGCCATCGGCCTGTTCTATGTCGATTGGTCGTGGGCCTTTGCCGGCACCGCGCCCGATCTGCGCGACCTGGGCAATCTCGGTGAAGCGGCCTTGTTGCTGCTGTTCGCCTACGCGGGTTTCGAAAACATTCCCGCAGCCGCTGGCGAATACCGCAACCCGCGACGCGATGTGCCATTTGCGTTGATCACCATGATCGTCACCGTCACCCTGATCTACGCCGCGGTGCAGGTGGTGGCGCAGGGTACCCTGCCCAACCTTGCGGCCTCGCCGACGCCGCTGGCAGATGCCGCAAGCCGATTCGGTGGCGAAGCGTTGGCACTGATCCTCACCGTGGGCGCCACCATTTCCATCCTCGGCACCACCAGCAACACCGTGATGCTCGGCCCGCGCTTTGTGTTTGCGCTTGCCCGCGATGGGTATGGGCCTGCGTTTCTGGCACGGGTGCATCCGCGCTTCCACACGCCCGCCGCGGCGGTGCTCACCCAGGGTGCGTTGTCGCTTGCATTGGCGTTGTCTGGATCGTTTACGCAGCTGGCATTGCTGTCGATGGTCACCCGTCTGTTCGCCTACATCGGCACCGCCGCAGCAGTGATCGTGCTGGCGCGCAGGTACCGGCAGCGCACCGACACGTTGCGCCTGCCCGGCGGCCCGACCATTCCGATCACCGCCCTGGTGCTGTCGCTTGGCCTGCTGGCCAGCGCCAGTTGGCAGAATTTGGCCGCTGCAGGCGTGGCACTCTTGGTCGGTTGGGTGTTTTATCTTTTCCCACGCAAACAGGTTGAAGACGTCTAGGAGTTTCGATGAGTTGCGCTGAGCAGCCTTGAAACGGCAATGCCCACCCGAAAACCACGCGTTCCGCATGGCTCCGTCCGTCGGGCAGCGAAACGCTCGCCCGGCGGTGACCTGCGATTTCGCAGCACGCTCGCGCAGCGCTCACACACACCTAACCGCACGCACCCAACCCTGCGCTCCTACCTGCATGGGAGCTTGCGATGAAACTGCGCCATGTCTACAGCACCGCCGATCTCGACAGCGCGCAACGCGTGCTGAAGGCCGCGCGCAGCGCCAGCATCGACAACGACGCGCTGTCGTTGATTGCCCGCTCCGATATCGAACTGCAGGAGGTGCCAGACGAACGCAAGGACGTCAAGACGGACTTCCTTCCCGCTGCCGCACGCGGTGCAGCTACCGGTGGAGCGGCTGGCCTGGTGGCAGGTTTGGTCGCCATCGCGGTACCTCCAATCGGGCTGACCTTGGCCGGCGCGGGCGTCATGGCACTGGCCGGCGCGCTGGTCGGCAGCTGGTCGTCGGCATTGATCGGCGCCACGGTGCCCGATCCGCTACGCCGTCAGTTCGAAGAGCAAATCCAGGCCGGGCGCGTGCTGGTGATTATCGACGCAGAGCAGCGGGCGTTGCAGGAGGCCGAGGCCGCCATGGTGGCCGTCGGCGCCACCCCATTGCCGTATGAAGCGGCCTCGGCGACCACCTAAAGCGCCGACCAAGACACCCTCCACGCCGTGCAACGCTGCAGCAATACCGCATTAACGGCGCGCCCTGCCTCGCCGTCTCGAGCCTGCTGCGTTGATGTTCTCCTCACCCGCTCTGGCAATGAAATTAACGGCAATCAACCTAGGGTAAGTCGCACATCCACCACGGAGACAGGCATGAACGTGCCATATCAGACCCCGGGCCGGGCGCCGGACGAGGACCCTCGTCAGAACGTTTTCACGTATTGGCGCGAACGCTTTACCGAAGAGCCGTATTACACCGAAGGCGACCGCTACGAAGACTACGAAAGTGCGTATCTCGCAGGCCATGAAGCGCGCATCCGCGACAACGCGCGCGCTTACGACCAGGTCGAGGCCGAGCTGCATCGCGACTGGGAAGCCAAGCGCGGCACTTCGTCGCTGAGTTGGAGCAAGGCGCGGCATGCGGTCAGGCGCGCCTGGGAAAATGCGGCCGATTTCGTCACTGGCGACCATACACATAAGCGCTAAAACGACAACGCCACCGTGGAGGTGGCGTTGTTGCATCGCACGATCTTTAACGCATCAATCCAGTGCCGGCGGCACGCTACGCGCACTGCGTGGTGCGTCGGTGATCTCCATCGCATCGCGGATATTCTTCTGCACCGCAACCGCACCAAACAGGCTCAGCGCGTAGGCCATTGCGTAAAAGCCTTTCTCGCTCAGCAACAGCGTGGCATTGATCAAGCCGATGGTCAGCAGTACCAACGCAACGATGAGCGAGAACCAGCAGATGGCGTAGTACAGGCCGGTAACCGGAATTCCATCGGCACGGTCACGCACGCTCTTTTGCAACGAGACCGAGGCGAACAAACCGAACAATAAGAGCGTGAAGTAGTAGCCCTTCTCGTTGAGCAACATCTGGGCATTCTACAAACCCATCAGATAGGCCGCACTACCGAGCAATAATGCGGCCCAGGATGCGGCGATAAAAGCCAGCGAGGTTTTTTGCGAGACCATGGAAACTCCTTTTCATGGTGAAACGATGCACGACATACAACGACGTGAGACGCGGGCGTCTTGCAGACAGTGATCTGCAACAAGGGCGAGCGCGACGGCGTCGTGTAAGGTACTTGAAAACCCGACGCGGGACACGTTGCGGGAGGGCTGCAACGGACCGCGCCCATCCCCAGGAGGACCCCATGTCTGTCCGTCGTCTGCTTGCTCTGGCCTGCTCGGCCACCTTGTTCACCGCCGGCACGGCAGTTGCTGCGCCCGCAGCCGCCCCCGCGGCCTCCATTCCCAAAGCACAGTGGCCATTTCAGGCCACCACGGTCGCCGATTTCGACGAACCCTGGGCAATGACCTTTCTGCCCGATGGCAGCTTGTTGGTCAGCGAAAAGCGCGGCGCCTTGATGCGGCTAGACCTTAAGACCAAACGCAAGAGCGCCATTACCGGTGTTCCGGCTGTTGCGTACGGCGGCCAGGGTGGTTTTGGCGATGTTTTGGCGCATCCGCGCTTCGCCAAGAACGGGCTGGTCTACGTGAGTTATGTCGAGCCGGGCGAGGGCGACACGCGCGGCGCGGCGGTGGCGCGCGCCAAGCTCACGCTGGATGCAACCGGCGGCGGCACGCTCTCGGACCTGAAGGTGATCTGGCGCCAGGATCCCAAGGTCACCGGCAATGGCCACTTCGGGCATCGGCTCGCGTTCGAGCCCGATGGCAAGCTGTGGATCAGCTCCAGCGAACGACAGAAATTCACTCCTGCCCAGGACATAAAAGCCAACCTCGGCAAGCTGATCCGGCTCAACGACGACGGCAGCGTCCCGGCCGACAACCCGTTCGTTGCGCAAGGAGGCGTCGCTGCGCAGGTGTGGTCGTTGGGCCATCGCAATATTCTTGGCCTGGCCTTCGACAGCAAGGGGCGCCTGTGGGAACACGAAATGGGCCCGCTCGGCGGCGATGAGTTGAACCTGATCCAGCGCGGCGCCAACTACGGCTACCCGATCGTCTCCAACGGCGACCACTACGACGGCACGCCGATCCCCGACCACAACACGCGCCCGGAGTTCGCCGCGCCCAAGATCAGCTGGACGCCGGTGATTTCGCCGGCAGGCTTTGTGATTTACAGCGGTAAGCAGTTCCCGGCCTGGCGCGGCAATGGCTTTATCGGCGGCCTGTCGTCGATGGCGTTGGTACAGGTGTCGCTGGGCGACCAACCGCGCGAAGTGGCCCGTTACGACATGGGCGCACGCATCCGTGAAGTGGAGCAAGGCCCGGACGGCGCACTGTGGCTGCTCGAAGACGAAGCCAGCGGCAGTAACGGGCGTCTGCTCAAACTCACGCCCAAGAGCAAGGCGGCGGTCGAGAACGACGCGTAATCGACTCGGCCGCAAGCCGGTGCATCTGACGCGCTGTACCGGCAAGCGCGATGGCGATATTGGACCGTCGTCATCGCGCTTTGGCACGACATCAGCGGGTGCTTCGTGCTGTCGCAGTGGTCGCCCGTTCGCACGCTCGCCAGACGCTGTCTATGCGACGTGCGCCACTATCAGCGTTCCAGCAATTCGAAGGTCACCGACTCGCCGCTCGTGGCTGACGCGCACACCCACACATCGAACAGACCCGGCTCCGCACCGAAGACGCCCTTGTGGTTGGTGAATGCCAGCACATCGCGCTGCAGCGTGAACACCACGTCCTGGCTCTCGCCGGGCTGCAGCAGCACCTTGCGAAACCCCTTGAGTTCGCGCACCGGGCGCACGCGGCTGGCCACGCGATCGTGCACATACAACTGCACCACTTCCTCGCCTGCGACCTTGCCGGTGTTGGTGACACGCGTGGTGATGGTCAGCGCCTCATCCCAGCCGAGTTGCGCCGCGCTCAACTGCGGCTGCGCATATGCAAACTTGGTGTAGCTCAAGCCATGCCCGAAGGGATACAACGGTTCATTGGGCATCTCGCGCCAACGCGCCTTGTACTCGGACAGGGTCGGCAATTCCGGGCGACCGGTGCGCAGATGGTTATAGAAGTACGGCTGCTGCCCGGTCACCTTCGGGAAGCTGATCGGCAGACGCGCCGACGGGTTGTAGTCGCCGAACAACACATCGGCCACGCCGGTACCGGTCTGCGTGCCCAGATACCAAGTCACGGCAATCGCGTCGGCATCGCGCACTGCACCACTCAAGGCCAGCGCGCGGCCATTGCGCAGCAACACCACCATCGGGGTGCCGGTCGCTGCAACCGCTTCGGCCAGCGCCTGTTGCGCCGGCGGCAAGGTGATCTCGGTGCGCGATTGCGCCTCGCCACTGAAGCGCTGCGGCTCGCCCAACGCCAGCACCACCACATCGGCCGCCTGCGCCGCATCGATCGCAGCGGAAATGCCACCCGGCAGTGTTTCTTCCAGGCCGCAGCCCGGCACCACGCTCAGATCCTGGCTGCCGACCACCGCACGCACGCCCTGCTCCAGCGTCACGTAGCGTTCCTTGTCGCCGAACAGGGTCCAGCAGCCCTCGATGTTTTCGCGGTCCTGCACGAACGGGCCGATCAACGCGATGCGCTGGCCGCTCTTCTTCAACGGCAGCACATCGCCTTGGTTTTTCAACAACACGATCGAACGCCGCGCCGCATCGCGCGACAGCGCATCGTGCGCCGGCAGATGCGTCGTATCGGCTTCGCGCGCCGGGTCCAGCGAGCGATACGGATTGTCGAACAGCCCGATCGCTTCTTTCAGCTGCAGGATGCGCCGCACGCTGGCATCCAGCGTGGCCATCGGCACCTCGCCGCTTTCCACCAGCGACGGCAGATGCGCGGCATAAAAGCCGCTTTGCATGCTCAGGTCCAGACCGGCCAGGAAGGCCTTCTTGGTCGCGTCGCGCTCATCGGCGGCATAGCCATGGGCGATCAATTCCATGTCGGCGGTGTAATCGGAGATGACCACGCCGGGGAATTGCCATTCCCCGCGCAGGATCTCGGTCAGCAACTCATGGTTGGCGCTGGCCGGCACGCCGTTGATGTCGTTGAAGGACGACATCACGGTCAACGCGCCGGCATCGAAGGCGGCCTTGAACGGCGGCAAGTGCACATCGCGCAGCGTCTGCGGCGCGATGTCGACGGTGTTGTATTCCATGCCCGCCGCCACCGCGCCATAGGCGGCGAAATGCTTGGGTGTGGCCAGCAGGCAATCGTGGGCGGTCAGGTCGCTGCCCTGGAAGCCGCGCACACGGGCAGCGGCAAAGACCGCGCCCAGCATCACGTCTTCGCCGGCACCCTCGGCGCCACGACCCCAGCGCTGGTCGCGGGCGATATCCACGGCCGGCGCGTAGGTCCAGTGCAGGCCGGCGGCGGTGGCCTCGATCGCGGTGGCGCGCGCGGTGCGCTCGGCCAACGCCGGCTCGAAACTGGCTGCCTCGCCCAGCGGGATCGGGAACACCGTGCGCATCCCGTGGATCACGTCGGCGGCCAGGATCACCGGGATCCCCAGGCGGCTCTCTTCCACGGCCACTTTCTGGATCTGCACGCCCAGCGCGGCGCCCACGCCATTGAACAGCGAGCCGACCCGACCCTCGCGCACCTGCTGCAACACCTCGTCGGCATTGCGCACGTTGGCCTCGGGATTCACGTCCGGCGCGAACGGCCGCACCATGTCGGCGAACACACCCAACTGTCCGACCTTCTCTTCGACGGTCATCCGGGCAATCAGGGTTTCGATGCGATCAGCAGCCATGAGATCCTTGAGAAAACGTTTACATGGCCGGCAATTCTAGCCTGGCGCGCCTGTAGGCAGGCAAGTTTCGAGGGCCGGGAGTGGGATTTGGGGATTTGTAGAGGCCGGTTACAGCACAGAGTGCGCGCCAGAGGGCCGCTGGGCGGAGCCTTTTCCACCCGCGTCCCAGTCCTCCAGGCCTCGGCCATGGAGCCAAATGGCCGCCAGCAAGGGCACAGGCGGCAATCAGACCGCCCGCTCCCGTTCGATGATCACCCCCACCGCCTGCGCACCGCGCACCGCCCCCGGCTTGCTCAGCTTCAACCGCAGCCAGTGCACGCCGAATTCGTCCAGCACGAGCGCCGCGCAGCGCTCGGCCAGCGTCTCCACCAGCCCGAAGTCCGAGGCTTGCACGAACTCGATCAAGCGCTTGCTCACCGCCTTGTAGTTCAGCGTATCGGCGATGTCATCACTGGCCGCCGGAATGCGGTTGTCAAAGCCCATCTCCAGATCGAACCGCAAGGTCTGTCGGATGCGCCGCTCCCAATCGTAGATGCCGATCAGCGCATCGATGTCGAGACCTTCAATAAACACTTTATCCATGGGGAATCGGGATTGGGGATTTGAGATGTGAGATTGGTCAGAGCAGGGGGCAATGCGAGCCGGCTTTTTACGAATCCCGAATCTCCACTTCCGAATCTCGCGCCGCCGCCAACAGCGGCAAGCTCGCCATGTCCCACCGCGGCGTCACATGCACCGCCGCATCCGCATGCTCACCGGCCTGCAGCCGCAGCGCGCCGGCGAAGGCGATCATCGCGCCGTTGTCGGTGCACAAGGCCGGGCGCGGGAAGCAGACCCGGCCACCGCGGCGCTGGGCAGCTTCTTGCAGGCGGGCGCGCAGGCGCTTGTTTGCGCCCACGCCGCCGGCCACGACCAAGGTGTTGCAGCCGGCCGCGTCCAGCGCGCGCAGGCACTTGATGGCCAGGGTGTCCACCACCGCGTCTTCGAAGCCGCGTGCGATGTCCGCCCGGGTGGTGTCGGACTGGTCGCTGGACCGCCAGGCCAGCAGCACCTGGGTCTTGAGCCCGCTGAAACTGAAATCCAGGCCGGGCCGGTCGGTCATCGGCCGCGCGAACTTGTAGCGCCCTGGCGTGCCGGTCTCGGCCAAAGCCGCCAGCTGCGGGCCACCCGGGTATGGCAGGCCCATCATCTTGGCGGTCTTGTCGAAGGCTTCGCCGGCCGCGTCGTCCAGCGTCTCGCCCAGCACTGCGTAACTGCCCAGCGCCTTCACCGACACCAATTGGGTATGCCCGCCGGAGACCAGCAAGGCCACGAACGGCGCCTGCGGCGGGTCGTCTTCCATCAACGGCGCCAGCAAGTGGCCTTCCATGTGATGCACACCGATCGCCGGCACATCCAGTGCCCAGGCCAGCGAACGCGCCACCCCGGCACCGACCAGCAAGGCTCCGACCAGGCCTGGACCGGCGGTGTAGGCCACGCCATCGAGTTCGTCGATCCCCAACCCGGCTTCGCCCAGGGTCTGACGGATCAGCGGCAGCAGCTTGCGTACGTGGTCGCGGCTGGCCAGCTCGGGCACCACGCCACCGTATTCGGCATGCAGCGCAATCTGGCTGTACACCGCATGGGCACGCAGCGCCGGCACACCCGACAATGCGGTGTCATAGACCGCCACACCGGTCTCATCGCACGATGATTCGATCCCAAGCACTTTCACGGCAGCTCGGCATGCAGGGAGATGCCGCTATTTTCGCAGCTTTTGCGCTGCGCAGATCGGCCAGTGGTAAGATGCTGCGCCGGTATGGGCCGCATACGTGCCGGGTGCACGCTTTATCAATGTCACGGCGGCAAATTCTGCCAGGGGCTTGCAGGTCGTTGGCAAGTCATTATAATGCGCGGCTCGCCGGGTCAACCCGGAAATTCCGTCACGCGAGTCCGCTCGCACCCGCCCGGGGCTCCCGGACGGAAATCCCATTTTCTGGAGAACACATGCCCAGCGTTAAAGTCCGCGAGAACGAGCCCTTCGAATTTGCGCTCCGTCGTTTCAAGCGCACCTGCGAAAAGGCCGGCGTGCTGGCCGAAACCCGCAAGCGCGAGTTCTATGAAAAGCCGACCCAGGAGCGTAAGCGTAAGGCTGCCGCTGCCGTGAAGCGTCAGCTGCGTCGTTCCTCGCGCGACGTCACCAAGCGCCAGCGCTTGTATTGATCGAACGCGGTTCCTTGCCGATGGGTCTGCGCTGAAGGCGCGACCTATCGGGAGCGAACCCAAGAGCCGGCACGCGCAAGCGTCGCCGGCTTTTTGTATTGGTCCGCCACAAAGCATTGTGCTGGAGATACTGGCAGTCCGCGCGACGCGCGAGACGCTGCAAGGCATCTCCTCGCATGCCCTGCCCCCGTTCGGCCGAGGCACCCAGCCCGTCTAGGCGCCTTGGCCACCACCCGATACCTACACTCAGGAGTTACCGCATGTCCCTCAAGCAGCAGCTCACCGATGACATGAAGGCCGCGATGAAGTCCGGCGACAAGCACAGCCTGGGCGTGATCCGGCTGATCAACGCCGCCATCAAGCAGAAGGAAGTGGACGAACGCATCGAGATGGACGATGCCGCCGTGATCGCCGTGCTGGACAAGATGGTCAAGCAGCGCAAGGACTCGGTCACCCAGTTCGAAGCTGCCGCGCGCGATGACCTGGCGCAGATCGAGCGCGAGGAGATCGTGGTGATCGAGCGCTATCTGCCGGCCAAGATGGGCGAAGCCGAGATCGTGGCCGCCATCCAGGCCGCGATCTCCGAGACCGGGGCAAGCAGCCCGGCCGATATCGGCAAGCTGATGGGCGCACTCAAGCCCAAGCTGGCCGGCCAGGCCGACATGGGCGTGGTCTCGACCCTGGTCAAGCAGCAGCTGGCAGGCTGATGGATCGCCGCAGCGCCCTGTGCCACGGCCGGGGCGCTGCGAGCGGTGCGCAGTGCCCACTGCGGCACTGTCTGCTGCATCACCGAGCGGCTTTTTCAGTGGAAGGCGGACCTTCCAACGAGCAGTGATGCTGCAAGACGCCATTGGCGCGCCAAAACCCTTGCACATCTGCGCGCGCAACGTATCAGGCGAGGCGCACCCCCTCGTTCAAACGCGCCTGGCCCAGCATGCGGCAGGAGCGCTCTGCACCGTCTGCGCCGCTGTCATCGCGTCGAGATCCGGCAGCGCCAAGCGCGGCCTGATACAGATACATCCGCACCTGGCGCACATTGACCGCGCTGACAGGCACGCCGCGCACGTTGCTCCCCACGCGCAACAGACCGCGCGTAGCAGGTGCGGTGCCTACTTACTTGCCACAGCACGTGCGCGCTTTCACCCGTCCTTCGATCCGGCCCTGCTAGAACGAGTGCGCCAGCGCAGGCATGGGCAAGGTCCTTCCGCATACCAACTTTGCTCTGACGTCGCCTGCGCGCCAACGGTATGCGCCAAGGATTCTCCCGCCGGTGACGACGCTTTCATCTGCCTATCTGCACAAGCATCTGAGCCGTCTGCAGCGCAGCGTGCCGATGGCGCTGCTGAACCGCTTCATCGAGATCGACGTGATGACGCAGGCGGCGTCGCTGTCGTTCTACGCGCTGCTGTCGCTGGCCCCGTTGCTGGTGCTGCTGCTGTGGCTGACCGCCTCGCTCTATCCGCCAGCGCAACAGGCGTTGGTGCAGCAAATTGGGCAATTGGCAGGCGGCAGCGCTGCCGAAGTCGCACAGACCATCATTCGTAATGCCACCGATCAACCCGGCGTTGGCTCGCTGGCCGGCGTGTGGAGCACGCTGCTGCTGTTCATCGGCGCCACGGCGGTGTTTGCGCAGTTGCAGAACGCCTTGAACCTGCTCTTCCGCACTGACAAGCAACGCCTGGACGGCTTGATGGCCTGGCTGCAGAAGCGGGTGTTCTCGTTCGGGGTGATCCTGGCGCTGGGCTTCTTGCTGATCGTATCGATGATTGCCACCACCGCACTGCAGGTGGTCTTTGCGCGCCTGCCCTCGGTCCTGCCGGCGGTCGGCTACGTGACCACGCTGGCCCTGTACTCGCTGGCGTTCGCGTTCCTGTATCGCTACCTGCCCGATCGCACCGTCGACTGGCGGCAGGCATTCCTGGGCGGCGTCATCACCGCGGTGTTGTTCGCGCTGGGGCGCTACGCCATCGGCGTGTACATCGCCACCGCAGCGCCGGGCAGCGCTTACGGTTCGATGGGCACCTTGGTCATCCTGCTGGTGTGGATGTACTACGCCTCGGTGGTGTTCTTCGTCGGCGCCTTGATCACCGCAGTGATCGACGAGCGGGTGCGCTCGCATCGCAAGCTGCGCGAGGCGGGCGTGGACCCGGAGCATCCGCCGGTGATCGTGCCGCCTGCCGACGCAGCGCCTGCATCTTCAGCGTCGGACTCACACACGCTGCCACGCGGCTGAAGACTGCTGCTGCAGCTGCCTCGCCGGCCTCGTCAGCGATGGCGACGAAGTGCTGGCAGGCCGCTGGGATATCCTAGCGGGATGGCCCGCATCTCCGACGCGTTCATCGACGAACTGCTTGCACGCACCGACATCGTCGAGGTGGTGGGCGGCCGGGTGCCGCTCAAGCGTCAGGGCAAGGAATATTCGGCGCGCTGCCCGTTCCATGACGAGCGTTCGGCCTCGTTTACGGTCTCGCCGACCAAGCAGTTCTATCACTGCTTCGGCTGTGGCGCGCACGGCACCGCAATTAGCTTCCTGATGAATTACGACCGCCTCGAATTTCTCGATGCGGTCGACGAGCTGGCCAAGCGTGCCGGCATGGAAATCCCGCGCGAGACCCAGCAGCGCACGCCGCAGCAGCAGGACGACAGCCGCGAGCTGTATTCGGCATTGGAAGCGGCCACCAAGTTCTTCCAGCGCCAGCTCGAAGGCAGCGACCGCGCCCGCGACTACCTGGACGGGCGCGGCGTGGATGCCGACAACCGCGCGCGTTTCCAGATCGGCTACGCCCCCGACGGCTACAGCGCATTGAAGGACACCCTGGGCACCGATGCGCGGCGCATGAGTGTGCTCGAGCGCGCCGGGCTGTTTTCCAAGAACGATCGCGGCCATGTCTACGACAAGTTCCGCGACCGGGTGATGTTCCCGATCTTCGACCGCCGCGGCCGCGTGATCGCCTTCGGCGGGCGCATCATGGGCGCGCCGGCCGATGGCCGCGACCCGGGCCCGAAGTACCTCAATTCGCCGGAAACCGCGCTGTTCCACAAGGGCCGCGAGCTGTATGGCCTGTGGCAGGTGCGGCAGGCCAATCAGAAGATCGAACGGCTGATCGTGGTGGAGGGCTACATGGACGTGGTCTCGCTGTTCCAGTTCGGTGTGACCCAGGCGGTGGCCACGCTGGGCACCGCCACCACGCCCGAACATGCCGAGTTGCTGTTTCGCAATGCGCCGGATGTGTATTTCTGTTTCGATGGCGACAACGCCGGGCGCAAGGCCGGCTGGCGCGCGCTCGAATCGGTACTGCCGCGCATGAAGGATGGCCGCCAGGCGTTTTTCCTGTTTCTGCCCGATGGCGAGGACCCGGACACCATCGTGCGCAAGGAAGGCGCGCAGGCCTTCGATCAGCGCCTGAAACAGGCCACGCCGCTGTCGCAGTTCTTCTTCGACGAAATGTCGCGTGAGATCAACCTGCACACGCTGGACGGCAAGGCCCGCCTGGCCGAACGTGCGCGCCCGCTGTTGGCGCAGATCCCCGAAGGCGCGTTCGGTGACCTGATGAAACAGGAACTGGCGCGCCTGACCGGGGTGGGTGCCAATGCGTCCGCGCAGCAGTCCGCACCCAGGCCACGACCGCCTGCCCGCATGGGCGCCCCTACGCAGAAGCGCAGCCTGGTGCGTGCGTCGATCGCCATCCTGCTGCAACGGCCGTCATTGGCGATGAGCCTGGAGGGCGTGCATGATTTTTCCGGGCTGCGCCTGCCCGGGATCGCCTTGTTGATGGAGTTGCTGGACCTGGTGCGGCAACGCCCGGAAATCAGCACGGGCGCGCTGCTGGAGCACTTCGCCGAGCGCGAGGAGCTTGCTGCCTTGCAGAAGCTGGCGGCGCAGGAGCTTCCCGGCGACGAACACAGTTGGACGCTTGAGCTGCATGACGTCGTCGCGCAACTGGACAAGCAGCTGCTGCGTCAGCGGGTGGAAGAGCTGCAGGCCAAACAGCGCGCGCAAGGGCTGGACGACACCGACAAATACGAAATGCGCGAACTGCTCAAGGCGCTCGCAGCGTTGTGATGCAATGCTGCGTGGCTGACGTCAGCGCAAGGCAATTGCGCAGCACCACGCCGGTTCAGGCGTAACCGATGACGTCGATGCCATAAGCAAGCCCTGCACGCGTCGTAGAATGGCCCATACCAGGCGCAAGATCGCGCGCTACCGTTGGACCTCGATGAAGAAGCTGCTGGCGCGGTTGCGCATTGACCCCTTCACCCTCGCGCTGCTGTGCACGGTCGCACTGGCCTCGTTGCTCCCGGTCTCGGGCACGGCTGCGGCGGTCATGGACGATGTCACCGACGTGGCGATCGCGGCGCTGTTTTTTTTGCACGGCGCGCGGCTGTCGCGCGAAGCGGTCAAGGCCGGCGCGTTGCACTGGCGCCTGCATCTGGTGATTCTGGGCTGCACCTTCGTGCTGTTCCCGCTACTGGGGTTGTTGTTCAAACCATTGGCGCATCTGGCACTAACGCCAGAGCTGTATGTCGGCGTGCTGTTCCTGTGCGCGCTGCCGTCCACGGTGCAGTCCTCGATCGCGTTTACGTCGATGGCGCGCGGCAATGTACCGGCCGCGGTCTGCGCGGCGTCGCTTTCCAGCCTGCTGGGCGTGTTTTTCACCCCGTTGCTGATGGGCGCACTGGTCAGCAGCCAGGGCGCCATGGCGCATCCGGCCGAGGCGATCGGCAAGATCCTGCTGCAGTTGCTGGTGCCATTTCTGGCCGGCCATTTCATGCGTCCGTGGATCGGCGGCTGGGTCGAACGTCACCGCGCCGTGCTGCGTTACACCGATCAAGGAACCATCCTGCTGGTGGTATATACGGCCTTCAGTACCTCAGTGAACCAAGGGCTATGGCAAAAGACCCCCTTGCCTGCCTTGCTTGCGGTGCTGGCCTGCGCAATCGTGTTGCTGACACTGGCGATGGTGTTGATCACTATCCTGTCCCGACGCATGCACTTCGACCGGGCCGACGAGATCACCATCGTGTTCTGCGGCTCGAAAAAGAGCCTGGCCACCGGCGTGCCGATGGCGAAAGTGATGTTCGCAAGCAGCGGACTCGGCGCCATCGTCCTGCCGATCATGCTTTATCACCAGGTGCAATTGATCGTCTGCGCGGTGGCGGCGGCCCGTTATGCACGCAGCACGCCACGCGTAACGGCCGGTGCCAGCCACTGATACGCCGGTGACGATCACTGCCGGCCGCCCTGAATCTGTGCGCTTGCGATAACGGCGTTTCGCGTTGATCGAAGACAGTCGTTTGGCCACGACGCTACAACACTACTATCGCCCGTGTGCACACGTCGTGGTGGCCTGCGTGCTCGAAGTAGCCCCCTCCGCCTCCGCCTGGGTCATTGTCCATGTCACTGTCGCCCCGCTCTGCTTCGCGCTCCGTGACAGTCTTGCTGTTGGGACTGACCCTTTTAAGCGGCTGTGACAAGTCTGCCGCTCCGCCGCCGGCGCGCAAGCAAGCGACCGCACCAGCGGGCATCGCCTGGCACGAAGGCGATCTCGAAGCAGCCTTCGCCGAGGCCAAGCACAGCAACAAGCCGCTGCTGCTTTACTGGGGCGCCGCCTGGTGCCCTCCCTGCAATCGTCTCAAGACAACGCTGTTCAAGGATCCAGGCTTCATTGCCCAGATGCGCAGCTTTGTGGCCGTACATCGTACATCTGGATGGCGATTTGGAAAGCGCGCAGGCCTGGGGCGAGCGCTTCGGCATCAAGGGCAACCCCACCATCATCGTGCTGCGCCCGGACCGCGGCGAGATCACCCGCCTCAGCGGCGATGCGGACATCGCGCATCTGAGCGAGGTCTTGCGGGTTGCGGCGAGTGGCAGCCGTTCGGCCAAGCAGTTGCTGGACACGGCGATGCACCACCCCGCAACACTGAGCGCGGACGACTGGGTCTTGCTGGCAACCCATGCCTGGAGCATGGATGACCAATTGGTCGACGCCGAGCACAGGAGCGAGGTCTTGCACAAGCTCTCGCAAACGGCACCGCAGCCTGCCTTGCAACGCAGCTTCGCGCTGCTTGCCCTGGAGGCGGCCAGGACGACGCCAGCAGCCGACCCGTCGTATCGCAAGCTGCTGGACGCCGTGCTCGCCCATCCTGCCGAGCTGTACAACAATCTCGACACCTTGAGTTCGGTCGCTGCGCGCCTGATTGCGACCGCCAGCAACGACCCCGCTGAGCGGCTGCGCTTGTCGGACCGCTTCAATACGGCGATGGACAAGCTCTACGCTGATCCCTCGTTGCCGATCGTCGATCGCCTGGAAACCGCCGGAATCCGTATCGACCTGGCGCGCCTTGCCCAGCGACAGCCGACCGAACCGCCTCCGCACGGGCCGCCACCACCGCTCCCAGCGGAGGTCGTCAAAGTGGTGCGGCAACGGGTGCAGTGGGCGGTGGCGGCTGCCAAAACCGCGGAAGAACGCCAATCCACCATCAGCGATGCGGCATGGATGCTGAGCGAGATCGGTGACAGCAACGAGGCCGAGCAATTGGTGATAACCGAGGTGAGCCGGAGCCAGACACCGTACTACTACATGCCCAGGCTGGCTGCATTCGCCGAGCAGCGTGGCGATACAAAGACGGCCTTATCCTGGTTGGAAAAAGGCTACGAAACAGCCGATGCACCGTCCACGCACATTGCCTATGGCGTGCGCTATGTCAACGGCCTGCTCCGGTTGAGCCCTGAAGATGCAGCCGCAATCGAAGCGACCACCAGCCAATTGATCCAGGCAGTGGCCGGTCAGTCGGACGAGTACCGCGAACGCATCCGCGAACGACTGGACAAGCTTGGCGCCGCGCTCAAGGCCTGTAGCAAGCAGCACCCGCAACAAGGCGACCAGATGCTCAAGCGGCTACGTCGGCAGGCGCAGGATCACTGCGACAACAAGGCCGCCCAGGCCTGCGACAAGTGGCTGCGTTGAGGTTGTCGCGGGATGGACGTTTTCTGGCCGCGCCATCCAATGACGGGCGCACTCAGTGCACCCACGGCAGCAGCAGATGGTCGACCATCAGGAAGGCGAACAACGCCATCAGGTACACGATGGAATAGCCGAACATCTTCATCGAAAACAGTTCGTCCGGCGGGTTCAGCATGCGCCACGCGTACCAGAGGAACACCGCATTGAGCACGACCGCACCGCCTAGATAGAACACCCCGCTCATGCCCACCGCCACCGGCGCCAAGGTCACGATCGCCAGCAGTACGGTGTACACCAGGATCTGCTTGCGCGTATGCGGCACGCCGTGGGTCACCGGCAACATCGGGATTGCGGCCTTGGCGTAATCGGCGCGACGAAAGATGGCCAGCGCCCAGAAATGCGGCGGCGTCCAGATGAAGATGATCAGCACCAGCAGCGAGGCATTGATCCAGTCGGCGCTGGTCGGCAGCCCGGTCACCGTGGCCCAACCCAGCATCGGCGGAGTGGCGCCGGCCAGCCCGCCGATCACGATGTTCTGCGAGGTCGCACGCTTCAGGTAGACGGTGTAGATCACCGCGTAGCCGATCAGCGAGGCGAAGGTCAGCACCGCGGTGATGACGTTCACCCAAACCACCAGAATGGTCATGGAGATCACGATCAGCGCGCCGGCGAACACCAGCACCTGCCAGGGCCGCACCTTGCCCACCACCAGCGGGCGCCATGAGGTGCGCGCCATCTGTGCGTCGATCTTGGCGTCGAGCAACTGATTGATCGCCGCCGCTGCCGAGGCGGCCAGCCAGATGCCCAGGAAACCCAGCGCGCCGGTGCGCACCTGCAACCAGGTCGGCATGTCGGGAATGGCCAGGAACATCCCGACCAAGGCGGTGAACACGATCAGTGCCACCACCTTGGGCTTGGTCAGATCCCAATAATCGCGTGTGCTGACAGCCATGCTCACTCCGGCGCGCGCAGCCGCGCCAGCAGCGAGACCAGCACGAACAACAACGCCACCGCCCCGCCGTTATGCATGACCGAGACCTCCAGCGGCAGCGCCAACTTCACGTTGAGCATGCCCAGCGTCACCTGCACGGCGACCAGTAGCGCAAGCGCCGCAGCCCACACCCGCATCCCCGACGAACGCGACAAGCGCCAGGCCAGCCACCAAAGGTAGAGCGCGGTCGCAATCGCCCACAGCCGGTGCGCCATCTGGATGGCGATACGCGCCGCGCCATCCAGCACACCGCCTTCGTAATCCACCCCGATGCCGCGCCACAGCGTGAAACCTTCACGGAAGTCGTGCGGCGGCCACCACTGGCTGACGCAACGCGGAAAACTGTCGGCCGACCAGCTGCCGCCGCCACACGCCAGCGCGGCGTAGTTGGCGCTGACCCAGCCACCGAGCGCGATCTGCAGACCCAGCACTGCCACGCCCAGGCGCAGCAGCCACTTCAAGCGCGAGGCGTCGGCCAGGGTGATCGGCAGATGCGCCGCACGCCAGGCCATCCACACCAGCAGCGAGAACATCAGCGTGCCGCCCAGCAGGTGCCCCATCACCACGATGGGTTTGAGCAGCAACGTCACTGTCCACATGCCCAGCAACGCCTGGAAGATCACCACCGCCAGCGTCAGCACCGCCGCACGCGTCAGATCGATGTTGCTCCAGCGCAATGCCGCCAGCAGCAGGATGGCCTCCCCGGCGATCGCCACACCGAAGGCCACGGCGTGCCAGCCGGACATGTAGAGCGGGATCGACAACGCCACCAGCAGCGCGGCCGACACCACCCGGGCAATGCCCATGCGACGGCGACGCACCGCCAGCAACGACAACACCAGCACTTCCACGCCCAACGCACCCGCCAGGAAACGGTGGACCTGTTCGCGCCAGGCCTTGTGCGATTCCAGCGGGCGGATCTTGCTGGCCACGTGCGTACTGGCTTCGTCGCTGGTCTGCGGCCAGGTCACGCGGCCGTAGCAGGTCGGCCAGTCCGGGCAGCTCATGCCTGCATCGGACAAGCGGACAAACGACCCGAACAGGATCGTGCTCGCAGTGAACAGCGCGGCCAGCCAGGCCATGCGATGGAAGTGACGGAACAACGCCGGTGGCGCAAACAGGTTCATCGAAACGGGCTCACATCAGTTTCAGCAGCTTGACCAGATCCGACCGCAGGCCGGCCGGGTCGAAGCCGGGGGCATAACGCAGGATCACAAAGCCATTGGGGTCGATCACATACACCGGCACGCCGGCCGCCTCGGTGCCGCGCGGCAATGCCTGGCGCAGGCGGGCATCGTCGCGTAACACGCGCAGTGCAGGCATCGGCGGCAGCCCGGCCAGCGGCGCGCCGATCCACAGCACGTCCACCTTGTCGGCGCGATGCCCGAGCAGCTGCCACACCTTGTCCAGCTCTGCGGCCAGCGCCACGCACTGCTGCGTGCAATCGGCCGGCGGCGCCACCGCAATGCGCCAGATGCGCTCGCTCGGCGCCCAGGCATAGGGCTGCCCGTTCGCACGTACCGGCACCATCGCCCGCAGATCCGCGGGCGGCTTCAGCAGTTCGCCGTTGTTGCGCATCGACGCCGGCTGCCATCCAGAGAAGCGCAGCACGCCGGCCAGCAACATCGAGCCGAAGAACAGCAACGCTAGGGCAATCAGCATCCTGCGGCCGCGTTTGACCGAGTGCGGCGTGGCCGATGTGGAGGAGGTCATGCCGGCGATTTTCTCATGCCGCAGGCGTCAGTGCCCGCGGCGGCGGCGGCGCGCACGCCATGTCAGCAGCGTCGCGGTCGCCAGGACCGCGACAGCCAGTCCGAACCATTGCACCGCGTAAGCCAAGTGCCGCGCGGGTGGCAGCGTGTTTGGCAGCATTTCCAGATCGCGTGTATAACCAACCGGCAGTGCAGGGTCCAGGCGCAGGACCTGCGACGAAATGTCGCGCCTGCCCAGCGTACTGCGTAGGGCCTGCAGATCCAGTCGCGTGGCCAGCCAGGTCTGCGCCGCAGCCCCCGGCGCCAGCGCCGGTCCGATCGCCAGCCCCGCCGACGGCGGTGCGCTCAGAAGCCCCTGCACCATCTGCACGCCTTTCAGGGCAACGATGCCGGGCAACTGCCGATCGGCCGGCAATGGCAGCCAGCCCAGATCAACCAGCACGTCTGTCGATACGCCCTCTGGCGCTGCCAGTTGATACACGCGCACACCGGCACGCCCGTCATGCAGTTGATTATCCAGCAAGACCAGTTGCGGCAAAAACCGCACTTGCCCACGCACCCATGCCAACTCATTCGGCGTCGCCAGCGCCTGTGCCAAGGGCAGCGTGGTGTCGCGTACATGTGCGGCACGGTCCAGCAAGGCTTGCTTGCTATGCATGCGCTGCAACTGCCAGTGCCCAAGCGCCGCAAAACCCGTGCTCACCAGCAGCGCCAGACACCAGCCAAACGCCGCCGTGTGCTTGCGCGTCATGACAAGCGACGCAAAAAGGCGTGCAATGCCATCACCACGCCGACTGCACCCGGGGCTGTTGTGAACGCTTCGCTCAAGACGCTGCTGATTGTCGCCTTCCTGATCGTGATCCTATGGAACCTGGGCGCCGGCCTCTACTACCTGCTGACCGACCGCGGCCAGACCAAGCGCACCGTCAACGCGCTGACCTGGCGCATCGGCTTATCGGTGGCGTTGATCGCCATCGTGATCCTCGGCATCTATACCGGCTGGATCAAGCCGCACGGCATCGGCCGCTGAGGAGCCGGGATTGGGGATTCGTAAAAACTAAAGCCTGCCGCTTTTGCGAATCCCGAATCACCAATCCCGAATCCCCGCCCTCAAAGTACATACACGAACAAAAACAGCGCCAGCCACACCACGTCGACGAAGTGCCAGTACCATGCGGCCGCTTCGAAGGCGAAGTGGTTGTCGCGGCTGAAGTGCCCCTTCGCCGCGCGCAGCCACATCACCGCCAACATGATGGTGCCCAGCAACACGTGCATGCCGTGGAACCCGGTCAGCATGAAGAAGGTCGAACCGTAGATGCCCGAGCCCAACGTGAGATTGAGCTCGGTATAGGCGTGGATATATTCCTCGGCCTGCAGGAACAGGAACACGCAGCCCAGCAGTACGGTCAGCACCAGCCACAACAGCAGCGCGCCACGGCGCCCGCCCTTGAGTGCGTGGTGGGCGATGGTCAAGGTCACGCCGGAGCTGAGCAGGATCAACGTATTGAGCAGCGGCAGGCCCCAGGCCGGGATGGTCTGGAACTGCCCACCGATCGTGCCAGGCCCATTGGTGGGCCAGGCAGCGGAATAGCCATTCCACAGCAGCTCGTTGATCATCACGCCGTCGCCTTCCCCACCCAGCCACGGCAGCGTCAGCACACGCGTGTAAAACAGCGCACCGAAGAAAGCGCAGAAAAACATCACCTCGGAAAAGATGAACCACACCATCCCCATGCGGAACGAGCCGTCCACCTGGCGGTTGTAATACCCGGCATTGGATTCGCGGATGACATCGCCGAACCACATGAACAACGTCGCCAGCAGCATCGCCACGCCGGTGAAGAAGGTCCAGCGTCCCCATGCTGCGTCGTTGAGCCAACTGGCCACGCCGATCATCATCACGAACATCGCAATCGACCCGACAAAGGGCCATTTGCTCTGGCTCGGGACGAAATACGCATCGGCGTTGGGACTGTGATCGGCCATGGCGTTGCTTCCGTGTCGTGGTGCAGGTGGATGGAAGGTTATGGCGCAGCGCGTGGCGCGCCAGAGGGGCCTCCGCCCTGCAGCTCGGAGGTCAGCGCGTCGTTGCGATAGAACGTGTAGGACAGCGTGATCGTGGTGACTTCCGGCGGCAGTGCCGGGTCGACGATGAAACGCAGCGGCATGTCGCGCGTTTCGCCGGCCTGCAAGGTCTGCGCGGTAAAGCAGAAGCACTCGGTCTTGTTGAAGTAGCCCGACGCACGCGCAGGTGCAACCGAGGGCACCGCACTGCCCACCACCGCACGTGCACCATCGTTGCGCGCGAAATACAGCGCCTCGTTGAGCTCGCCCGGCACCACATCCATCGTCATCTGTTCGGGATGGAAGGTCCACGGCAGTTTGGAATTGACCCCACCATCGAACTCCACGCGCACCGTGCGCTTGCCGGTGGCAGGCGGTGCGCCCGCATTTGCGCGGGTGCTGCCGGGCGCACGCTCCATGCGAATTCCAAACACTTTCTCGCAGGCGATGCGGTACAGAGGCACCAGAGAGAAGGTCAGCACGAACACACCCAGCACCACGCCCAGCAGCTTGAACAAGCCGGCCGTCGGTGCATGTGTGGGCACGCGTGCACTCACCGTCCGATGACTCCCGAGGCGATGAAGCCTGCATAGATCAGCAACGCGACGATGCCAACCGTGATCGCGGTGCGACGCACGGCGCGGCGCTGCTGCGCCTGCCGTTCCGCAGCAGATAACAGACGCCTCACCGCCGGCTCCGAGGCGGACTCAGTGGCCGATGTCTTCATGTGCAAGATCTCCCGGCTTGATCACCGGCGGCACGGTGAAGGTATGCGCCGGGGCAGGTGACGGCACCGTCCATTCCAGGCCCTTGGCACCTTCCCAGGAACGCGCCTGTGCGCGCGCGCCACTGCGCAGCGAGGACAGCAGGATCGCGGCCATCAGGAATGGGGTGACGAACATGCCGAACGCACCGATCGAACTGACCAGGTTCCAGTCGGCGAACACCACGTTGTAGTCGGGAATGCGCCGTGGCATGCCGGCCAAGCCAAGGAAGTGCTGCGGGAAGAACAGCAGGTTGACGAACACCATCGTCCACCAGAAGTGCACCTTGGCCCAGCTCTCGTTGTACATCCGCCCGGTCCACTTGGGCCACCAGTAGTACACCGCCGCAATCAGCGCAAACACCGCGCCGGTCACCAGCACGTAATGGAAATGCGCCACCACGAAGTAGGTGTCGTGATATTGGAAGTCCGCCGGCACGATCGCCAGCATCAAGCCGGAAAACCCACCGATGCTAAAGAGGATCACGAACGCCACGGCCCACAACATCGGCGATTCGAAGGTCAGCGAGCCTTTCCACATCGTGCTGACCCAGTTGAACACCTTCACCCCGGTCGGGATGGAGATCAGCATGGTGGCAAACATGAAATAGATTTCGCCACCGAGCGGCATGCCCACGGTGAACATGTGATGCGCCCAGACGATAAAGCTCAGGAACGCGATCGCTGCGATGGCGTACACCATGGTCTGGTACCCGAACAACGGCTTGCGGCTGAAGGTCGGGATGATTTCGCTGACCACGCCGAACGCCGGCAAGATCATGATGTACACCTCCGGGTGCCCGAAGAACCAGAAGATGTGCTGGTACATCACCGGATCGCCGCCACCGGCTGCGTTGAAGAAACTGGTGCCGAAGAACTTGTCGGTCAGCAACATCGTCACTGCGCCGGCCAATACCGGCATCACTGCGATCAGCAGGAACGCGGTGATCAGCCAGGCCCAGCAGAAGATCGGCATCTTCAGCAGATCGATGCCCGGCGCACGCATGTTGAGCACGGTGGCGATGATGTTGATCGCGCCCATGATCGAACTGACGCCGGCCACATGAATCGCAAACACGCTAAAAGCCACGTTATAGCCGCCCTGCAGCGACAGCGGCGGGTACAGCGTCCAGCCGCCGGCCGGCGCGCCGCCGGGCAGGAACAGCGTCAGCAGCAGCAGGGTAAAGGCGACCGGCAACAACCAGAACGACCAGTTGTTCATGCGCGGCAACGCCATGTCCGGTGCACCGATCTGCAACGGAATCATCCAGTTGGCCAAGCCGACGAACGCCGGCATCACGCCGCCGAAGATCATCACCAGTGCATGCACGGTGGTCATCTGGTTGAAGAATTCCGGTTTGACGAACTGCAAGCCGGGCTGCATCAATTCGGCGCGAATCACCACGCTCATCGCCGCGCCGATGATGAACATCACGAAAGAAAACAGCAGGTACAGCGTGCCGATGTCCTTGTGGTTGGTCGAAAAGAACCAGCGCTCGACGAAACCGGGCTGGTGGTGTCCGTGGTGATCGACTGCGGTATGCGCCATGACGGAACGACCTCTGCGAAGCGAGCGGTTGCGAGCGATTAAAGGGCGGCGGTCGGTGTTGCGGCCTGGGCCGGTGCCGCAGCCGGCGCAGTGTCACCTGCCGGGGCGGCCGGTGCACCGGCCGGCGTCGGTGCGGCGGCTGGCGCCGCGGGCGCCGTTCCAGGCGCTGTGCCTGACGTATTACGACGCGACGCCAGCCAGCGCTGGAAGTCAGCTTTGGGCAGCGCCTCCACCACGATCGGCATGAAGCCATGATCCTTGCCGCACAACTCGGCGCACTGCCCGCGATACACGCCCGGTTGCTCGATGTTGGTCCAGGCTTCGTTGACGATGCCGGGAATCGCATCTTGCTTCCATCCCAGCGCCGGCACCCACCAGGCGTGGATCACATCGTCGGCAGTGATCACGAAGCGGATCTTGGTATTGACCGGCAGCACCAGGCGGTTGTCGACATCCAGCAGGTAGTGCGGCTGCGAGGCCGCAGTTGGGCGCTCGCCGCTTTGGCGGATACGATCGGATTCGCGTGCCAGGCGACTGGTGAATTCCACGCCCTGGCCCAGATATTCGTACTTCCACATCCACTGATAGCCGGTCACCTTGACCGTCATTTCCGATTCGCGGGTGTCGTACATCGCGATCAGTTTTGCCGTCGCCGGCCACGCCATCGCGATCAGCACCAGGACCGGAATCACCGTCCACAACACTTCAGCGGTGGTGTTGTGACTGAATTGCGCGGCCACCGCGCCCTTGGACTTGCGGAACTTGAACATCGCATAGCCCATCGCCGAGAACACCAGCGCGCCAATCACCACGCAGACCCACAGCGCCACCATGTGCGCCTCGTAGGCCATGCGCGCGGTCTGGGTCACACCGCGCCCCATGTTGAACTGCCATTCCTTTGGATCGACCGATCGCGCCAAGGCCACCGGCGCGCTCAACAGCGCCGACATCGCCAGGCCCACGTGGCAGGTGTTGATCGACTTCCAGCTGCTGCGTTGCGTCATTGCCTAGACCCTTACGTCATCGGTGACGGCCATTGGCGGCCGCGAGCAAGCGTTTGAGCGTTGTTGCCAGTTCCACACGTTCGGCCGGCCCGAGAAAACTTCCGATCTCGATCTGCTTGCCGCTGCTGACCAGCAACACCCTGTCATCGCGTTCGATGCAAAGCCGCACCCAGTGCGGATGTGCCTGAAACGCTGGTGGCGCATGCCCGGACGGAAACACCTCGACAACGGTCTCCCCCACCCGGATCGCTTCTTCGCGCTCGCCACTTCGCCACAGCTGCCGTAGCGCCAGCGCCACCACACCACTGTGCACCAGGGCAAACACCGGCGCGAACGCATTACCGGTCCACCACCCCAGGCCTGCAAATAACCACATCGTTCCCACCAATACTGCGAACAGCTGCACGAATTGTCTGGCCGACAGTGCCCGCGGAGGCCGCAACCGCAGCTGCGTCCCAACCCCTTCGGACATCAACGGCAGCACTTCGATCATAAACAGCACGCAGCGCACTGCAGGAATAGCCCGATGGTAGACCCGTGCCAACACATGCGGCAAGCATTTCCGGCGATCAAAAATTTGCTGCAGTGCAGCTAAAAATACTCACGAATCAATCACTTCCGAGTGGCTCAACGACGGCCTTGCAGAAACTCTTCAACGCGCACCTGCAACAACGGAATGCACAAAACGGCGGGAAAGTCGCCGCTTCGGCACAAGTGCGCGAGCCGTTTGGCTCACTAGAATGATCACGGAATCCAAGGCACCTTTCGCATGAACGCTCAGCTCGACCCGCTTGCCTCCACCTCAGTTGCGCGCCCGCTGTTGGCGCCCGAACTGCCCGCCGCACCTGGCGCATTGCGTGCCGCCATTACCGCCGCCTGGCTCAAGGACGAAACCGAGCACGTGCGTGAATTGCTCGACCAGGCACGCCTGCCCGCCGCCGAGCAAGCCAAGGTGCAGGCGATCGCTGCCGATCTTGTTACCCGTGTGCGGGCACGTGCGCAGGATCAGGGCGCCATCGAGGCCTTCATGCGCCAATACGACCTGGGCAGCGAAGAAGGCGTGCTGCTGATGTGCGTGGCCGAGGCACTGCTGCGCATTCCCGACCAAAACACCGCCGACAAGCTGATCCGCGACAAGCTGGGCGATGCGGATTGGAAGAAGCATATGGGCGGCAGCGATTCGGTGCTGGTCAACGCCTCCACGTGGGGCCTGATGCTGACCGGCCAGCTGGTACAGCTCAACGACCTCACCCGCGCCGATGTGCCGGGCGCCTTCAAGCGCCTGATCGGCCGCGTCGGCGAGCCGGTGATTCGCCTAGCCGTACGCCAGGCCATGAAGATCATGGGCCACCAGTTCGTCATGGGGCGCACCATCGGCGAAGCGCTGTCGCGTTCGCGCAAGGGAGACAACGCCAACTACCGCTATTCGTTCGACATGCTTGGCGAAGGCGCGCTCACCATGAAGGATGCGCAGCGCTATCTGCAGGCCTATCGCGATGCGATTCATGCGATTGGCCGCAGCGGCAGTTTCGTCGGTACCGACGTATTCGCCGCGCCCAGCATTTCGATCAAGTTGTCGGCGCTGTATCCGCGTTATGAGCATGCCAAGCGCGCCCGCGTGATGGCAGAGCTTGTACCGGGCGTGCTGGAGCTTGCGCAGTTGGCCAAGTCTTACGGCATCGGCTATACCGTCGATGCCGAAGAAGCCGACCGGCTGGAACTGTCGCTGGACATCATCGAGGCCACCTTCTCCGACCCGTCATTGGATGGATGGGAGGGCTATGGCCTGGCCGTGCAGGCATATCAAAAACGCACGCCGTACACGATCGATTTTCTTGCCGATCTGGCGCGCCGTGTCGGGCGACGCATTCCGGTGCGCCTGGTCAAAGGCGCGTACTGGGACGCAGAGATCAAACGCGCCCAGATCGAAGGGCATCCCGGCTACCCGGTGTTTACGCGTAAGCAGAACACCGACGTGTCGTACCTGGCATGCGCACGTCGCATATTCGCGCACAGCGATGCGCTCTACCCGATGTTCGCCACGCACAACGCGCAGACCATTGCGGCAGTCCGTGCGATTGCGGCAGGCAAGACCTACGAGCACCAGAAACTGCACGGCATGGGCGACGACCTCTATGCCGAAGTGATTCCTGCCGATCGTCTCGGCCTGCCATGCCGCCTCTACGCACCGGTCGGCTCGCACGAAGATCTGCTGCCGTATCTGGTACGTCGCCTGCTCGAAAACGGCGCCAACTCCAGCTTCGTCAATCGCATCACCGACGAGGATGTCGCCATCGAAGACCTCATCCGCGACCCGGTCGAGGCGGTGACGTCATTTACTTCCATTCCACATCCCAAGATTCCACTGCCAGCCGATTTGCTGCGTAGCCAGAACCAGAACAGGAAAAACTCCATGGGCGCCAATCTCGCCAACGACAACGATCTGCGCCAGCTGGCAGAGCAACTCAACGCTGCGATCAAACCGTGGAAAGCCACACCCCTGGTGCCAGGCGCGCTGGTCAGCACGCCTAGCCAAGCAGTGTTGAATCCGGCAGATCGCCGCGAGACGGTTGGACAGTGGCAACCGGCCGATCCGGACACCGTCCAGAAGTCGCTGGCCAACGCCGCGGCCGCGCAACCGGCCTGGAACCGCACACCTGCAGCGAGCCGTGCCACCATCCTGGAACATGCGGCCGATCTGCTCGAAACGCGCATGTCCGACTTCATGGCGATCTGCGTCAAGGAAGCCGGCAAGACGCTGCCGGACGCAGTGGCCGAAGTCCGCGAGGCAGTCGATTTCCTGCGCTATTACGCCGGCCAGGCGCGTGCGCAGTTCGGTGCGCCCGAGTGCCTGCCCGGACCGACCGGCGAATCCAACGAGCTTCACCTGCACGGCCGTGGCGTCTTTGTCTGCATCAGTCCGTGGAACTTTCCGCTGGCGATCTTCCTCGGTCAGGTCGGCGCAGCGCTGGCGGCCGGCAATACGGTCATCGCCAAACCGGCCGAGCAGACCAACCTGATTGGCTTTGCAGCGGTCAAGCTGCTGCACGAAGCCGGCGTACCGGAAGCGGCGGTGCAGTTCCTGCCAGGTGACGGCGCTACCGTTGGTGCTGCGCTGACCAACGACCCGCGCGTTGCCGGCGTTGCATTCACCGGTTCTACCGAAACCGCACGTATCATCAACCGCACCCTGGCCGCACGCGATGCCGCCATCGGCGTCTTGATCGCCGAAACCGGCGGCCAGAACGCCTTCATCGCCGACTCGTCCTCACTGCCCGAAGCCGTGGTCAAAGACGCCATTTCCAGTGCTTTCATCTCGGCCGGGCAGCGCTGCTCCGCGGCGCGTGTGTTGTTCGTCCAGGACGACATCGCCGACAAGGTCATGACCATGTTGGCCGGTGCGATGGGCGAGTTGAAGATTGGCGATCCGGGCCTGCTCTCGACCGACGTTGGCCCCGTCATCGACGCTGATGCACTCAAGATTCTCGAAGATCACGCTGCACGCATGGATCGCGAAGCGCGCCTGATCGGGACCACCACCCTGGACGCCGGCACCGCGCATGGCAGCTTCTTCGCCCCACGCGCCTATGAGCTGACATCGCTGTCCCAGTTGCAGCGCGAAATTTTCGGGCCGGTGCTGCACGTAATTCGCTGGAAAGCCGACCAGCTCGATGCCGTCGTCGAGCAGATTAACGCGACCGGTTACGGCCTTACGCTGGGTGTCCACTCGCGTATCGATGACACGATCGACCGCATCACCTCGCGCGTGGCGGTAGGTAACGTCTACGTCAATCGCAACCAGATCGGCGCCGTGGTCGGCGTACAACCCTTCGGCGGCCAGGGCCTGTCCGGCACCGGTCCCAAGGCCGGCGGCCCGCATTACTTGCTGCGTTTCGCAACCGAGAAGGTCGTCACCGTCAACACCACCGCAGCAGGCGGTAACGCCTCGCTGTTGACGTTAGGTGACTGATACCGGCCAGCAAATCATGGCCTCAGCCCGCTGATCGGTCAATACTCACCGATTGCAGCCAGACGTACTGTCAGCAGAACAGAAAACCCCGCTCAGGCGGGGTTTTTTGTTGGTTGGGCGCAACCTATCAGACATCCCGTCGTGGTCAGTATCCCAACGATCAAAGCACCGGTTACAGCTCGGCAAACAAGGGGGGCACCTTCGTGGCGCACTTCGCTAGCGATTCGAGTCGACGGCTCCCAAGCAGGCGCCCGCGGGGTGAAGGTAACTGGATTCGATCCAAGGTTATCGGACACTTTCACCGCACGTCGTGCTGCCGTTAGTGCTTCCTGATTAGCCCCATCCCTCAGCCGGTAGTTGCAGGATCTGCGACGCTGCGGTTGGACAATGGCCCCAGCTGAAGGCAACGGAGGTGGGAGATGGGGATCAACATCGTGCAGTTTCCGCCGGGATTGTCGCTGACCGAGTGCGTGGATCGCTACGGAACCGAAGCCAAGTGTTACCGGGCGTTGTATCGGTGGCGCTGGCCGAAGGGATTTCGCTGCCCGCAGTGCGACGGCCGCGCGCGCTCGCGCTTTCGACGCGATGGGCAGGTGTACGACCAGTGCCGGGCGTGCCGGCATCAGACCACCTTGCGTGCCGGCA
>NZ_JFAQ01000095.1 GCF_001304695.1 Xanthomonas axonopodis
CGTCCATCAGCACCGGTTCGAGAGCCTGGCCCACGCACTACGCGTCATCAGCGACTGGATTGGGTTCTACAACCGGCAGCGCCCGCATCAGGCACTGAAGATGATGACGCCTGACCAAGCCTATGCCGCTACATTAACCAACTGACCTGTGCAGAAACCGGTGGGTCATTACATCACGCGCGCGACCCTGAGATGCATCAGACCAAGAAGGGGAATCAATGGTATTTCGGGATGAAGGCGCACATCGGTGTGGATGAATCTTCCGGGCTGGTACACCACGTGCAGTGCACCGCAGCCAACGTGGCCGATGTCACGGTGACGCACGCATTGCTGCACGGCAAGGAAGACAGCGTGTTCGGCGACAGCGGCTATACCGGCGCGGACAAAGGCCAAGAACTGCAGACCTGCGAGGCTGCATTTTTCATCGCCGCCAAGCCCTCGACGATGCAAGCCATTGGCAACAAACGCGAGCGTGCTCGGGAACAGCGTTGGGAACACGTCAAGGCCAGCGTGCGCGCGAAGGTGGAGCATCTATTCCGGGTGATCAAGCGCCAGTTTGGCTACACCAAGGTCCGCTATCGCGGTCTGGCCAAGAACACGGCACAAGTGCTGACCTTGTTTGCATTGTCAAACCTGTGGATGAAGCGAAAGCAGTTACTGCCTGCGATGGGGAGCGTGCGCCTGTAACCCGGGGAATTCCCACGGAAAACGCCAGAAATGGCGAGAAACCCGAAGCTCCAAACGCGACTCTCCGGAACGATGCCACATTCCGCTCTGTCAGGCCTCGTTGTTCAGGCCTTCCCTATAGGGGCAGACTCTGGCGTGGCTGACGATCGTGGACGCGGATGCCACGATCGTCGCTGCGCCCAGTTCGACAAAGAACAAGGACGGCTACCCCAGGTTTCCACGTAACCCACGGCCTGCGGGTACGTCATATGCGTTTCAAGCGTTAATCCAAATGCAATGGCTGTTCGAGCCCCTGCGGTAATCATGTGCATCTTGGAGTTCCATCCACCACACGACTTACCAATGGCTTGCAGGTCGCTCTTTCGAGCGGCTAACAAAACGCAGCGAGCAGGTTAGGCTGAGAGCGGCTAACAAAACCCAGGAAGCATGCGTAAGCAGATGATGGAGCATGCGAGCGAGAGCAACGCCAAGTGGATATCGATGCGGCGTTCGAAGCGGATACGCAGCTTGCCCATGCCGGCAAACCAAGCGTGCGTGCGCTCGACGACCCAGCGGTGCTGGCCCAGTCGGTCGTTGCGTTCGATGCCCTTGCGTGCAATCCGCGCAGTGATGCCGCGCTGCTTAAGGGCGTTGCGGCAACGGTCGATGTCGTCGGCCTTGTCGGCATGCAGTTTGCCTGGCCAGCGTCGCGCACGCCCTGGTTTTCCACCGATCGCAGGCAATGCATCGAGCACTTCTTCGAACGCGACCGAGTCGTGTCGATTGGCACCGGT
>NZ_JFAQ01000096.1 GCF_001304695.1 Xanthomonas axonopodis
CCATCAAAGCATGGGATCAAATACCTAACCGGGCGATGCGCAAGACCAGCGCAGCGCCCCGCCTTGGCCGGCCACACCAGGCGGGAAACCGATCTCTGTGCGCGGCGGGGAGTTCTGAAACCACGTGTCCAACGCACATCGCCGCGTCGCTGTCTCAACGCAACCTCAGACCTCGTAGACCGTTCGAAACGCGTCCATGTCGCTGAGCGTACAAAAATGAAAGCGTGGCACCGTGATCGGCCCCGCTGCTGTCAGCTGTGTGAGCCAGACGCGCAC
The DNA here is from genome assembly GCF_001304695.1 of Xanthomonas axonopodis. Taxonomy (GTDB): domain Bacteria; phylum Pseudomonadota; class Gammaproteobacteria; order Xanthomonadales; family Xanthomonadaceae; genus Xanthomonas; species Xanthomonas axonopodis. The sequence goes on from NZ_JFAQ01000096.1 coordinate 277, forward strand.
CGCGGTGCGATACGCCATTTGTTCAGCCGCATCCAGCGTGTCGCACAGGTAAGCCAGCGAAATATGAAACTGGAAGTTGGTGTAGTCGGGGCGCTGCAAGCGTGTCAGTTGCATCAGCGCCTGGCGCGCGGCTTCCAGGCGCTGTGCGGTTTGCGTGTCGGCCGGCTTCAACGGAATCAGCAGATTGTCGTTAATGCCGGTCTTGGCTGCGGTCGGATTGACCAGGAAGCGGCACGCACCCAGCGGCGGCGCGGCGCGTTCCTTCAAACGCGACAGATAGGCCGCGTTGATATCGGCCAAGGCATGGTCGCGCGTCATATCGCTTGGCCAGGGCCCATGCGCACGGTCGATCTGATTGACCCCGCCCAACAAGGTCACGTGGTAGCTGCTCGGTGGCAGCAGGGCGAACTTGTGGGCAAAGCGCTGTTCGGGGAACTGGCGGTAGATATTCAGCACGCGGTCGAAGCTGTCGTAGCCGTCGTCCTGTTGTTCCAGATGACCCACAAAGGTATTGCCGGCAAACGGCATCGGCCGTCGCGAGCGCAGAAACTTGCGGCCCACATCCGCTGGTGGCGGCGTCATGGCCAGCGTGGGGAGACCGGTGGCCAGCAGCGAGGTGCCGGCGGCAGCCATCAGGTGGCGGCGGCTGATGCGTGTGTCCAGAAGCGACGACATGGGAAAACCCTCAGAGTTTGACGTTGATGCCGAGCATCACGGTGGGTGCCATCTTCCAGGCCGATTGCACGTATTCCTGGTGGCGGCCGATGCGGTACTCGTAACCCTGGCCGGTCAGGTTGAGCACATCCAGGCTCACTGCCACTGCCGGCGAGACGTCCCAGGCCAGTTTCAGATCCAGGCGGTCCAGCGGCTGCTGGTAGCGGTTGCGATAAAATTCCTGCTGGTTGCTGTAGTTGGGGTAGCGGTCGTCCCACAGCTCGCCGGTACGGCTCCAGGCCAGGGTGCTGCGCAGCGGCCCACGCGCGTAGTTCAGGGTCAGATTCCATAGCTGCTTGGGCTGTTGCGGCAGCACCGACAAGGTGGTGCGGCTGCCATCGCCGAGCACCACCGGGTAGTCCACGTCCAGGAAGGTGACATTGGCACCGACCGACAGCCCGGCAAGCGCAGGCAGCCACGGGCCCAGTTCCTCGATCGCGCCGAGTTCGACGCCGCGCATGCGGACCGGCCGGTCGGTATTGCGCGGCTGGGTGACCAGCACCTGCTCGCCGTCGATGCTCTGCAGCTGGCCATAACGGAAAATCTCGTTGTCGATGGTCTTGTGGAACAGCGCGATCGACAGCAGGCTGCCGCCGTCGTCGAACGTCCAGTTGTGGCCAAAGTCCAGATTCTGCGAGCGACGCGGCTGCAGTTCCGGGTTGCCCTGGTTGAGCGTGGGCGGGGTGCTGCCCAGCGTGAGCACGCCGCCGTTCAACGCCATCTGGTCCAGGCGCGGTCGCCCGATCGAGCGCGAGGCGCCAAAGCGCAAGGTACCGTTGGCGCTGGTCTGCAGCTGGCCGGCCAGCGATGGCAACCAGTTGCGGTAGCTGCGCTGCGCACTGACCGGCGCCCAAACGGTTCCGCTCAATTGCTGGCCGCTGCTGCCAAAGCGGGTCTGCTCCAGGCGTACACCGCCGGCCAAACGCCAGCGCTCGCCGCGCCACTACGCCTGGGCGAAGCCGGCGCGCACCTGCTCATCCACGCTGTAACTGCCGCTGTTCTGCGCGGAGGTGTCCACCACGCCGCGCGCCTGGCCGGACGCCGCCTCCCAGCGGGCGTCGGCCAGGTCCGGGTCGATGGTCAGCATGGGCGCGTTGCAACCCAGGGCGCAGATGGGGTCGCCCAGCACATCTGCCAGCGAATAGGGCAACCCGCTCCAGGTCGTGCGCTGGAACGCGGTCTGCATGTGGGTGCGCACCTGTCGCAGGCCCCAGGCCAGTCCCAGCCCCTGGCTGTCCTCGTCCATGTTGCGACGTAACTCCAGTTGCAGGTCGCTCACCCGTTCGGCGTAGGTTGTGCGCTCTTGCTGGTGGTTGAGGTTGGCGTAGCGGGTCGGATCGTTGGCCAGCGCCGGGTCCAGGGCCGTGAATGCCGGCAGGGTGCCATTCCAATCGAAGCCATAGGCCAGGCGATTCTGCTGGAAGCGGTCCCAGATCTGCGGGTTGTCCACCGTGGCGCGCGAGGTACTTGCGCGCCGCGCGCCGCGCCACTGACCAGGCAGCTCGGCCAGCAGTTCGCCGTTGATGCCGGTCAGCCCGCGCTTCCAGCGCAGTTGCCCCAACTCGACGAGCTGGTTGAGGTTGTCCAGCGTGCCGCTTTGCGGGCCGCTGCGGGTCAGGCGCGCGCTGTTCTGCACCTGGGCGGCCTGGGTATTGCGGTCGGAGGCCTCGTGTTGGTTGAACGTGTAGCCGGATAAATGGCCGCTGAGCGGACCTTCAGGTTGCCAATCCACGCGTGCGGTCACGCCGCGCCGTTCGCGGGTGTTGTCGTAGTTGTACCAGCGCCGTTCGCTGGGCACCGCGGCGCCGGTGCCGCCATAGGCCACCGGCGCGCGCGTGCCGTCGGCGTTGTACCAGTTCAGGGCGCCGCCGTTTTCCTGCTGCGGCACAGAAATCTCACGGCGCCAGATGCTGGCCGCACCCAAAAACGCGAACTGGCCGTCACCTCCGAAGCGCTTGCCCCATTTCAGCTCGCCTTCGCCCACCGGCGTGCGGCCGCCATAGCGGCCCCCCATGAGGTTGGCACCGCCCTTGGCCGAGGCGGTCAGCAGGCCATCGGGCCGGGCAAAGCCGGTGGCGGTGACCAGATTGGTGACGCCACCGATTGCGCCGCCATCGTTTTCCGGCAGCAGCGACTTCACCACATCGATGCGGTCCACGAAGTTCGCCGGCAGCACATCCATCAGCGCCTGGCGGCTACCGATGTCGTTACTGGCAAACGCAAAGCCGTCGATCAGCATGCTGTTGTAGTTGCCCTTGAGTCCGCGCACCGTCACATAGCGTGGTTCGCCCTGGTACTCGACCGTGCTCACGCCGGTAACCCGGCGCAGCGCATCGCCCACATTGAAGTCCGGCAACTGCCCGATGCTGTCGGCGGCAACCGAATCCACGATGGTGGGCGCCGCCTGCTTGGTGGCGATGGCGCGCGTGTTCTGCGACTGGAACGAGTTGCGCACCTGCACCGCGTCCAGGGTCTGCGCGTCGGCTGCGGCCGGCGACTCGGCAGCGATGGCGTACGAGGGAAGCCAGCCGATCAAGGCCAGCCCCAGCGCAAGCGACAGCGCATGCGGAGCCTGTGGGCAAGCCGGGGCAGCGCAATGGGATCGGGAAGGGAGATGCAACAGGCGCATGGCACGATACCAACGTCGGAGGCCCCACCGTGGGGCCGCGGACTGATTAAATTAAGCTGCTTAATTAAAACGTTTATGACAACGACGGACGTTTCGCCCTGCATGCCCTCTTTGTTCGCAAACGCAGCCATTCGTTCGCATTGCCGTCGTCGCAGCGATGGGCAGGCCGCCGGTTCCAGCGAGCGCCTGGTGCTGGATCTGATCCGTAGGGCCGGGCAATTCGAGCGTGCGGATCTGCCGCGCGCCAGCGGGCTCAGCGTGCCCGGCATCAAGGGCATCGTCGACCCGCTGGTGGCGCACGGCCTGCTGCAGTTGCGGCCCTCGTTGCGGCGCGGCCGCGGCCAACCGAGCGCGCAAGTGAGTCTGGTGCCGGGGTATGCCTACAGCGTGGGGGTGTCGTTGATGGTCGATGGCGTTGCGGTGGTGCTGATCGACTTCGCCGGCCAGGTGCGTGGCATGCGTCAGCTCACCGCCTTCCCGCTGACGCTGGCGGTGGTGCGTGCACAACTGCCGGCCTTGGTGGAGGCGCTGCTAAGCGCGGCCGGCGTGGATCGGCAGCACGTGTTCGGCGTCGGCCTGAGCATGACCGGCCCGCACATCGGCGACGGCACCCGGGTCAATCCGCCCTTGTCGCTGGCAGCGGAATGGATGCAGGTGGAGCTGGATCGGTTCGTCGCCGATTGCCTGCAGCTACCGGTGTGGATGGACAACGACGCCCATTGCGCCGCCCTGGCGGAGGCGGTGTACGGCATTGGCCGCCACTCGCCGGACCTGGTCTATCTGTCGATCTCCGACGGCTTTGCTGCCGGCGTGATTGCTGCCGGCAACGTGCGCCGCGGCGCACACGGCAATGTGGGCGAACTGGGGCGCATCTCGGCCATCACCGGCATGGCGCGGCCAACGCTGGAAAGCCTGCGCCAGGCGCTGGCCGCCGATGGCCATGCGCTGCCGGACCTGCACACCATGCTGCAGCACTACGATGCGGCGTGGCCGCAGATCGACGCGTGGCTGGATGCAGTGCAACCGACCGTGACACTTGCGGTGGCGGCGATCATTGCGTTGATCGATCCGCGTGTCATTGTGTTTGGCGCGCGCCTGCCAACCGATCTTGCGCAACGGCTGATTGCCCGCATCGCCTTCGAACCTGCGCCGCGGCGTGGCGTTGCATTGCCGTATCCGATGCTGCAGGTCGGGCAGGTGACGGCGCATGCCACCGTGCTGGGCGCGGCCATGCTGCCGTTCAAGGAAACGCTGTTCTAGCACGCGTCATGCGCGGCGATGTGCGCACCAGGCGCTGTGCAACGCATCCAAACACGACATGCGCTGATGCCCGCACAAGGCTTGCAACACAGGGCATCGTTTCGCATGCGGGCGGTACTTTTCGCCTAATTTGCGAATTGTCATATGCCACGTCTGCGAATTGTCATATGCCACGCGCTTTAATGGCCGCCCGCCGCGTTTACGAGGTCATCATGCGTATCGGTCCTCTGCAACCTTCTGTTGCGCACACTGCTGCGCCGGCACTCCCAACGCACACCAGTGCGACCAGCCCGACGCAGGTGCCGCGCATGCCGAGCGACACCCCGCCACTGCGGGAAAGGCCGCGTCGACGCGCCGGCAGTATGCCCCCGCTGGTGCCGTTGAACGACAGCGCGATGACCGGAAAGCCGGCCCTGGTGGCGTTCGACAGCGAATTCTCCGACCAGCGTCTGGCCGAAGTGCAGGCGCGGCAGATCACCGTGCAGACACTGCAAGCCAAGCTTGCCACCCATCTTGCGCAGTCCGGCACGGCGCCCAAACCCGACAGCATCGCGGCACGTTTTGCCGCCGGAACACTGGAGCCGGTGTATCTGGACACTGCCGCCTTCAATGCCATGTGGCGCGGGCTGCCCGCACGCGCACGTGCGGCCGCAGGCCCCGTGCTGATCGATGCACAACAAGGCCGCATCATCTTCAACCTGCAACGCGCATTTGCGCCCGGCGACACCTTCAGCGACGCGGCGCTTGCCGCACTTGGCAAGCAGTTGAATCTCTCCGGCCACGGGCTGGCGACGCCGGACTGGCTGCAGCCTGCCGCACGCACGCCGGAGCGGCGCAAGTTACAGCAGGCCGCGCGCTACCACGGTCACGAGGTGCCGGCCCGCGACGGTGGCGCCGCGTTCTTCAAGGCCAACGACCATCGCCTGCTGGAAGGCAAGCAAGCGCTGTTGCGCAATCATCGAAAATCGCTCGTGCACAACCACTACTTCGAAGCACCCAGCACGCGTGCGTTCGGAAAGGACGTCATGGTGCATCGCGGGCTGTTCGATAACCACGCCGGCATCCCGGAAAACTCGCTGGCCTCCATCGATCATGCCTACGAGCAGGGCTACCGCAATCTGGAGCTGGACGTCGAAGTCAGTGCCGATGGCGTACCGGTGTTGATGCACGACTTCAGCATCGGCCGAATGGCCGGCGACCCGCAGAACCGATTGGTGTCGCAGGTTTCGTTTGCCGAGCTGCGTGAAATGCCGTTGGTGATTCGCAACCCGTCCGACGGAAACTACGTCAAGACCAACCAGACCATTGCCGGCGTGGAGCAGATGCTGGAGCACGTGCTGAAAAAACCCGAGCCGATGTCGGTGGCGCTGGATTGCAAGGAGAATGCCGGCGAAGCGGTGGCGATGCTGCTGATGCGCCGGCCGGACCTGCGCAAGGCTGCGGCAATCAAGATCTATGTCAAGTACTACACCGGCGGCTTTGACCAATTCCTGTCCAATTTGTACAAGCACTACCAGATCAACCCCTTGCACTCGCAGGATGCGCCGCGCCGTGCTGCGCTGAATCGCTTGCTGGCCAAGATCAACGTGGTGCCGGTCCTGGCGCAATCCATGCTCAAAAACGCTGAACTGCGTGAATATTTCCCCGGTCAGGATGATAACCCGCGCGGGTTGGCGGAAAGCGCGGTGCAATGGATGGAGAGCTGGTGCGGCATGCGTCCGGTGATAGCGGAGGTACAGATCACCGATCATGACAACGATGAGAGTAGGGCCATGGAACTGGTCCAACAAAAAATGCGCCAGCCAGACTCTCCCTACGCCAAGGTGGCATTTTCGGCTGGCCACCGGTTCGAGGACTTCTCCTTGCTGCGTGCAAATCACGATAGGGAATATTACGACTGGGGCAATTTCGGTGAGGCGAAAAAACACAGTGCCAGCCCATACGACATAAAACGTGCAACCGCCGGCGGACTGCTCGGCGAAGGTGAAAGCATATTGACCGACCAGCCCGATGCGGAACTGCTCGCTATCCTAGAAAATCGTACCCTGGCCCGCGGCCATACTGGTATGGAGCTGGATGTTCCCCCTGAAACATTCATCGATACGATGACCGACAACGAAATTGTACAGCAGCGGTTTCATGAATTTACGGCTGCAACAAAGCAGGCCGACCCGGTGCACATCGCGCTAGTGCGTGAAGGGAGGCATCTGGATTGGACTGAAGAGATCGTCTACGACCCTATGGCAAGGCGTGCGGCAGATGCACGCGCCGAATCCCTAGGGTTGCTGACCGAACGTTACCGTGGTGCACCGGTGACTCATTATCTCAACGAGCATGCGAAAGAGAGTGGGTTGGAATAATTCGAAGGGAGCGGAATCCGCTTGCAGCGCGGGCTCATGTGATGGTGGCCGGCACCCACCGCGATGCGATCGAATGTTTGCGTGCGCCATCCAATTGTTCGCAAGAGCATGCTCGTGCGAGGTGTAATCGACAGCAATGCAACCGGGCGCGTGTCGCCAGCGCCGACGCAATGTGGCCCCAAGTTGCCATGCAGATGATTCAGACCGCCATTTATCCGTGCAGTGCGCGGGCAATGCCACTAAGGTTCGCATCGGGGCTGCAAAGTTCGCCGTGAACGCGAATTGTCATCTGCAGCGCAGTTTACTGAGCTACCCGCAAAATCCACGAGGTTCTCATGCGCATCGCTCCTCTGCATCCACTCGCTAACGTTGCCAGTACTGTAGCGGAAATGTCGACGCCACCGGCTGTAAGTACGCTCCCGCAAGAGCATTACCTGTCTAGCAGCGAACAGCCACTACGCGCGCGTCCGCGCCGACGCGCGCTCAGCGCTCCGCCGCTGGTGCCATTGAGCGACAGCCAGATGACCGGCAAACCGGCGCTGGTGGCTCTGGATAGCGAATTTTCGGAGCAACGCCTGGCCGAAGTGCAGGCCCGCCAGATCACGGTGCAGGCATTGCAAAGCAAGTTGGCCGCACATCTTGCGGATGCAGGAGCCGCACTTCCGTCGGACAGCATTGCTGCACGCTTTGCTGCTGGAACATTGCAGCCGGTGTACGTGGAGACCGCCACGTTCAACGACATCAAGCGCAGCTTGCCTGGCCGCGCACGCGCGGCGGTCGGTCCTGTGTTGGTCGATGCGCAGCAAGGCCGCATCATCTTCGACCTGCAGAGTGCGTTCGCGCCAGGCGACACCTTCAGCGATGCAGCGGTCACGGCGCTGGGCAGCGCGCTGAATATATTCAGCCATGGACTGAACAATCCGGACTGGCTTGTTCCTGCTTCGAAGTCACGCACTGCGCATCGCAAGCCCCTGCAGACGCCCCAGTATCGAGGACACCATATCTCCAAGCAGGAGGGGCGGGCCTGGTTCTACAAGCCTGATGACCATCGCCTGCTTGAAGGCAAGGACAAGCAGATGCGCGAGCACCTCAAGAAACTCGTTCACGCTAATTATCTGCAGTCAAAAAGCACCCGAGCAGTCGGCAAGGACGTTATGGTCCATCGTGGTCTATACGACTTCCATCATGGCATTCCGGAGAACTCGCTCTCTGCGATTGACAATGCGTATGCGCATGGGTACCGCACGCTGGAACTGGATGTCGAGACGAGTGCCGAAGGCATACCAATGCTGTTTCATGATTTTACGGTGGGACGAACACTCGGCCTTCCCGATAACCAATTGATCGCCAAGATGCCGTTCTCTGAATTGCGTGATCAACACTTGGTAATTCGCAATCCTGTAGACGGTAACTTCATAAAGACCAATCAACGTCTTTCTAGCATTGAGCAGATGCTGGATTATGTGATGCGGACTAAACCTGGCATTTCGATCGTACTGGATTGCAAGGAGAACACGGCCGAGGATATCGCATTGATGTTGCTGAGCCGACCGCATTTTCTTCCATTCACGGCAGTCAAGGTTTATTCGAGCGCTTACAAGGGTGGATTCGACCAAATGTTTTCGAATCTCTGCAAGCGTCTGCAGATCAACCCTTTGCATTCCCAGGACGAACCGCGGCGTCGAAAGCTGAGGAACGAGCTGAATAAGATCAAGGTCGTTCCTATCCTGGCCGAGCATGATATCCAAGACCCGCAGATGCGCGGCGTGTTCCCCGGAGACGACAGCGCCAGCGGCTTGGCTGAAACAGTCACCAGATGGATGCAAAGCTGGAACGGTATGCATCCGGTGATCGCAGAGGCCATGGTTGCTCATCCGGACAGCAACGCCGGCAAAGCCATGAAGGAAGCACGCGCACGTCTGCGGCAGCCGGGCTCTGGCTACGAGGAGGCCGCGTTCAGTGCTGCCTACCGTTTCGAAGACTTTTCGGTGGCGAAGTCTGATGGAGGGCGGCAATACTTCACGTGGGGGATGTTCGGCGAGATCAATCCGGTGACCGAAGACGGATTCGAGCCAAAACGTGGCACAGCCGGGGCATTTCGGGATCAGGGCGAGAGCGTGCTCACCGATGAGCCGAACGAAGAGGTGCTGGCATTACGCGAAGACCGTACGTTGCCACGCGGACACACCGGCGTGGAGTTGAATGCTCCGCCCGGAACGACCATCGACACAAAGCGCGATGCGTCGCTTGTAAACTTGCGTCGCCAGGAGTTCGCCGCGAGGCAGCGGACGCTGGACAAGCAAAGCGTCGATGCAGTGCGTGAGGGTGCGCGCCTGGATCACGGTGCCGCTGCGCAGCTGACGCAGGAAGCACGCGCGGTTATCGACACGCATGCGGAATCGCTCGGCATGCTCACCGAGCGCTATCGCGGTGCGCCCGTGAGTCATTACCTCAACGAGCAGGCCAAAGGATGCCAAGCGTAAGCAATGATGGCGGCGCAATGATGCGTTGCTGACAGGTGCCGTCTGTCGCTGGCTTCGCCGGGCGGCAGACCGCACGCAAAAGGCATGCCGTGGCGGCGGAGAAGGCCGCGCCACCGACAGCTGCAAGTGCGACGCTTTCACTTGGGTGCCGGTCGAGCTGGTGGTCCAGTGGGTTGCCATCGCTCGGTAGTCTCCGCTGTTGCGATGTGCATGGCTGTGCGCAAGGACTGTGGCGTTCGTCGCGCCGTCCACTGCCCGGCTGAACCTTTGCATCCTATCGCGCTACGACGTTTCTAGCAGTGTAATCGTTTCCCGCTCTTGCGCGTCCACCGCCACCAGCCGTTGCATCAGCAGCGACAACGTCACCACGTCCTGGTGGTTGTGCTCGGCCACGCGGCGCAGGTTGCGCGCGCTGCCGCCGCGCAGATAACTCAACCAGGCGGCCGGGGCCTCCGAGCCGGGCAGGTCGTCTTCGCGCACCACGCGCAGCAGTTGCCGCTCGATGGTGGACAGCTTGCAGTTCTCCCAGGTGCCGCGATACCGGCGGCGGGTGGGGAACAGCAGATCCACATGGTCCAGTGCAGAAATCGGGTCGCCGCGACGTGACAGGCGATAGCGCGTCTTCAGCAGCGGCGCGTCGTAGCAGCGGCCGTTATAGCTGGACAACACGGTGCGCGGTGTCAGCCAGGTGCGGAACAGATCCAGCATCGCGCTTTCGGCCGCCATCGTGGACATCATCAATTGACGCACGCGCAGGCCGCTGCCTTGCACGGCATCGACGACCCAATCGGCCACGCCGATCATGCGACGTCCCCCCGTCCT
>NZ_JFAQ01000097.1 GCF_001304695.1 Xanthomonas axonopodis
GGCGGTGGCGGTGGCGGATCATGGTCGGGCCTTTTATGCAGCCATTGCAACGCCTGCGCCAATGGCTGTGCGGATGGATTGGCATCGAAGCGCATGACACGCAGCAAGATCGGCAGGAAGCGCGAGACGGTGGCCTTGCGGGCTTGCAGCTCGGTGTAGAACACATCGTTGGGAGGACGCACCAGGCCGCGAACTTCGTTGAGCGCCTGAGCCAGTTCATCGCGGCCGATGGCTGCATAGACGCGCTCGCGCAGTTCGGCGTCCGGCAGGGCCGGATCGAGCAGCATCCGGCATGCCTCGGCCAGCGTCGAAGCGGCCCGATCCAGATCCTTAAGGGAGCGCTGCCTGACCTTGCGGTCTTCCTTCTCGGCCTTGGTGAAGAGTTCGCGCAGCAGCATATCCAGCACGTCGATGGCGTCGTCCTGCGCGCTGGCTTCCAGGCAATACACGAAGGCCACCAGCGTGGCGGTGCGCCGCGCCTGCGGCAGCCTGGCCACGGCGGACACCTTGACGGTGCAGGCGAAGCGGGCCAGCGCCGCGATGCGGCTCGGCGGCACATGGGTGCCAGGCAGCTTGATGCCCAGGTTGCGCACGGTCTCGATGCGCAGCAAGGCCAGCACAAGCGCCGGAGCGCTGACACGCACCGGCCCCTTGCGCAGCCGATCCAGCCAGGACTGGCGGCTGCCCTCGGCGGGCTTGAGTAGATCATCAAGCCGCTTCTGCTGTTCGACCGTCACGCAGCGCACAAGCAGCCGCCACAGGCGCGACTCCATGCGCGAACGTATTTCGGCGATGAAGCGCTCCAGCACCGTAACGCCAGGCAGCAATATCTTGTGGCCGACCAGCCAGCCATTGGCGTAGTCGAACAGCGCGCTGGGCCGGTCGGTGCCCGTCCAGCACAGGGCGCACAGCCAGCGCCCAAGACGAAACTGAATACCGACATCGGCGAACTCGCAGTAACCATAACGTTTGCGAATCTCTGCCGTGTGCTGCCAGCGTTGCCTGGTTGTACGGTAGGCGGCGATGCAATCGGCAGGATCGGCAATGCCGAGCTGGGACGAGAGGGTGTGCAGCACCGCCCCGGGCACAGCGGTTGGGTCTTCCTGAAAGGTGCCGAGGAAGCGCGCCGTGGTCAGTTGCAGCGCATAGCCCAGGCGATGGCTGTCTCGCCGCTTGGTAGCGATCCACTCGCGGTCATCGTCGTCGAGGTGAAAATAGCGCGCCAGTTCTTCGCTGGAAACCGTGTCTGGATAGCAGCCGTAGCGTTCCCGTTGCGTGGTGGACAGGAAGCTGACCGGCATGGCTCAAAGCGCCTCGGCGCAGAAGGTGGCCGGCGTGACGATGCGTGTGCGGGCGAGGCTTTCTTGTTGCAGCAGCCCGGCACGATGGTCGCCGGTCACGAGATAGTCGGCCCCGCCGGCCAGCGCAATTGCCAGCAAGAACGCATCGTTCGGATCGTTGACCTTGATGCCCTCTGGCAGTAGCGGCAGCACGTCCAGCATGATCGAGCGCCGCATGTTGTTGACCATCGTGCCGACGCGATGCGGCTGGAGCACAGCCTTGAACTTCGCGTAGCGGCTTGCGCGGCGCAGTTCGTCGATTTGCGCGGCCGACGTCACCAGGTCGAAGCGATCCTTCTGCCATGCGCGGTAGATGGTGTCCGGCAAGCCGTGTGGCGACAGCAGCGCGCTGAGCAGCACGTTGGTGTCCAAGACGACCCGCATCAGTGCTCACGCGCCCATTGAACGGCCTCGTTCACGATGGCGGTCAAGTCGGTCTCACTCACGTTGGCGTTCGCCGCCTTGGCCTCCTCAACGGCGCGCTCGAAGATGTAGGTGCGTACCGCCTGCTCGATGAAACGTGACAGGTCGCCCTTGCGTCCGCCGCCTTGCGACGCAAGAAACATACGGACGGACTGATCCGTGTCTGATGACACGGCAAGGTTCCAGCGCACGGTGCTCATGATGTTCCCTAATCCGGATTTATACACATAGGTGTTTATGAGCCATATTCACAGCGCTTGCAATGGTTCGATAAAACGATCGTTTCTATGAACTACAAGGAAACAACCGACACGACATGTCCGCAGACCAACAAGCAGTCTGCAATAATGGTTCGATTAATCAAAGTTCGATATTATCAAAATTATTGAGTAAAACAGAATATACGGATGAAAATCGGCTACGCGCGCGTCTCAACGCGCGACCAGAACCTCGACTTGCAAGTGGACGCCCTCAAGGCAGCCGGGTGCGAGCGCGTCTACCAGGACGTGGCCAGCGGTGCGAAGACCGCACGCCCGGCGCTCGATGAACTGCTGGGTCAGTTACGCAAGGGCGACGTGCTGGTGATTTGGAAGCTCGACCGCATGGGGCGCTCGCTCAAGCACCTGGTCGAACTGGTTGGAAGCCTGATCGAGCGCAAAGTCGGTCTGCTCAGTCTGAACGACCCTATAGACACCACGAACGCACAAGGGCGGTTCGTGTTCAACCTGTTCGCCACGCTGGCCGAGTTCGAGCGCGAACTGATCCGCGAACGCACGCAGGCGGGACTGACGGCGGCACGAGCGCGCGGCCGAGTCGGCGGGCGGCCCAAAGGTTTGTCGCCGCAAGCCGAAGCGACGGCACTGGCAGCTGAAACCCTGTATCGCGAGCGCAAGCTGTCGGTCGCGGCCATCGCGCAAAAGTTGCATTTGTCCAAAAGCACCCTGTACAGCTACCTGCGACATCGCGGCGTCGAGATCGGACCGTACAAAAGACCTGTGCAGCCCCCGCCAAGCATGTCAGTCACCGAGAGCGACAACGACAATCCACCCAAGGTCGCCACCATCCTGCTGACCTTGCGCATCGAAAACAACAGCAAGTCCGTACGCGGAAAGAAGCGCACGATCGAGCATGTCGAGTTTTTTGACCTTGCCCAATATGACGCCACGCGGCGACCGAACGGCGAATATGAACTGAAGGTGCCCTATGACACCGACGAGGAACTGGATGAAGCCGTGAACAATTTGCTGAACGACATCGCCAGCGGTGCAGACGACCGGCACTGCTTTTCCGAAAGCTATGCGCGCATGGAAGGCACCGACCGGCATTGGTGAGCGCTTAACTGACTTCCCTGTTCCATTGCTCCCCGAACCCCGCATACAACCCCACGATGCAGCCTTGCATTGTAGTCGCATTGCGACTATAATTTCAGTACTTGAACCGATCTCGGAGAACTACCATGAGCACTACCGCCGATACCTACGTCCGCGCCCGCATCGACACCGCCACCAAGGAACGTGCCGCCAGTGCGCTCGAAGCAATGGGGCTGTCGATCTCTGATGCTATCCGCCTGCTGATGCTGCGCATTGCCGACGAACACCGCCTGCCCTTCGATGTGAAGGTACCCAACACCCCCACGAAAAAGGCGATTGCCGAACTGGAATCAGGCAAGGGTAAGAAGTTCGCCAATGTGGACGACCTAATGGCGGATTTGCATGCGGACGATTGACCGTTCCTCCGCCTTCAAGCGCGACTACAAGCGGGAAGCCAAGGGGCAGCATCGCGCCACGCTTGATGACGCGATCAAGCCGGTGTTGGTCGCACTAGCGACCGATCAGCCTCTCGATGCACGCTATCGCGATCACGATCTTTCCGGCGATTGGGCGGGCTATCGGGAATGTCACATCAAGCCCGACTTGCTGCTGATCTACCGCAAGTCCGACCCCGACACCCTGCGACTGGCGCGGCTTGGCTCGCACAGCGAGCTTTTCGGCTGAGCGACGTCCCCCCGTCCTGA
>NZ_JFAQ01000098.1 GCF_001304695.1 Xanthomonas axonopodis
CCACCGAACTTGCTGCGCCATAGGTAATACGAGGCTTCGCTGAAGCCATGTCGCCGGCACAGATCTTTGATCGCCACGCCGCTTTCGGCCTCGCGCAAAAAGCCAATGATTTGTTCCTCGGTAAAACGCTTCTTCACGTCCAATCTCCTTCAGGTAGGGAATTGGACTCCAAACTGGCGTGCTACTCAAAATCGGGGGGACGTCGACCCCTGAAGACAGGACCAAAGGAATTGGTTCGGGCGGCGTACCGCTGCAGCCGCGTGGCTGCAGCACTCAATCAAGGACCTTGAGCGATGCCGACGAACTACTCACGAGCCCAAGTGCTAGACATCATTGAACGCGAAGCGGCCGAGCGGAATATTCCGTGTGACGACTTCCTGCGTTTTGCCCACGTAGAGACTGGCGGCGCCTTCGACGAGTTGGCCAACCGCGGCCCTAGTGGCGCGAAAGGACTGTTCCAGTTCACGCCGCCAACCGCCCAGCAGTACGGTATTGCCGGACGCGAGCTGGACGCGGTGGTCAACACCGATGCAGCAGCACGGCTGTATCTGGATAACCGGACGAGCCTGGTTAATCGACACGAATGCGATGGGGGGCCGTATCTTTCGGGCAAGCCGGAACCCGATGGCCTGGATCTGTACCTGGCCCATCAGCAAGGCGCCGGTGGCTACCGCTCTCTGCAGACCGCGATCGCCACAGGATCTTTTGGCCTGGAAAGCACGCGCGCCAACATTCTCAACAACGTCGGCGAGAAAGAATTGAAATCCCTGGCGGGTGTCGATTCGTCGACGTTCCGGCGCATGTCCGACAAGGACATGGCACAGACCTTCGTGCAGTACTGGGATACGAAGATGGACCGTATCCGTATTCCTGAAAAAGGCATCGAGCCGATTTTGGCCGCGCAGCAGCCACCCCGCACGCTGCTCCAGCGCATTCTTCACCTGCCCGGCCGGAAAAACCCGCAACGCAAGGCATCGCGCTCCACGCGGCGTATGACCTCACCAATAAATACGACCACGTCAAATACGGCCTGGGCGCGAAAGATCCCGATAAAGGCAGGGTCGATTGTTCTGGCTGGGTGGTCGAAATGCAGAACGCGACCATAGACGAGATCAACAAGGGCGCCGGCAAGGCCATCTTCACCAAAGACGAAAAGTTCAGCCCCGGTTTCGACAGTGCATCCGAACTGCTGCGCAAGGCCGAGCTGCGCTCCGGTGTGCTGATCCAAGGCAAGGACGTCACTGCCCAGACCCTCAAAGAGGGCATGATCATCGGCGAGGACAATGGCCCTCAGGGCCGCAGGGACAGCGGACGCTACAAGGGCATCGACCACATCACGATGGTGGTGCGCGACTCCAAGGATGGCCAGCTCAAGATCAGCCAATCCTGTGGCGGCGAGGGTGTTGAGCTCAGTTCGCTGGATTCCTACCTTGAGCACAAGCACGCCAGGGGCGTCAAGCTGTATGCGAGCGACCCGCTGTCTGAGACGCGCGACCTGTTGCAGGAGCGCAGCCAGGACAAGCAGCAATCTCACCCAGCGACCGAGCACAAACCCGGCCAGGCACCCGCCGCCGCTGAGGCGCCGGGTGTCCTGCGCGAAAATGCGCGTGGCGCAGAAGTCCGCACATTGCAGCAAACCCTGCAAGCAACTGGGTTACAAGGACGCAGGCGGCAACGAACTCAAGGCCGACGGTGTCTATGGCCAACGCACCAGCGACCCGGTCAAGGCATTCCAGCGTGCGCATGGCTTGCAGGACGATGGCGTGGTGGGCCGCGAGACGCAGGCGGCGCTGAATCAGGCGGAAAAGACGCCACTGCTCTCGGAGAAAACCAATCCCGACCATCTGCTGTTCAATCAGGGGATCAACAAGCTGGAACAGCTCGGTCCGAATGCCTTCGCCAATCGGCAGCAACTGGTAAACGCGGCTGGCCACATGACCTTCGAAGCCAAGGTCAGCGGCATGCAGCGCATCGACATGGTGGCGCAGAGCAAGGATGGCAACGGACTGTTTGCCGTGCAGGGTCAGCCAACGGACCCGGCGCATCAGCGGATCTATACCGAAAAGGCAACCGCTGCGGAACGGCCGCTGGAGCAGAGCAGCAATGCGGTGCGGCAGGAAGCCCAAACGCAAACGCAGGTTCAAGATCAGCACGAGCAACAACCCAACCAGGCGCGTAGCGTCGGTTGATCTTCGTGCAATTAGAAACGCAGAAGGGGCACTGATCGATGGATCGGTGCCCCTTCTGGTTTACGCCCGCATGACTCGATTTTCTCGGATCACGTCAGGCGACGGATATCCGGCACGTACAGCGCTGATCCGTCAGTTGGACGTCGCAACAGCCTCTCTATCATGGAACCATTGCGGCAAGTGCTCGGCGAATTTCGCTGCGCATTCGTCGCTGTAGGCTTGTGCGGCTTGCTTGACCAGTGCGTAATCGTTGGCTTCCAATTCTTCCAGCGAGGCAGTGCGCGGTGTCGGCGCACAATCCAGGCTGACCGGGCTCGCCTTGCGCTTCAAAAAGCCGCTGCGCTCGCCACCGATCGTCATTGCGTAGCGCAGTTCGTAAGGCGACTTGGCATCGGCCAGGCTCTGATACACCAGCAGCCAATCCGACATCAGCACCTGCAAGGGGAACGGTTCTGCCGGTACGGCCCGCGGATGCCCGGTGAAGTAGGTCTTCAAATGCGCGTTGACCGCGTCACGCTGCAATTGATAGCCGGGATTCCCCAGGGCCTCCATCTTTTCGCCTTTCAGCTGATCTTTTCCGAAGGCAGAGACCGCAACACCGCGCGCAAACAGGCTGGTGGCAATTTGCAAGCCGATGACCATCCCGGTATGTCCGCGGCGCCCCACACGCAGCATCTCATCGCCGTTGGGCAAACCGTTCGAGCCCACGCGCATGCTGGAATGCAATGGAAGCTGCAAGGCCCAATCTGCCGAGGGCGCCAGGACAGCGCCTGCATCGGATTGCGGACCTGGCTGCGCCTCTGTTGCGGCGACCGACACAGTGCCTGCAACTGCAGCAGCCGCATACGCAGTTGCCGTGGAGAAATCTCCGCCCGCAAACGCAGGCACCACCGCAGTGGCTTCGGTCAAGCGCGCAGGGGTACAGAACGTACCAGCTGCCCGCATCTGTGCTTCATGGAAGCCGATACCGTTGATCTGGTGCACTACGGCATCCTTGCCGTACTGCTCCACCAGCTTGCCGATCAATGCATCGGACGGCGATTGCTGTGCGCAGACCTTGGCGGCGGCGATGCGCGACCAGGCGAATTGCAGCGCAGGATCCCAGCCCATCGCATCTTCGCCCACGAATCCGTGGTCGTAGTGATACGCGTAAATGGCAGGGTCGATCTCCTGCAGCGTCATTCCACCCTGGCCGGCATAGCCCAGCGGCACGTCTTGCGCAACAGCAAGCCCCGGCAGTGCCAATAGCACCGCCGCGATACACATCTTCATGAATCCCTGTCCCTATGGATAAGTACGACGCGCTGCATGTCCCCCATGCAGCGCGACCGATGCGCCACCGCTCGCACACGACGGCTTCCAACATGCAGGGCGCTGATCGACGGGTGATGGCACAACACACCCGGCCGATCGTCCTGCAGGGGTAGTGTGCCCGCACACGACAGCCATCGCAGTCGGGGCGGTCCCCACGCATGTGTGGGGACCGCCCCTCAGATGCTCACTGCTTAGGCATGCAGGATTCCACCGGGGCCTGGTTGCCAATCGCGTGGCGTGCGCAATGCGGCCAATGTACGCACCAGCTCGCGATAGCTCTGGGCCAGTTGCGCGAACAGGCCTGCATCGCTGCAGCGGGTGTCGGCCACTTCGGAATACGCGCCCCTACCCAGGTCGATGAAGTAATCCACACTGAGGCGCCGGCGCTGCGCCACGCCTGGAAACAGGCCTGCAATCAGCAGGCAGCCGTCGCCCACGTCACGCAATGCGTCGGCCCGCACGCTACCGATCTGGTCCTGCGCATGCAGCCATGCCAGCGCCTGCGTACGCGAAAGCAGATGCGCATCGCGCTGGAAGCGTAGCAACACGAACACCAGATAGTGCTCGCGCGATTCGTCCAGCGGACGCGCAATCCGCTGCCCCGCCTCGCGTACCAACGCCTGCCACAATTCGGCCGGCGCCCCGTGTTTGAAAGACTCGTGCATACGTCCTCCTGCGTGGTGTGGACCCTCGCCAGGAGCTTATGCATAACGTGGGCCACTGCGTTGGCAGAGGCTATGGTGGAGCGCTAAGAGCGACCGCTGGTAGTGCTACGGGGCCTTTACCAGATGCATACGACCATTTCCTGAAAGCGGCATGCGCCACGTGCAAAGGCAAAGATATCGGCAACTGCTTGGCGAGGGACTCAACCTCGCGCATTGCGCGTGAGCTCGGCCAGCGGGACGTCGCAAGCAATCGCCATCCTGGAAAGTGACAGCGACAGAGCCGCACACAGCTGACAGCGCGCGCAGCCGCCATCGCGGCTGCGCTTATTCCACCGTGACCGCCTTGGCCAGATTGCGCGGCTTGTCCACATCGGTGCCGCGTGCCAGGGCCGTGTGGTAGGCCAGCAACTGCACCGGAATGGTGTGGATCACCGGCGACAGCACGCCGGCATGGCGTGGGGTTCGAATGACATGCACGCCTTCGGAGTCGCTGAAGTGGCTGTCTTGATCGGCAAACACGAACAGCTCGCCGCCGCGGGCGCGCACTTCCTGCATGTTGGATTTGACCTTCTCCAGCAGGCGGTCGTTGGGTGCGATCACCACCACCGGCATCGCCGCATCCACCAGTGCCAGCGGGCCGTGCTTCAACTCGCCGGCCGGATACGCTTCGGCGTGGATATAGGAGATTTCCTTGAGCTTGAGCGCGCCTTCCAATGCAATCGGATAATGCAGGCCGCGACCGAGGAACAGCGCATTTTCCTTCGGCGAAAACCGCTCGGCCCAGGCCATGATCTGCGGCTCGAGATTCAGCGCGTGCTGCACGCTGCCGGGCAAAAAACGCAGCTGCTCCAGATACTGCGCTTCTTCGGCGTCGCTGCTGCGGCCCTGCAACCTGCCCAGCACCATGGCGAGCTGGAACAACACCGCCAGCTGGGTGGTGAAGGCCTTGGTCGAAGCCACGCCGATCTCGGCGCCGGCACGCGTGTAGCAGACCAGTTCGCTGGCGCGCGGGATCGCGCTCTCCGGCACGTTGCAGATCGACAGCGTGTGCAGATGCCCCAGCGATTTGGCGTATTTCAGCGCCTCCATCGTGTCCAGCGTTTCGCCCGACTGCGAAATGGTCACGATCAGATGCTTCGGGTTGGCATACGCGGCGCGGTAGCGGTATTCGCTGGCGATCTCCACGCTGCACGGCATCCCGGCAATGGCTTCGATCCAGTAACGCGCGGTCATGCCGGCGTAGTAGCTGGTACCGCAGGCCAGGATCTGCACGCCTTCGATGTCGCGCAACACCGCTTCTGCGTTGGCACCGAACAGCGACGCCGGGAAGCCCTTGGCATCGATCGCCGCCTCGATGGTGTCGGCCAGCGCGCGCGGCTGTTCGTGGATTTCCTTCTGCATGAAGTGGCGGAACGGGCCGAGTTCCAGCGAGGCCAGCGACACGTCCGACAGGTGCAGCGGGCGCTCCGCCGGCGCATCGTTGCCATCGAAGATGCGAACGCCATCGCGGTGCAATTCGGCGGTGTCGCCTTCTTCGAGGAAGATCACCTGGCGGGTGGACTGCACGATCGCCGACACATCGGAGGCGACGAAGTTCTCGCCCTCGCCTACCCCGATCAGCAACGGGCAGCCCATCCGCGCGCAAACGAAGCGTTCCGGTTCGGCCTGGCTCATCACCGCCAGCGCGTAGGCGCCGGTGAGTTCCTTGACGGTGCGCTGCAGCGCGGTGAGCAGGTCGCCGGCGCTGCCCCGATGGTGATGGATCAGATGCGCGATGACTTCGGTGTCGGTCTGCGACTCGAAGGTGTAGCCCAGCGCGCGCAATTTTTCGCGCTGCTCCTCGTGGTTTTCGATGATGCCGTTATGCACCAGCGCCACGCCGGCGCTGATGTGCGGGTGCGCGTTGGCTTCGGTGACGCCGCCATGGGTGGCCCAGCGGGTGTGGCCGATGCCCAGCGTGGCGCCCAACTGTTCGGCCTGCGCGGCCTGCGCCATCTCGGCCACCCGGCCGGTGCGACGCACCCGGCGCACCTGCGCGCCGTCGAGCACTGCAATGCCGGAGGAATCGTAGCCGCGGTATTCCAGGCGCTTGAGTCCCTCGATCAGGACCGGGACCACATCGCGCCCGGCGATCGCTCCGACAATGCCGCACATAGGACAGCTCTCGCAAAAGAAGTCGGACATTTTAGCGTGTCCGCTCTTGTCCGCTGCATGACCGTGCCCGGACAGCGTGTCCGCGACCGGTGTCCGCGGACACTGCGGACAGTGGTCGTCACCCCATAAAAACCATCTATTTTAATTATTTGAATGTTGGCACAGGTCCTGCTGTATCGCAGTGACGCCACCGAGCCAGCCGACCATGATTCGCGATACCTCCGCCCAAGATCAGGTTCTCCGTACCCCCGCCCAGCGTGCGCCGTGGCGCCGCTGGCTATGGCCTGGCAGTGCCGCGGTGGCGGTGCTGGCCGGCATCGGCTGGGCCGTGACTGCGTGGAGCGCCGGCAGCCGCTCGTTCGATGCCAGCCGGGTGCGCATTGCCACCGTCACCCAGGGCGACCTGGTCCGCGACATCGCCGCCGACGGCCGCGTGATCGCCGCCAATAGCCCGGTGCTGTATGCCATCTCGGCCGGCACGGTGACGCTGAGCGTGGTGGCCGGCGATGTCGTCAAGCAGGGCCAGGAGCTGGCGCGCATCGACAGTCCCGAGTTGCGCAGCAAGCTGGCACAGGAGCAGGCCACGCTGGCCGGCCTGGAGGCCGAATCCAGCCGCGCCGCCCTGGATGCCACCCTGGCGCGTGCCAACGCCAGCAAGCTCACCGACCAGGCCCAGATCGACAAGCAGGCCGCCGTGCGCGACCTGGAGCGCTATCAGCGCGGCTTTGATGGCGGCGCCGTGCCGCAGGTGGAGCTGGCCAAGGCGCAGGACACCTTGAAGAAGACCGACATCGACCTGCAGCACGCCCAGCGCGATGCCGCGTTGAAGAGCCAGGGCGCGGACCTGGATTCGCGCAACAAGCGCCTGCTGGCAGACCGCCAACGCGCGGTGGTGGCCGAGGTGCAGCGCCAGGTGGACGCACTCACGCTGCGCTCGCCCTTCGATGGCCAGGTCGGTCAGGTGCAGGCGGTGCAGCACACCCAGGTGGCTGCGAACGCGCCGATTCTGGGCGTGGTGGATCTGTCCAAGTTCGAAGTGGAGATCAAGGTGCCGGAAAGTTTCGCCCGCGATCTGGCGATCGGCATGCCGGCCCAGCTCACCAGCGGCACCGGCCAACCGTTCCCCGGCGCCATCTCGGCGGTGTCGCCGGAGGTGGTCAACGGCGAAGTCACCGCGCGCATCCGCTTTACCGACAAGCAACCGCCTGGCCTGCGCCAGAGCCAGCGCATGAGCGCACGCGTGCTGATGGACACGCGCCGCAACGTGCTCAAGGTCGAACGCGGCCCGTTTGTCGAACAATCCGGCGGCGGCTATGCCTACGTGATGGATGGCACCACCGCTGCGCGTCGCCCCGTCACGCTCGGCGTCAGCAGCCTGGGCGAAGTGCAGGTGCTGTCCGGGCTGCAGGTCGGCGACCGCGTGGTGGTCTCCGGCGCAGACAACTTTGGCGACGCGACGCGCGTCACCGTCCACTGATTCAGTCATTCCCACTCGTCGCACACTCTCTTCGCAAAGGAATCGGCAATGCTCAAGATGCAAGCGGTCTCCAAGGTCTTCCGCACCGAACAGGTGGAAACGCATGCGCTGCGGTCGCTGGACCTGCATGTGCGCGAAGGCGAGTTCGTCGCGGTCACCGGCCCCTCCGGCTCTGGCAAGACCACCTTCCTCAATCTGGCCGGGCTGCTGGAAACCTTCACCAGCGGGCAGTACCTGCTCGATGGCGAAGACGTCAGCCATCTCTCCGACGACGCACGTTCGCGCCTGCGCAACCGGAAGATCGGCTTCATCTTCCAGGGCTTCAACTTGATTCCCGACCTCAACCTGTTCGACAATGTCGATGTGCCGTTGCGCTATCGCGGCATGGCGGCCGCCGAGCGCAAGCAGCGCATTGAAGACGCACTGAACAAAGTCGGCCTGGGCTCGCGCCTGCGTCACTACCCCACCGAACTGTTTGACGGCCAGCAGCAGCGAGCCGCGATTGCGCGCGCACTGGCCGGCAGCCCGCGTCTGCTGCTGGCCGACGAACCCACCGGCAACCTCGATTCGCAAATGGCACGCGGGGTGATGGAACTGCTGGAAGAGATCAACAGCCAGGGCACCACCATCGTCATGGTCACCCACGACCCGGAACTGGCCGCGCGCGCGCAACGCAACGTGCATATCATCGACGGCCAGGCCACCGACCTGGAACGCAATCCCGGCCTGATGCGCACGCCTGCCGCCGCTGCCACACTGGCCGACTAAGGAGCCCCCCCCATGTTCGGCTACTACTTCAATCTTGCGGTCCGCAGCTTCCGCCGCAACAAGGTGCTCACAGCGTTGATGGTGCTGGCCATCGCGCTGGGCATCGGCGCCAGCATGACCACGTTGACGGTGTTCTATGTGCTGTCGGGCGACCCGATTCCGCAGAAGAGCGATCGGTTGTTCAACGTGCTGGTCGACCCACAACCCAAAGCCGGTTTTCAGCCAGGCGAAGAGCCGGACGATCAAGTGACCCGCTTTGACGCCGAAGCACTGTTACGTGAAAAGCGTGCCAAACGCCAGGCACTGATGACCGGCGCGCAAGTCGCCATCGAACCAGACAAGAAGGGCATCAGTGCATTCAAGTCGGAAGCTCGCTTTACTTCGGCAGATTTCTTCCCGATGTTCGAAACACCGTTCCTGTACGGACAGGGTTGGTCAGCCGGCAGCGACGAAAAACACGAACGCGTTGCAGTCATCACCAAGAAACTCAACGACAAGTTGTTCGACGGGAGCAACAGCGTCGGTCGCGATTTGCGCATGGACAAGAGTACCTTCCGCATTGTTGGCGTCCTCAACGAATGGAATGTCAATCCGCGCTTCTATGACCTCAGCAATAGTTATGGATCAGACGAACAGGTGTACTTGCCGTTTTCGGTGGCGATCGATCTGAAGATGGACCATTACGGCGGCATGAATTGCTTTGGCAAGAACGACAATAGCGATCAGACCGCGCTCAACGCGTCCTGCACCTGGATGCAGTATTGGGTGGAACTGGAAAGCCCGGCGAAGGCTGGCGACTACAGGGCCTACCTGGACAACTATTCCGACCAACAACGCGCTGCGGGGCGTTTCCAGCGCCCGAACAACACCCGCCTGCGCAATGTCATGGAGTGGCTGGACTATAAAGAGGTGGTTCCCGGCGACGTGCGCCTGCAGTTGTGGCTGGCAATGGGTTTTCTATTGGTCTGCCTGCTCAATACCGTTGGTTTGTTGCTCGCCAAGTTCCTGCGCCGCAGTGGCGAGATCGGTGTGCGTCGCGCCCTGGGCGCCTCACGCGGCGCGATCTTTGCGCAGTGCCTGGTCGAAGCCGGCACCATCGGACTTGCAGGCGGCATTGCGGGGCTGGGGCTGGCATGGTTGGGATTGTGGGTGGTGCGCCAACAGGCCGTTGACTACGCCAAGCTGGCGCATCTGGATCCGACCATGCTGCTGCTGACCTTCGCACTGGCGCTGGCTGCCAGCCTGCTGGCCGGCTTACTGCCGTCATGGCGCGCCATCCAGGTTGCCCCCGCGCTGCAGCTCAAAGCGTCCTGATCACCAAGCCCGCCGCGCTACGGCGGGCACGGCCTCTTATCCGAAGGTACCGCCCATGGACATCCACCCTATCGTCTCCACGTTGCGCCATCACAAGACCGCAGCAGCATTGATCGTGCTCGAAATCGCACTTGCCTGCGCGATCATCTGCAATTCCCTGTTTTTGATCGGCAACCGCATCGAAACGCTGCAGCAGCCCAGCGGCATTGCCGAATCGGAACTGGTCAGCATCCAGCTTGGGGGCATCGGCACCCAGGTCAATGCAGAAGCACGCACACGTGAAGATCTGGCAGCCCTGCGCAATCTGCCTGGCGTCCGTAGCGCGATCGCCATCAATCAGATTCCGTTTGTTCATTACTCGTGGAACAGCAGTGTCTCTCTTACTCAACAACAAGAGCGCCCGACACTTAGTGCCGCGCAGTACATGGCCAGCGAAGGCACGCTCGGCACGCTTGGCCTGCAACTGCTGGCAGGGCGCGATTTCACCGCAGGCGAATTCATGGATATGGCGCAGGCCAACAAGGACCGGGCCATCGATGAAAAAGGCCTTTCGGTGATCATTACGCAGCGCATGGCCGACAAGCTGTTCCCCACGCAAACTGCATTGGGAAAGACAGTGTACGCAGGCGATACTGCACTACACATCATCGGCATCGTGCAGGCACTGGCACGCCCCACCAACAATACCGCAGCCGGTGTTGATCAGAGCAATTACTCGATGTTGCTGCCACTGCGCATCACTTACACCACAGGCCAATACATTATCCGCGTCACCGATCCAACACGTCGGGCAGAGGTCTTGCAATCTGCCGTCGCTGCGCTGATGAAATTGGACAATAGCCGGCTGGTCCTGAAACAGCAGACCTATAGCGACATCCGCGCGGACTATTTCGAGAACGATCGCGCAATGGTCTGGCTGCTCGACGCAGTGTGCATCGCACTACTGATCGTCACGGCACTGGGCATCGTCGGCCTGGTGAGTTTCTGGGTAGAGCAGCGCACCAAGCAGATCGGTATCCGCCGTGCGCTGGGTGCAACGCGCAGCCAGATCCTGCGCTACTTCCAGATCGAGAATTTCCTGCTCGCCTCGATCGGCATCGTGCTCGGCATGCTGCTGGCCTACTCGATCAACGTCTGGTTGATGGCACGTTACGAGCTGCCACGCTTGCCGCTGATCTACCTGCCGATCGGCGCGCTGCTGCTGTGGATGCTGGGCCAGGTGGCGGTGTTCTGGCCGGCCAGGCGCGCAGCCGTAGTGCCACCGGCGGTTGCCACCCGCAGTGCATGATGGCGGTTCCTTCACTGTCGCTTGGCGGTGGGGAAGGAAAAAGGCTCACCATCAACCGTGCGTTTCCACCCTGGTTACGAACCGGATCCGCTCATGCCTTGCCCTGTTGCCACATCCGCATTGATCGCCCTGACCGCCTGCTGTCTCTTGCACCCCGACCAGGCCCATGCGACAACGCGGGCGCACGCGGCGTCGGCCTCCTCCAACGCTTCGATGCAAGACGCTCTCGCCATCGACGACACCCGCCTGAACTGGCGCCATAACGATCAGATCCTGGAGCTTGTCGCCAGCAGCGACGGATTGCTGGTGACCCAGGCCAGCGCGTCGCTAGGCCTGCAGTTGCAGCGCGGCGATCGCATACGCACGGCGGGCCGAACCCAGATCACCGAAGTCGCAACACTGCCGGCTGCACTGCGCGCTGCTGCAGGCAACCCGTTGCCGTGGATGTCATGCGCGATGGTGTGCAGGTGCACCTGATCTGGACAGCGGCCATGTACACACCGCTGTTGCCGCCGACGGCTCCATAACCAAGCGCCATGCCGGCGCACAGCCGGTTCACCATGCATCGGCCGCTTGAGTCCGCCGACGTTGCCGCCCGGCGCTCTGGCCGCAACCCTCCTGGCGGTGCGTTGTCGTTCCGTGTTGCCAGTATTCTGTGCCGATCCCTCCCGCGCCTGCTCGAGCAATGCGATGCCGCAGATCCTGATCATCGACGACAACACGGCCGTTGCCACTGCGCTGGAGGTGCTGTTTTCGCTGCACGACATCGAGGCACGGCACGCGCATTCGCCACAGGCCGGGCTGGCGCTGCTGGACGAGCAGGCGTTCGATCTGGTGATCCAGGACATGAATTTCACCGCCGACACCACCTCCGGCGAAGAGGGCGAGGCGCTGTTTACCCAACTGCGTCAGCGTCATCCGGACCTGCCGGTGATCCTGCTCACCGCCTGGACCCATCTGGGCAGCGCGGTAGGCCTGGTCAAGGCTGGCGCGGCCGATTACATCGCCAAGCCCTGGGACGACACCAAGCTGCTGACCACGGTCAACAACCTGCTGGAACTGTCTGAAGCACGCCGCGAGCTGGAACGTCGTCGCGAACGCGAACGGCGCGGCCGCGAGCAGCTGACCCAGCGCTACGATCTGCACGGCGCGGTGTTCGCCGATCCGGCCAGCGAGCGCGCCATCGCCCTTGCCTGTCAGGTCGCACGCTCGGACTTGCCGGTGCTGATCACCGGCCCCAATGGCAGCGGCAAGGAAAAGATTGCCGAGATCATCCAGGCCAATTCGGCCACCAAACATGGCACATTCATTGCACTCAACTGTGGCGCCTTGCCAGGCGAATTGATCGAAGCCAAATTATTCGGCGCAGAAGCCGGCGCCTACACCGGTGCAAACAAGGTGCGCGAAGGCAAGTTCGAAGCGGCCGACGGCGGCACGCTGTTTCTCGACGAGATCGGCAACCTGCCGCTGGCAGGGCAAATGAAGTTGCTGCGCGTGCTGGAAACCGGCCGTTACGAGCGGCTGGGTTCCAACCGCGAACGCCACGCCAAGGTGCGCGTGATCAGCGCCACCAATGCCGATCTGCCGGCGATGATCCGCGAGGGCAGTTTTCGCGAGGATCTGTATTACCGGCTCAACACGGTGGAAATCGCACTGCCCGCACTGGCCGAACGCCCCGGCGATATCGGCCCGCTGGCCGAGCACTTCCTCGCCGGTGAAAAGCCGCTGTCCGCGCAGCCTGGCCCGGCAACGTGCGCGAGCTACGCAATGTGCTGCAACGCGCCGCCTTGCTCGCGCAGGGCGCGCGTATCGAAGCGGGCGATCTGAATCTGCCACGTGCACCCGCGCCACGGCCGGCGGCGCCGGCGGCAGGCGAGCCGGATCGCGCGCGTATCGAATCAGGCGCTGGCGCGCGCGCAAGGTGTGATCGCACAAGCGGCGGCCGAGCTGGGGTTGAGCCGCCAAGCGCTGTATCGACGCATGGACCGTTACGGCATCAGCCCGGAATGAACTTTCGTATGCGGAGCCGCTCTTTCACGTTTTCGCTGTTTTTACGCTTGCTGCCGGTTCTTGCGCTGGCGGCTGCATTCCCATGGTTCATGGCGTACTGGCTGGACCACGGCTGGCAGGTGGCGGCGATTTCGGTCCTCGTACTGCTGGCGGCGATGTGGTTCAGCCTCACCCGCGCCACCGCGCCGATGCGCTCGCTGTTTCGTGCGCTAGCCGGCACCACCAGCAGCTACCGCGATGGCGAATACAACTTCGGCGTGTATTGGCGCGGCAACGACGAGCTGGCGCAACTGGTGCAGGCGCATGCCGAACTTGGCGATGTGCTGCGTGCGCAGCGTAGTCACCTGGTACAGCGCGAGCTGATGCTCGACACCATGCTGCAGAACACGCCGGTGGTCATGCTGCTGGTGGTCGCCGGCGGCGATGGCCTGCGGCGGATCGGGTTTTCCAACAATGCCGCACGCAAATTGCTGTATGAGGGACGCAAGCTGGAAGGCCAGCATCTGGACGATATGCTCGGCCGCATGCCCGCCGAATTGCGCGACGCCCTGGCACGTGGCGGGGATTGCCTGTTCGCGGTACGCGAAGATGGCGACGACGAAGAGGACGAGCAGATCTATCACCTGTCGCGGCGTAGCTTTCACATCAACGGGCGCGGGCACGAGCTGTTGTTGATCCGCACCTTGACCACCGAGTTACGCCGCCAGGAAGTGCAGACCTGGAAAAAAGTGATCCGCGTGATCAGCCACGAATTGAACAATTCGCTGGCACCGATCGCCTCGCTGGCGCATTCGGGCGCCGAGCTGCTGCGCCGCGAACGCACCGACCGCCTGGGTACGGTGTTCGAGACCATCGAAGAGCGCGCGCGTCACCTGGAAGGCTTTATCCGCGGCTATGCGCGCTTCGCCAAATTGCCGCAACCGCAGCTGCAGACCATCGAATGGGCGCCATTTCTGCAGCGCTTGCAGCAACAGATTCCATTCCAGGTGCAGGGCACGCTCACCGATGTCTCCAGCCGGATCGATGCAGCGCAGATCGAGCAGGCGCTGCTCAATCTGCTGAAAAATGCCCACGAGGCCTGCAGCGAAGCGCAGCCGCCCAACAGCGATGTCGCACTGCGCGTCACGCGCGTGCCGCAGTGGTTGCGCATCGAAGTGCTCGACCGCGGCAACGGTATGAACGAAGCGGTACTGCACAACGCGCTGATGCCGTTCTATTCGACCAAGCGCAATGGCACAGGTCTTGGCCTTGCCCTCACCCGCGAAATCGCCGAAGCGCACGGCGGCCGCATCTCGCTGCATAACCGCGAACACGGCGGACTGTGCGTGACCTTGCTGTTGCCGTTGGCGGCGTGAAACACCGCAGGACGCGCGCAACCCCTTCGAGGGTGCGTGACGTCCCGCGCATGGGCAAATGCTGCGCACGCGCGCCAGTTTGCGCCACGCAGCACACCCCGCAGCGCTACGGCGACTTCTTGGTCGGCCGCTTCCAGCCTTCGATCACGGTCTGCCGCGCACGCGTCACTGTGAGCTGGCCCGCTGGCGCATCGCTGGTGACCACCGACCCGGCACCAATGGTGGAATTGGCGCCAATCTCGATCGGCGCCACCAACGCGCTGTTGGAGCCGACAAAGGCGCCATCGCCGATGGTGGTCTGCGACTTGTTCACCCCGTCGTAGTTGCAGGTGATGGTGCCGGCGCCGATGTTGACCTTGCTGCCGATCACCGCATCACCCAGATACGTCAGATGGTTGGCCTTGCTGCCGACGCCCATGGTGACCTTTTTGGTCTCCACGAAATTGCCGATATGCACGCCATCGGCCAACACGGTGCCGGGACGCAGACGCGCGAACGGACCGATCTGCACCGCGCCTTCGGTGACCACGCCTTCCAGATCGCTGTGCGCACGCACCTGGGTGCCGGCACCGAGCGTGACGTCGCGCAAGCGGACGAACGGGCCGATCACCACCCCATCGCCCAACGTGACATCGCCTTCCAGAATCACATCGATATCCAGCTGCACATACCGGCCCACCTTGACCGTACCGCGCTGTTCCACGCGCGCGGGGTCGGCCATGCGCACGCCCTCCAGGCAAAGCCTGCGCGCGGCGCGCAACTGCCAGGCACGTTCGAGCTGGGCGAGCTGCCACGGGTCGTTGGCACCTTCCACTTCCTGCGGGTCGGCCACATGCACCATGTCGGCCGGCGTGAACTCGGCAGCGGCACTGGCGAACACGTCGGTGAGATAGAACTCGCCTTGTGCGTTGTCGTTGGACAAGCCGGCCAGCCAACGACGCAGTGCAGTGGATTCGGCGGTGAGGATGCCGGTATTGATGGTGCGAATGCGGCGCTGCTCGTCATTGGCATCCTTCTGCTCGACGATGGCGGCCACCCTGCCCTCCGCATCGCGCAGGATGCGCCCATAGCCGGTGGGATTGGCTAGTTCGGCGACCAGCACCGCCATGCGGCCCGGCGCCTGCAGCAGCTGCAGCAGGCTCTCGCTGCGGATCAACGGCACATCGCCATACAACACCAGCACCGTTGCCGCATCGGGAATCGCGGGCATCGCCTGCTGCACGGCATGTCCTGTACCCAACTGCTCGCGCTGCTCGGCCCACTGCAGATCGCTTTGATCGGCGAAGGCTGCCTGCACCTGATCGCCGCCATGCCCATACACGAGATGGATCGCCGCCGGCTGCAGCTGACGCGCCGTGGCGATCACATGCGCCAGCATCGGCTGGCCCGCCAGCGGCTGCAGCACCTTGGGCAGGGACGAGCGCATGCGCTTGCCTTCGCCCGCGGCCAGGATCACAACGTGCAGGGGCAGGGTCATCAAGACATTCCAGGCAGAGAGATATTCAAATTCTAGTCGCTGCGCCGCCGCCGCGTCGTAGCCCGGATGCAGCGTTCGCCCGCGCTAACAACGTTTGCGCCTGGCAGCCGCTAGGATGAGGATGGGCGCCCCTTTCCTTTCCCCTGCACGCATGAGTCTGTTCCGCCAAGGCAGCCAGTTCATGATCATTGGCGCGCTGCAGCTGGCCGTGGATTGCGGCATCTTCATCGCCGCCACCGCCTCAGGCATGCCTGCAGTGCCCGCCAATCTGCTCGGACGTATCGGCGGCGCCATGCTCGGCTTCTGGCTCAACGGCCGCTATACCTTCGCCCAGCAAGGCGATGCGCGGCTGGGTTGGCGACGCTTCCGCCGCTTCGCCGTGATGTGGCTGACGCTCACGCTGATCAGCACCTGGCTGCTCTCGACCACGGTCGACCTACTCGGCCTGCGTCAGGCATGGCTGGCAAAGCCACTGGTCGAAGGCGGCCTGGCGATCGTGTCGTTCTTCCTGGGCCGGCATGTGGTGTATCGCTGATGGATGCCATGCGCAGGCGCCGAGCGTCTACTCGGTCGCGTGGCGATATCACGCAGAAGGGCATACCGCTTGCGCGCAGACATGTGTAGCACAGCAGCTGCATCTTCTTAAACTGATCGATCGCACGTGCATCTTCCTAAGCTCTTCCGCGGCTTCCATGCCGCGCCGGTCGGCGGGCATGGACCAGTCGCGTCAGCCGCTGTACGTGGCGTTCGGCCAGGCTGCCAGGAGCCTTTCCCGTGCGGCGTCCTCGCCGGTTGCGGGACAGTTGACGGCATGGAGGCCGCCGTCGCTCCCAGGACGGGTTAACCACGTGTCCCGGGAGCGACGAAGGCACTGCGCCTTCGACACGCTCAGCGTTCGATCTGGACCTGCGACTGCATCTGCCAAGATGTGACCGACAAAACCGCTGCGCTCACCGCCAGGTGTGCGCGCATAGGTTTGTCAGCCGCTCCAACGCACATGACGGCAAATGGTTCATCGCAGACCGATTGCAGAGCATCACATCAGTGGCAAAAATCGCCCAGGGCACGCACCAGTGCCGCGCGATGCAGCGCATCCAGCTGCCATTGCTCTGCGTAATGCGCCGCAGCACGCGCGGTGCTGGCCGGGCAGTCGGGCGCGCTGCGCGCTGAGGCCACATCGGCCAGCGCATCCAGCAGTTCGCCCTGCAGTTGATCCAGGCGAGCGCGCAGCGCGGTGAGATCCGGACGTGCGGTGTTCGGCGCGCGTCCGCGCTCGTGCCAACGGTTCAGCAGCGCGTACTGCACCGACTTGTTGGCCTCGATTTGCGCGCCAAAGAAGCGAGCAGCATCGTCGGCATCCAGCCCATGCGCCGGCGCCTGATCGCGCACGCTTTGCAGCACCGCCGCCTCACGCGCCTGATCCAGCACCGGCTTGCCACTGTCCCACTTGCTTAGCGCCACCGCGTCGCCAATGGCATTGCGCTGCACGATGCGGTCCATCAACAGATCCAGCGGCGGCTGACTGCGCGCCGGCAATGCGCACCCCAGCAACCCGGCGGCCAACAGGCCGCTCACCATGTAAGCGCGAATGCCATCGATCGAACGGGTCATGCATCTTCCTCAACGTGCCGAACTAAGGTTGCCCTGCACCGCTGCCGTGCAGGGTGCGCCAATGCACGCAGTGTGCCTGCCGCACGCAATGGCGGATTCACGAATCCGCACGCGAAGCGCCAAAAACGAAAACGCCGACACGATGGTCGGCGTTTCGGATTGCTTATCTGCAGATGAACTTGCAGCTGTCGCTCGTGCACCGCCCACCCTCGAAGGTGAGCAGACCACTGCTTAGTGCTTGAGGTTGCGACGCAAGCGCTCCAGCGCCTGCAACTGCACGGTCGCTTCGGCCAGCTGACGCTGCGCCTCGGCCACGTCCACCGTGTTGCCACGATTGGCCAGCAGCCGCTCGGCCTCTTCCTTGACCTTGCGCACGGCCGCTTCGTCGATGTCCTGCGCACGCACTGCGGTGTCGACCAGAATGGTCACCACCTGCGGCTGCACTTCCAGGATGCCGCCGGAAATGGCGAAGTCCAGCTGTTCGCCATTGGCGGTGGTCACCACCACCTTGCCCGGCTTCAGGCGCGTGATCAGCGGCGCGTGCTTGGGCGCAATGCCCAGCTCGCCCAACTCGCCGGTGGCCACGACCAGCGTCGCCTCACCGTGGAAGATTTCCTTCTCGGCGCTGACGATGTCGCAACGGATAGTGCTCATGGTGCCTCACGTTGTGAGGCGGGGATTGGGGATTGGGGATTCGGGATTGGCAACCGCAGCTTTCGCTGTGACCACTCACCTCGTTCCCGCACCCAGCTCACCCGCCGTACCTAATCCCGAATGCCAAATCCCGGCTCTTACGCCTTGGCGCTCATCTTGTTGGCTTTCTCGACGGCTTCTTCGATGCTGCCGACCATGTAGAACGCCTGCTCCGGCAGGTGGTCGTATTCGCCGTCGCAGATCGCCTTGAAGCCGCGGATGGTGTCCTTCAGCGAGACGTACTTGCCCGGCGAGCCGGTGAACACTTCGGCCACGTGGAAGGGCTGGCTGAAGAAGCGCTCGATCTTGCGTGCACGCGACACCGACTGCTTGTCTTCTTCGCTCAGCTCGTCCATGCCCAGGATGGCGATGATGTCCTTCAGTTCCTTGTACTTCTGCAGGGTCTGCTGGACGCGCTGGGCGGTGTCGTAATGCTCGTGGCCGATCACCAGCGGGTCCATCTGGCGGCTGGTGGAGTCCAGCGGATCCACGGCCGGGTAGATACCCAACGAGGCGATGTTACGGCTCAGCGTGACCGTCGAGTCCAAGTGGGCGAAGGTGGTTGCCGGCGACGGGTCGGTCAGGTCGTCCGCAGGCACGTACACGGCCTGGATCGAGGTGATCGAACCGCTCTTGGTCGAGGTGATGCGCTCCTGCAGCACGCCCATTTCCTCGGCCAGGGTCGGCTGGTAGCCCACGGCCGACGGCATACGGCCGAGCAGCGCGGATACTTCGGTACCGGCCAGCGTGTAGCGGTAGATGTTGTCCACGAACAGCAGCACGTCCTTGCCCTTGCCGCTAGCGTCCTTCTCGTCGCGGAAGTACTCGGCCATGGTCAGGCCGGTCAGCGCCACGCGCAGACGGTTGCCCGGCGGCTCGTTCATCTGGCCGTACACCATCGCCACCTTGTCCAGGACGTTGGAGTCCTTCATCTCGTGGTAGAAGTCGTTGCCCTCGCGGGTACGCTCGCCCACGCCGGCGAACACGGACAGACCCGAGTGCGCCTTGGCGATGTTGTTGATCAGTTCCATCATGTTGACGGTCTTGCCGACGCCGGCGCCGCCGAACAGGCCGACCTTGCCGCCCTTGGCGAACGGACACATCAGGTCGATGACCTTGATGCCGGTTTCCAGCAGCTCGGTACTGGACGACTGGTCTTCATACGACGGTGCGCCGCGATGGATTTCCCAATGGTCCGAGGCCTGCACGTCGCCGGCTTCGTCGATCGGGCGACCCAGCACGTCCATGATGCGGCCCAACGTGCCGGCGCCGACCGGCACCGAGATGGCACGTTCGGTGTTGGTGGCGACCAGGTTGCGCTTCAGGCCATCGGTGGAGCCGAGCGCAATCGTGCGCACGACGCCGTCGCCGAGCTGCTGCTGCACTTCCAGGGTGATTTCGGTGCCGTCGACCTTCAGCGCGTGATACACCTTCGGCACTTCATTGCGCGGGAATTCGACGTCGACGACCGCGCCGATGATCTGAACGATCTTGCCCTGACTCATTTTGCTGCTCCGGTTAGCTTTGTTCTGTCCGAGTGGCCGATGCCATCTCGTGGAATTTTGTGATTTGGGATTCGTGATTGGGGATTCGTAAGGGCGCGATTCGCTGCGCTCCAACCAATCCCGAATCCCCAATCTCGGCGGTACTTATACGGCGGCCGCGCCGCTGACGATTTCCGAAATTTCCTGGGTAATCGCCGCCTGACGTGCCTTGTTGTAGACCAGTTGCAAGGTGCCGATCATCTTGTTGGCGTTGTCGCTGGCGGCCTTCATCGCCACCATGCGCGCGGCATGCTCGGATGCCACGTTTTCCAGCACGGCCTGGTACACCAGCGACTCGATGTAACGCGTCATCACGTGCTCCAGCACGGTGGCGGCATCGGGTTCGTACAGGTAATCCCAATCGTGGTGCGCCACCTTGTGCTCGGCGGCCGGCAGCGGCAGCAGCTGATCGAAGCTGGCCTTCTGCGTCATGGTGTTCACGAAGCGGTTGTAGACAAGGTATACACGGTCGACCTTGCCTTCGATGAAGGCATCGATCATCACCTTGATCACTCCGATCAGCTGCTCCACCTGCGGGCTGTCGCCCAGGTGGGTCACGCTGCCGACCATGTTGACCTTGATGCGACGGAAGAACGCCGTGGCCTTCTGGCCGATGGTCACCACGTCGATCTCGGCACCCTTGTCCTGCCAGGGACGCACCTCCGCCAGCATCTTGCGGAACAGGTTGTTGTTCAGGCCGCCGGCCAGGCCGCGGTCGGAAGAGATCACGATGTAACCGACCCGCCTGACCTGCTCGCGCTCGACCAGGAACGGATGCTGGAAATCGGTGCTAGCCTGCGCCAGATGCCCGATCACCTGCTTCATCGCCTGCGCATACGGACGCGAGGTCTTCATGCGCTCTTGCGCCTTGCGGATCTTGGAGGCCGAGACCATTTCGAGCGCGCGCGTTACCTTGCGGGTGTTCTGCACGCTCTTGATCTTGGTTTTGATTTCGCGTCCGCCTGCCATTGCTCGCTCGCTTCGCTCGTGGGATTCGGGATTGGTGATTCGGGATTGGCCAAAGCCCCTCGATGTCACCTCACCTACAAACCCCGAAATACCTGAATCTGAAGATCCAAAGTGGTGATCAAGAGCGGTCAAGCCCTCAGATCACCGCCTTTACGAATCCCGAATGCCCAATCCCAAATCCCGGCGCCCTTACCAGCTGCCCGTGGTCTTGAACTCTTCGATGCCCTTCTTGAAGCTGGCTTCGATGTCGTTGTCCCAACCGCCGGTGCTGTTGATCTTGGAGACCAGCTCGCCCTGGGTGTTGGCGAAGTGCGCGTGCAGGCCTTCTTCGAACGCCAGCAGCTTGTTGACCGGCACGTCGTCCAGGTAGCCCTCGTTGACGGCGTAGATCGACAATGCCTGGTTGGCGATGGACATCGGCGCGTACTGCTTCTGCTTCATCAGCTCGGTGACGCGCTGACCGCGCTCGAGCTGCTTGCGGGTGGCTTCGTCCAGGTCCGAGGCAAACTGCGCGAACGCCGCCAGCTCGCGGTACTGCGCCAGCGAGATACGGATGCCGCCGGACAGCTTCTTGATGATCTTGGTCTGTGCCGCACCGCCGACGCGCGACACCGAGATACCGGCGTTGACGGCCGGGCGAATACCGGCGTTGAACAGATCCGTTTCCAGGAAGATCTGGCCGTCGGTGATCGAGATCACGTTGGTCGGCACGAACGCGGACACGTCGCCGGCCTGCGTTTCGATGATCGGTAGCGCAGTCAGCGAACCTGTCTTGCCGGTCACCGCACCATTGGTGAACTTCTCCACGTACTCCTCGGACACGCGCGCGGCGCGCTCCAGCAGGCGGGAGTGCAGATAGAACACGTCGCCCGGATAGGCTTCGCGGCCCGGCGGACGCTTGAGCAGCAGCGAGATCTGGCGGTAGGCCACGGCCTGCTTGGACAGATCGTCGTACACGATCAGCGCGTCTTCGCCGCGGTCCATGAAGTACTCACCCATGGTGCAGCCGGCGTAGGGGCTGATGTACTGCATCGCGGCCGATTCGGACGCGGTCGCAGCCACCACCACGGTGTGCGCCAGCGCGCCGTTTTCTTCCAGCTTGCGCACGATGTTGGCAACGGTCGAGGCCTTCTGGCCGATCGCCACGTACACGCACTTGATGCCGGTGCTCTTCTGGTTGATCACCGCGTCGATCGCCAGCGCGGTCTTGCCGGTCTGACGGTCACCGATGACCAGCTCGCGCTGGCCACGGCCGATCGGGATCATTGCATCGACCGACTTGTAACCGGTCTGCACCGGCTGGTCGACCGACTTACGCCAGATCACGCCGGGCGCAACGCGCTCCACCGGTGCGGTCTGGGTGGCGCCCAGCGGACCCCTGCCGTCGATCGGCTCGCCCAGTGCGTTGACCACGCGACCCAGCAGCTCCGGTCCCACCGGCACTTCCAGGATGCGGCCGGTGGTCTTGGCCACGTCACCTTCGCGCAGGTTTTCGTAATCGCCCAGCACCACGGCGCCGACCGAATCACGCTCCAGGTTCAGTGCCAGCGCGAAGGTGTTGTTCGGCAGTTCGATCATTTCGCCCTGCATCACGTCGGCCAGGCCGAAGATGCGCACGATGCCGTCGGACACGCTGGTCACGGAGCCTTCGTTGCGCGACTCTGCGGACAGCTTGACCGCCTCGATGCGGGTCTTGATCAGGTCGCTGATTTCGGAGGGGTTGAGCGTGGTTGCCATCGTTCAGTCCTAGGTGCCGGCCGCGAGGGCCGTGCGTTTATGTGAATTCAGTGGACGAGCGAGCTTTGCAGACGCGCAAGCTTGCCCTTCAGCGAGCCGTCGATGACCACGTCGCCGGTGTCGATCACCGCGCCGCCGATCAGCGACGCATCGACTGCGGTGGTGATGTCCACGTCGCGGCCAAAGCGCTTCTTCAGCGCAGCAGCGATCGTGTCGAGTTCGGTCTGGCTCATTGCAGCGGCCGAGGTCACCGTCGCCTTGACGACATGTTCGGCCTCGGCACGCAGTTGTTCGTACACGCCTGCCACTTCCGGCAGCAGCGACAGCCGCTGCGCATCGGCAAGCACGCCGAGGAAACGCAGATAGTCCTCGCCCGCCTGCGGCGGGGCCAGCAGCGTCACTGCCTGTTCCTGGCCCAGGGCCGGGTTGAGCAGCAATGCGGCCACGCGCGGTTCGCCGGCCACCTGCGCCGAAAACGCCAGCGCATCGGACCAGAGCGCGAAGTTGCCGCCCTCACGCGCGATCGCAAACGCGGCACGGCCGTAGGGACGGGCAAGGGTGAGGGCCTGACTCATCGCTTAAATCTCCGCCGCCAGCTCGTCGAGCAGCGCTTTGTGGGCGTTGGCATCGATTTCGCGCTTGAGCAGCTTTTCTGCACCGCTGACGGCCAGCACCGAGACCTGCTTGCGCAGCTCCTCGCGGGCACGCGTGGCGGATGCGTCGATTTCGGCCTGCGCCAGATCCTTCTGACGGTTGGCTTCGGCAATTGCCTCCAGCTTGGCCGCTTCGATGATCTGGTTGGCGCGCGCATGGGCCTGATCGATGATCTCGTTGGCCTTGGTGCGTGCGTCCTTCAGTGCTTCATTGACCTTTTCCTGCGCCTGCGCCAGATCCTTCTGACTACGATCGGCCGCAGCAAGACCTTCAGCGATCTTCTGCTGACGCTCTTCGATCGCCTTCAACAACGGCGGCCAGATTTTGGACGCAACGATCCAGATCAGACCGGCGAAGGCCAGCGCCTGGGCAAAGATGGTAAGGGTGATATCCATGGGTCGCTCAATCGCTGTTTAGGGGTGAAAGCGCCACCGCGCGGCGGCGATTTCCGACCTTCATCCGCGGATGCAACCACCAAGGGCCCCATCCACATCCTGCTACCGCTGGATCAGCCGGCAGCCTGCGACAGACGCTCGATGAACACCTGGGCCAGCGGGTTGGCGAAGGCGAACAGCAGGCCGACAGCGACGCTGATGATGAACGCGGCGTCGATCAGGCCGGCGGTGATGAACATACGAACCTGCAGCACCGGGATCAGCTCCGGCTGGCGCGCAGCCGATTCCAGGAACTTGCCAGCCATGATGGCCAGACCGAGGCCGGCACCCAGCGCGGCCAGGCCGATCATGATGCCGACGGCGAGGACGGTGGAGCTCTGGACTTGAGCGAGGTTGGTCAGGACGGCGAGGTACATGGTGATCTCCGAACGAAAGTTTCTAAGGGTGATGGATGAAGCGGAATAAAGCAGATGAAGGGTGACGCAAACTCAGTGACTGTCTTCGGCCAGGCTCAAATACACGATCGACAGCATCATGAAAATGAAGGCCTGCAGCGGAATCACCAGCAGGTGGAACAGCATCCAGCCCAGGCCGAATGCGCCGCCAGCGACCATGCCGGCGATGCCCGCACCACCCAGCACCCAGATCAGCAGGAAGACGATCTCGCCGCCGAACATGTTGCCGAACAGTCGCATCGCAAGCGAAATCGGCTTGCTCAGCCACTCGACGGTGTTCAAGAGCAGGTTGAACGGCATCATCCACTTGCCGAACGGCGCCGTCAGGAATTCCTTGGTCATGCCGCCCACGCCCTTGGAGCGCAGGGAGAACACGATCATCAGGAAGAACACGCTGATCGACATGCCCAAGGTGGCGTTGACATCGGCGGTCGGCACCGGCTTCCAGGCGTGAACGCCGGCCCAGCCCAGCGGGATCGCGATGAAATCGGCCGGGATCATCTTGATGAGGTTCATCAACAGGATCCAGAAGAAGATGGTGATCGCGATCGGCGTCACCAGCTTGCTGCTGCCGTGGTAGGTGTCCTTGGCCTGGCGGTCGACGAACTCCAGGCAGATTTCCACGAATGCCTGCCACTTGCCCGGCACACCGGCCGTGGCATTGCGGGTTGCCGTCCAGAACGCGAAAACCATGGTCAGACCCATCAACACCGCCATGATCAGGGTGTCGAGGTGGATGGTCCAAAACGTGCCGCCACCATCGCGAATCGGAACGATCAGGTTCTGCAAGTGATGCTGGATATAGGAGGTAGGTGTTGCTGCCTCGCCCGCCATGTGTCCGGAGCCCTTTAAGTTCGAATCAACGTCTGGCCAGAGCCAGAACCTGAAAAATCAGCCCGATGGCGATACCCGCCAACAAGGCCAGAGGAGGCAGCCGCCATAGGCCGAAGCCCAACGCCAGCGCCACGAAAACCAACACCCACTTCAGCACCATCGCCAGGATCAGCCGCACCATGGCGATGCCCGCTGCCTGGATATCGCCACCTAGCGCGGTACGTGCCGCAACCCAACCGCCCAGCACTGTCGCAAATCCGGTCAATGCCAGGCCTGCAGCGTAACGGGGACCGACCAACAGCAACCCCAGACTGGTTATAGCTACGGCGGCAAGCGGATATACCGCAGCGCGCAGCATCAACCGCCGACCCGCGTCAACGGAGTTCAGCACTACGGTTACCTTACGTGTGAATGAGTGGGAAGCGCAGTTGCGCCTCGTCTAGCCGCGAAAGTATAGCAATGGGACAAATTGTGAGACAACCGGCAGAGGTCATCGCTTGCTGCGATGCACCACATGGCTGCCGCCGCAGCGGGTGGGAACTTTGCCACAAACTGGCGGTCAGAGCTTGCAAGGCCTGCACATCCTCGTCGAAAGGTACCGCCGCAGGCTGCGTCTAGGAGCCCTGGGAGACCGGGGCTCCTGCTTTTGAACGCATTTTGTCACACCCTGCGACCTTCCCATCGGCGGTCCAATCGATTCCTTGGCTTGCCTGGCCTCTAGGCGACCTTGGCAGTGACGCTGCACGCGTTCCATGACCTGACCAAAGGATTAGCAAAGCGGACCGTTTTGTCCGATTGCTATGGCCGCCTTCACGCTGATTGGACGGCCCCTTCACTTTTGAAAAACGCGCGCCTACCGACGATGCGCTGCAGAGGCCGAGCCGCCTGACCATTCCAAGAATTCGGAGCTCCCATGAAACACCTCCTCGCACTGGCGATCCCGTGCGTCCTGGCCGTCGCCTACGTCGCGCCCGCACACGCCGAAGACACCGATGACCGCTTCCAGCTCCGCATCGGCGCGATGAATGTCGACAACGACAACACTCTGCGCGGCAACACCCTGCTGGCTGGCAACAATGTCTCGGTCAACGAAGACTTCAAGCTGGGCGGCAAGGAATGGGAGCCGCGCGTGGATGGGGTGTTGCGCATCAGCACCCGTCAGCGCCTGATCTTCGACTACTTCAAGTACGACAAGGATCGCCGCGAGACCTTGAGCCAGGATCTGAGCGCCGATGGCGTGACCGTGCCGTCCGGCAGCTTCATCAAGGGTGAGCTGAAGTACCAGGTCGCCACTTTCGTGTACGACTACTCGGTGATCGATTCTCCGGAATTCAACCTGGGCCTGCAGATCGGTGCCGAATACGCCAAGGTCGAGGCCAATGCGTATGCCGACCTGGGTAGCGTGTTCACTGGCGAGGTCCTGGACGAAAGCGAAGACGGCGCTGCGCCGGTCGTGGGCATCCGCTTCACCGCGCGTCCGAGTGAACACTGGCTGTTCAACGTGCAGGGCCAGTACCTCAACACCAGTTGGGGCGACTTCGGCGACTACGACGGCGACCTGAGCCGCGCCAACGCCATTGCCGAATACCGCTTCACCAAGAACTTCGGCATTTCCGCCGGCTACGACTGGTTCAAGCTGGACGTGGACCGCGAGGGCAGCGACGGCCTGGTCGGCCTGAAGCAGGAGTTCAAGGGCCCGGTGGCAGGCGTGACGTTCGCGTTCTGATTCTTTCGGGACCCGGACCCGGGACCCAGAAAGCAGCCTCATGCAGAACCCCGCGGCGATGCGGGGTTCTGTCGTTTAACGGATGCGTGGCAACTAACCGACCCGGCAGCAGCGGACACACGCTCAGGGCGGCTTGGTCGCACCGGCCACCAACAGATGCTGGTGCGTGGTGCAGTAGCACTCGTCGTGCCAACCGTCGTGCGGATCGGTGCAGACCGCATGCTGCACCGTCGCCGGCAGCGACGCCACGTCGCTGCGCAAGTCGCGCTTCAGCGAGACGAACACCGAGCCCGGATGCGGCCAGTCGGTCCGCCGCGGCGGCTCGGCGATACGGTTGCCGCTGGCCAGTTCGCGCTGCAGCAGCGCCTGCAGTTCGGAACACAGATTGCCCTGCCCCATGACGACCTCCATGCGTCGAGTCACCATCGCGGCGACCGCGCCACACGTGGCGGCACGGTCGTGCGCAGCGGCGTCACTTCTTCTTGGGGATGTACAGATCGGTGATGGTGCCGTCATAGACCTCGGCGGCCATGCCGACCGACTCGCTCAGGGTCGGGTGCGCGTGGATGGTGTGGCCGATGTCTTCGGCTTCGGCACCCATCTCGATCGCCAGGCCAATTTCGGCCAGCAGATCGCCGGCATGCACGCCGACGATGGCGCCACCGATCACGCGATGGGTGTCTTCGTCGAAGATC
Organism: Xanthomonas axonopodis; assembly: GCF_001304695.1. Lineage (GTDB taxonomy): Bacteria > Pseudomonadota > Gammaproteobacteria > Xanthomonadales > Xanthomonadaceae > Xanthomonas > Xanthomonas axonopodis. The sequence goes on from NZ_JFAQ01000098.1 coordinate 27,325, forward strand.
AGCTTGGTGAAGCCCTCGGTGCGGCCGATGCCGATCGCGCGGCCGCTGGCGGCCCACGGGAACTTGGCGACGCCGACCTTCAGACCCTTGGCCTTGGCTTCGGTTTCGGTGACACCGACCCAGGCGATTTCCGGGTTGGTGTACGCCACCGACGGGATCACCCGCGCCACCCATTCCTTCTTCTCGCCGGCAGCCACTTCGGCGGCCAGCTTGCCTTCGTGGGTGGCCTTGTGCGCCAGCATCGGGTTACCGACGATATCGCCGATGGCGAAGATGTGCGGCACGTTGGTGCGCATCTGCCGGTCGACCGGGATGAAGCCGCGCTCGGTGATGGTGACGCCGGCCTTTTCCGCGCCGATTTTCTTGCCGTTCGGGCGACGGCCCACGGCGACCAGCACGCGATCGTACGCGGTGGCCTGCAGACCGGGCTTTTCGCCTTCCACAGCCGCTTCGAAGGACACGGTGATGCCGCTCTTGTCGGCGGTGACGTCGGTGGCCTTGGTCATGAGATGGACCTCCACGCCCTGCTTCTTCAGGCGGTCGGCCAGCGGCTTGACCAGGTCCTTGTCGGCGCCCGGCATCAGCTGGTCCATGAACTCGACCACGGTGACCTTGCTGCCGAGCGCGCTGTACACCGTGACCATTTCCAGGCCGATGATGCCGCCGCCGACCACCAACAGGGTCTTGGGAATGTCGTGCAACTCCAGCGCGTCTGTGGAGTCCATCACGCGCTTGTCGTCCCACGGGAAGTTGGGCAGCTTCACTGCCTGCGAGCCGGCGGCGATGATGCAGTGCTCGAAGCGGAGCAGCTGGGTCTTGCCGTCGGCGCCGACGATCTCCAGCTCGTGGGGCGAGACGAAGCTGGCCACGCCGGTCACGGTGCGCACCTTGCGCTGCTTGGCCATGCTGGCCAGGCCGCCAGTGAGCTTGCCGACCACTTTTTCCTTGTACTCGCGCAGCTTGTCCAGGGTGATCTTGGGCTGACCGAAGTCCACGCCGAAGTCGCCGGCATGGGCCACTTCGTCGATCACCGCGGCGGCGTGCAGCAGCGCCTTGGACGGAATGCAGCCGACGTTGAGGCAGACACCGCCCAGGCTGGCGTAGCGCTCGATCAGCACCGTGTCCAGGCCCAGGTCGGCCGCGCGGAACGCAGCGGTGTAGCCTCCGGGGCCGGCGCCGAGCACCACCATCTTGCATTCGATGTCGGCCGGCTTGCCGCTGGCCAGCGCCGGCTTGGGCGCGGCCGGCTCGGCCGGGGCACGGTGCGACGGCGTCACCGGCGGCTTGCTGCCCGGTGCGGCGGCAGGCGCTGCAGCGGCCGGGGCGGCCTTGGGTTCGGCCTTGGCCGGCGCGGCGGCCTCGCCTTCGGTTTCGAGGAGCAGCACGAGCGCACCTTCGGACAGGGTGTCGCCGACCTTGACCTTGAGTTCCTTGACCACACCAGCCGCCGAGGACGGCACTTCCAGCGTGGCCTTGTCCGATTCCAGCGTTACCAGGCCCTGGTCCTTGGCCACGCTGTCGCCGACGGCGACCAGCACTTCGATGACGGGGACATCGCTGTAATCGCCGATGTCGGGAACCTTGATTTCAATGACCGCCATTTGCTTCTCCTGTAGCTCAACCGGCCGTGCCGGCAAGCGTCTGCTGGAGTTCATCCAGCGACGATTCGATTTGGGTCCAGCGCTTGTCGCGCTTCTTTTCCTTGCCTTCGCTGGCTTCGATCAGCAGCGCGGCCTGTTTCAGCAGCAACTCGCCGGCACCGCAGCTGGGACGGGCGCCGCTGTAGCGCACGCCATCGACCTGGAACGAGAGCACTTCGCCCTCGCTCACCGGCGCAGTACGTCCGTTCGGTGCGAGCTGGGTCAGCGTGCTGGTCCAGTTGCTGACCAGGCGCTTGGCCAACGGTGCCGGAATCGGGATATCGACCGTTTCAGGCGTCTGCTCGGTGCGGAACTGCACACTGCCGCGATCGGTCTGGCTGACCCAGCTGTAGACGCGCTCGTCGGCGCGGCTATGCCGCAGGGTCCAGTCGGCGCCCTCCTTGCCCGGCACCAGCGACACCGCGCTCTCCACGCCACGCGTGGGCAGCGTCAGCAACGACAAGGCCGGCTTGGTGCCGCCATCCAGCAACGTGGTGACAGCAGTGCCGTAGTTGCCCACGGCCGGCGGCCAGCCGCGGCCGAGCGTGCTCTCGCATTCGCGTGCAGCAGCGCTTTTCCACGGCAGCACGCCGAGCGCGGCGATGGTCAGCAGCGCGGCCCTCACAGCAGGACGCGACGCATGTCGGCCAGCACCTGGCTGAGATAGGTGGTGAAACGGGCCGCCAAGGCGCCGTCGATGACGCGGTGGTCGTAGCTCAGCGACAACGGCAGCATCAGCTTCGGCGCGAAGTCCTTGCCGTTCCAGACCGGTTGCATCGCCGACTTGGATATGCCCAGGATCGCCACTTCCGGCGCATTGATGATCGGCGTGAACGCAGTGCCGCCGATGCCGCCGAGCGAGCTGATCGAGAAGCAGCCGCCGCTCATGTCGGCCGGGCCCAGCTTGCCGTCGCGCGCCTTCTTGGCCAGCTCGCCGCTTTCCTGCGCGATCTGCAACACGCCCTTCTTGTCGACATCGCGAATCACCGGTACCACCAGGCCGTTCGGCGTATCGGCGGCAAACCCGATGTGGAAGTACTTCTTCAGGGTGAGGTTCTCGCCGGCCGCATCCAGCGAGGCGTTGAACTCGGGGAACTTCTTTAGTGCCGCGGCGCTGGCCTTGATCAAGAACGCGAGCATGGTCAGCTTGATGCCAGCTTTCTCGTTTTCCTTGTTGAGCGCCACGCGTAGGGCTTCCAGGTCGGTGATGTCGGCCGACTCGAACTGGGTGACGTGCGGAATCATTGCCCAGTTGCGCGCCAGGTTGGCACCGGAAATCTTCTTGATGCGCGACAGCGGCTGGGTTTCGGTTTCGCCGAACTTGCTGAAGTCCACCTTCGGCCAGGCCAGCAGGTTCAGGCCATTGCCGCCACCGGCCGGCGCAGCACCGGCTGCGGCAGATGCACCGCCGCTGAGTGCGGCCTTCACAAAGCGCTGCACGTCCTCACGGGTAATGCGGCCGCCTTTTTCGCTGCCCTTGAGCTGATTCAGGTCCACGCCCAGCTCGCGTGCGAAAACGCGTACCACCGGGCTGGCATACGGCACCTTGGACGGCAACACGCTGTCGGCATCGAAGGTCACCGGCGGGCTGCTCGGCTTGCCCGCGGACGGCTGGCCACCCTGCGCTGCCTGCGTGCCGGCACCGGAACGCGCGCCCTGCACCTGCGCGATTTCGCGCTGGGCCAGCTTGTCCGGCTCGGCCGGGACGGCAACCGGCTCGACCTTGCCCGCGGTTTCGGCGGTGTCGGTGGTGGGCTTGGCCGGCGACTGCGCCGCACCGGTGCCGCCTTCGCTGGCGGCAATGATCGCCACCACATTGCCCTGCGACAGGGTGTCGCCGACCTTGACCTTGAGTTCCTTGACCACGCCGGCGGCCGAGGACGGGACTTCCATCGTGGCCTTGTCCGATTCCAGCGTGACCAGGCTCTGGTCCTTGGCGACGGTATCGCCCACGGCCACCAGCACTTCGATCACCGGGATGTCGGTGTAGTCGCCGATATCGGGCACGCGCGCTTCGATCAGGCCACCATTCGAGGCGGCGGCAGGCGCGGCAGGTTCGGCCTTGGCAGCCGATGCCGGGGCAGCGGCGGGCTTGGCGGTATCGGCGCCGGCATCGGCCACTTCGATCAACGCCACCAGCGCGCCTTGCGAAAGCGAATCGCCGACCTTGACCTTGATCTCCTTGACCACGCCAGCCACCGACGAAGGCACTTCCATGGTGGCCTTGTCCGATTCCAGCGTGACCAGGCTCTGGTCCTTGCTGACAGTATCGCCGACGGACACCAGCACCTCGATTACCGGGACGTCGCTGTAGTCACCGATATCGGGGACAAGTGCTTCCTTGATTTCGGCCATACGGGGGAACTCCGGCAACAGAATGGGGAAACCCCTATTGTGGCCGGCTGCGGGCCGCAGCGCCAACCATTGCCGTGCCAAAAAATCGCACGCCCGGCGGGATGCAGCGTCCGCATGAGCGCGTGCGCCGATCATTTCGCCGCGCGCCGATCGACCCGCAACAGTTGCAGTGGCTCGCCCGACGGCAAACGATACGCCAGCGCATTGTCCAGCCCGTCGAGCGCTTCCAGGCGCTAGCACAACTACTCCGCGCGTGGCCGCAGTGCGCGCGCTTGCGGCTCGACCAGGCGCTCGATGCGCGCCTCCATGCCGTCGAGCGAACGCAGCTGCACATCATTTCCGGTGATTGCGGACTGCACCGCACCGGCCACCACATCGCCGATCAGCTGCGGCAGCAACTCGGCGACCAGCGCACCGATGTCGTCGTCGATATCGATCGGGGTCAGCTGGCTTTTGCTGAAACTCTGCTTCAAGCGCACACTCTGCTTCAAGCGCACACCGATCTTCTCGCGCACGTCTGCCAACTGCGCGCGCGTGGCGTCCGGGCTGCGACTGAAGCCGGCGGCCACCTCGCCCAGAGCGGTGACTGCGATATCGGCCGCTTCGCGCCCGACTGCCTGCGCCAGCGGCACCGCGTCGCGGGTCTGGCGCTCGAACTGGATCAGGCGGGCGCGATCGTCAGCGCTCACTGCCACCCAGCGGTCGTCGACGAACAGGGCGCCCTGGCGCATCACCAGCCACTGCGGCGTGCCCGATTCGCGGATCAGGATCAGGCTGCGTGCGTTGAGCACGAGGTCGTAATCGCTGCTGACCTCGCAGTGCAGATTCGGGCCCTTGGCAGCGGCCACCCCGGCGCCGCTCAACAGACCGAACAGCGCGCCTGCTGCCACCGTGATTGCCTGTTTGATCGCCATCTCGCCACTCCGTTATGCGCTGGTTGCAGCACGCCTGCAACGCTGGCACGCAGCCCTGTGCCGGAGGCTACCATGACTTCTGGCCAATGGCCGCCACACACAGCGCGGGTGCCGACCGCGGTGCGGCAGCGTGCATCAACAATCGCGGAGCACCGCGACCACGGCGTGGTTCGCTGCGACGCTCGCATTCCACACTGACCTCGCGTTGCCCCCCGGCTAGTGCACGGCATCGCACAACGGCTGCCAGGCTGTCGCCAGCCGCGGCAGCGACCAGGCGGCATTGGCCGGGCTGGTGGACGGCAAGACGACGACAGGCAGCGCGCACAGCTCCGTCGGTAGCAGCGGCTGGACGTAGCGACGCCAGGCCTGCGCTGCCGCAGTGCCATTGCAGGCCACCATGCGCAGCTGCGGCAGCGTGGCCAGCAACGCAGGCAGCGGATTGACCACGATGCTCGCCGCCACGATGGACGTAACTTCCGCGCCGCTCGCATTGGCCGATGACATCCCATAACCCCACACGATGGTCGAGCAGCGCGTGCAAGCGCGCTGCATAGCTTGCGGCTGTATCAATGCCCAATAAGGCTTGCATCAATGGCCAGAAGCGATTGCGTGGGTGTGCGTAGTAGCGAGCCGCTTCCAACGACGCGACCCCCGGCATCGAACCAAGCAGCAACACCCTGCAATCACTGCGAATGTGCGCTGGCAGGCCTTGGCTGACGTGTTTTTTCGTCACGGCGATCGCATCTGCGTGAATGTCTTTTTCAGATTGCATGACGTAGCGACGGCCTTATTGGGGGAATACCTGAACAAACGAAATTTTAGCGGGGTGCAGGTGGGCGTGGATTCAGATTTTCAGGAATAGTTTTGGCGCGGCCCACTCCACGGGCCTAACAACAAGACGAGGAGACCCTCATGCGTTACATTTCCATCCTGAGCCTGGCTGCTGTATCTGCACTTGCGATTGCACCGTCTGCGTTCGCGCAAGACACCACCACTACCAGCGACACCTCCTCGGCGTCTTCCAGCGCGATGTCTTCCAGCGCGATGTCCAGCAGCGGCGACACCGCGTCGGGCAAGCATTGGGCCGTGGTCGGCGGCGTGGCGTTGCTGAACCCGAAGAACAACCCGGCTCCGGGCCTGGACGTCGATGGCGGTCCGGCACCGACGCTGAGCGCCAACTACTACATCAACGACAATTGGGCCCTTGAACTGTGGGGCGCCGCCGACAAGTTCAACCACCGCGTCACCGCCGATGGCGTGGGCAAGGTCGGTACCGTCGACCAGCAGCCGATCGCCATCAGCGGCCAGTATCACTTCGGCGAAGCCGACAACGTGTTCCGTCCGTTCGTGGGCGTGGGCTACTACGAATCGAACTTCAGCAACGAGAAGATCGATGCGGCGTCGACCACCGGCCAGCATGTGGGCCTGAGCACTGCCAAGGGCGTCATCGGCACCGTTGGTGTGGACATGAACATCAACTCCACCTGGTTCGCACGCGCCGACGCCCGCTACATGCGTTCGCGTCCGGAACTGCGCGTGGGCGGCCAGGGCACCGGCAGCGAGCTGGAACTGGATCCGTGGACCGTCGGCTTCGGCGTCGGCGCGCGCTTCTAAGCACGCCCCTCCCCGCCAGGGCGTTGATTGAAGAAAAACGGGCCAAAAGGCCCGTTTTTTTTTTCGCGGAGGGTGAGATGTGGAAGTTGCAGGCCGCTACGACCCAGATCTGAGGTGCGGTGTCAGCTCTCCACATGCAACTGCAAACAGCGGTGTGCCTACGTGTATCGGCTCTGCTTCATCGCTTCCAATACGTCTGTAACTCCGTGCACCTGCACGCGTCGACGCCCCGTTTGCATGTGTCGAACACGATCACCTGGCGCACTGTCATACGCACTTAGCGCCAATACACGCTGCCGCGCAGACGCGCGCTGCGCCAGCGCCACCACAGCAAGGTGGCATAGGCAAGCGCGTAACCGAGCAAGACGCCGGCAGCGCCGAGCAGGCTGGCATGACTGAGCCATCCTTCGGTTGGCCAGGCGACACCCTGCCAGGCGCTACGCCAGCCCTGCACCATCCCGGCGATCACCCGCACCACGACCAACGCGGTCAAGGCCAGCACCAGCCACAGGTTGGGCCGGTAAAACAGGCCTTGCGTGGTGCGTTCGAAGCGGGTCAGGCGCAGCGCCAACACCCCGAGCGCCAACCCGCAGGCCCAGCCGACTGCCGCGTGGCCGATCGCGCCGGGCCAGAACGCCGCCGCGATCAAGCTGAAGATTCCAAACAGCATGCTGGAGATGCCCGCCGACAACAGGTTGATCATCAGCAGCCAGCCGCGCGCCTGACGACGTGCAGTGCCCATGCGAAAGCGCTGCAGCAGCGACAACGGGAACACCACCACTAACACTGCCAGGGCAATGATGACGGCCAGCGGGATGGCAAGCAGCAAAGGCATTGAGTGGCTGTCGCAGAAAGATGGCTGATGACGCTACTACGCGGACGTGCAGCGGCGCGTGTTCGGCGCCATCGATGCCCCTCTGCAGCACCGCGAACGCACTCAGCTCGGGGGGAACGCGGCAGATTGGACCGCGCTGGAAAGGATCGAGCGCATCCTGCCGAAAATCGGCTACGACCACCTGCACATCAATTGGCACGCCAATGCAGCGCTGCGATCCGGGCGCCGTTTAGCAGGGACCGAACACCCGCCTGGCGAGCCGACACTGGATCGGTGGACTGTTGATCCCGGTACCGGCACGCCTCCAAGCGATCAAAGCCCGATGGGCGAAGACACAGGTCCTGCGGATCCATTTTCGTCGATGCAGAACACTTCGTTTTCCAGATCCATCGGTTCGGCAGCAGGCGGGGCTTCATGCAGGGGCGATGCGAGGATCCAGACGTGTATCGCGGACGGTCTTGACTCCATGAAGCCGGCTTCCATCAGACCCGACACATCCACCAGCACCGCTTACACCGCCGAGCCGCCGCCTTCGGCCACTCCAGCCGACGAGACTGCGGAATGGTCAGCGCCCCACCCCGACTGCCGGGGGTTGCCACGCCCAAGACCCAGAAAGCGTGTTGCCGACACTGCGGGCGATTCCGATGACGAACCGGCCTCCAGCAGTGCGCGCCCATCCGGCAGCGACGCATTCGCCATCCCGGACGGCTTTACCCGGGAGCAGATCCAGCCATTTCACGATCTGGAAAGACAATACGCCACGCTGTTCCAGACACCCCATATCCGCGCAGTCCGGTCTGCACGCGATATCCAAGCCGGCCGGACAATGGATGTGGACATGGACGAATGTGCCGTCATCAATCTCGCGCAGGACGGATTTGATTCGATCGGCACGCACGGTTTGTCTTCATGCGTGTGCATTTGTGCCAAAGGAACCAATCCTCGCGACCACGACATTCTGGGCCTGCTGCATTATTCCGGGATACAGGATGCACAGGATGCACAGGATGCGCTTTCCGAAATCCGCGACGATATGCGGGAAGAAGGCGTGCAGAACCCCGAGAGATTCCTGGTCGGCGGCATGATCTCCAACCAGGACGAGCTGGGCAGCTTCGAAATCGAGAGAGATCTGCTGGCGCTGCAGCGCCCCTTCAATATCGTCGGCGCCAAGCTTCACCCCAGCATGAGCGATCGCAATGGCGAGGAAAATGCCATCAACCTGGTCATGACGGCCAATGGCATCTACTACTACAAGTCGTGGTAAGGACGCCTCGGAGCGCAGGCGCCGCGGCCTGCGCTCAAAACGCCGGCAGCACCGCGCCCTTGTACCTCTGCTCGATAAAGGCTTTCACTTCCGGGCTGGTCAGCGCCTTGGCCAGCTTCTGCACGCGCGCATCGTCCTTGTTGTCGGCGCGCGCCACCAGGAAGTTGACGTACGGCGAATCCTTGCTTTCGATCGCCAGCGCATCGCGGGTGGGATTGAGCCCGGCGTCGAGCGCGTAGTTGGTGTTGATCAGCGCCAGATCGACCTGGTCCAGGACGCGCGGCAGCATGGCCGAATCGAGTTCGCGAAATTTGAGTTGCTTGGGGTTTTCGACGATGTCGCGCTGGCTGGACAGCGCGTTGCTCGGGTCCTTGAGTTTGATCACCCCGGCCTTGTCGAGCAGGGTCAGCGCGCGGCTATTGTTACTCGGGTCGTTGGGGATCACCACGTCGGCACCGGTAGGCAGTTCGGCCAGCGCCTTGAAGCGGCGCGAATAGGCACCGAACGGCTCGATATGCACGCCCACGACGGTGACCAGCTGGCTCTTGCGGTCGCGGTTGTACGCATCCAGATAGGGCTCGGTCTGGAAGTAGTTGACGTCGATCTGCTTCTGTACGACTTGGTCGTTGGGCTGCACGTAGTCGTTGAACACCCGCACATCGAGCTTGACGCCCTGCTTGGCCAGCAGCGGTTCGACCACTTCCAGGATTTCGGCATGCGGCACGGCCGTGGCGGCCACGGTCAGGGTGTCGCCGCCGCTGCTGCCATCGCCACCACAGGACGCCAATGCGAGCGTGGCTGCCGCCAGGAGGGAACGAAACGCGAATGTGCTCATATAGGGATCCGTGGGAGGAGGAATGCGGGCCTGACGCAGACCCTCAACCTACCAGACGCCGCGCGTGGCAGCGATGCACCGCGCGGTACGGACGGGGCGATGCAGCGGTTGGGTCACACGCGCGCCCCAACAGCCGCGCGCCGGCTCAACGCCGGCTGTAATGCGCCACCAGGCGGTCGCCCAGCATCTGCAGCACCTGCACCAGCACCAGCAGGGCGATCACGGTGATCAGTGCCACGTCCGAGTGCGAGCGCAGGTAGCCCTCGCGATAGGCCACATCGCCCAGGCCGCCGGAACCGATCGCACCGCCCATCGCGGTGAAGCCGATCAGCGCGATGGTGGTCACGGTGGCGCCGGCGATCAGGCCGGGGCGCGCTTCGGGCAACAGCACCCGTAGCACCAGCTGCCGGGTGGTGGCGCCCATCGCCTGGCTGGCTTCGATGATCCCGCGATCGACCTCGCGCAGCGCGGTTTCCACCAGGCGTGCGTAGAACGGTGCGGCGCCGACCACCAGCGGCAGGATCGCGCCACGCACGCCGAGCGAGGTGCCCATCAGCATCAACGTCAGCGGGATCATTGCGATCATCAAAATGATGAAGGGCACCGAGCGCAACAGATTGATCAGCGCCGCCAGCGCGCCGTACAGCACCGGGCGACGGCGCAACTGCGGCGCCCCGCACAGGAACAGCGCAACGCCCAGCGGCAGGCCGGTCAGCAATGTCAGCGGCAACGCGCCGGCCAGCATCAGCAAGGTATCGAGGGTGGCCTGGCCGATATCGCCCCACTTGGCGGCATCGAGATTACGGAAGAAACCGCCCGCAGCGGCAACGATCGGATTCATACGCGCAGATCCTCCACCTGCACGCCGGCGGCGACGAAACCGGCGCGTGCGGCGTTCTGGTCGCCGCCGGTCAGGGCGACGATGAGCTGGCCGTAGGGCGTGTCCTTGATGCGATCCACCCGCCCGGCCAGGATGTTGTAGTCCGCCCCGGTTTCGCGGGCGATGCGGCCCAACACAGGTTCGTAAGTGCCGTTGCCCAGGAAGGTCAGCCGCACGATGCGCCCGCCGACCGCGGCAAAATCGCGATGCAGCTCGGCTTCGTCCACATGCTCGGCTTCGGAAACGAAGCGCCGGGTGGTGGCGTGCTTGGGGTGCAGGAAGACCTCGGTCACCGGGCCGGTTTCCACCAGCTTGCCGGCGTCCAGCACCGCCACGCAGTCGCAGACGCGGCGGATCACGTCCATCTCGTGGGTGATCAGCACGATGGTCAGGCCGAGCTCGCGGTTGATCTGCGCCAGCAGCTGCAGCACCGAGGCGGTGGTCTGCGGATCCAGCGCGCTGGTGGCTTCGTCGCACAGCAGGATCTGCGGCCGGGTGGCCAGCGCGCGCGCAATGCCCACGCGCTGTTTCTGCCCACCGGACAGTTGCGCCGGATACTTGTTGGCATGCTCCTGCAGCCCCACCCGGGCCAGCAACTCGGCCACGCGCGCATCGATCTCGGCGCGCGGCGTGCCGGCCAGTTCCAGCGGGAAAGCCACGTTGCCGGCCACGGTGCGCGAGGACAGCAGGTTGAAGTGCTGGAAAATCATGCCGATACGGCGGCGCAGGGCGCGCAGGCCCTGGCTGTCCAATGCTGTGACGTCCTCGTCGCCGATCATCAGGCGCCCGCCGCTGGGCTCTTCCAGCCGATTGATCAGCCGGATCAGCGTGGATTTGCCGGCGCCGGAATGACCGATGATGCCGAACACCTCGCCGGGGCCGATCCGCAGATCGAGCGGATGCAGCGCCACGATCTGGCGACCGTCGACGGAATAGGACTTGTGCAGGCGCTGAAACTGGATCACCGCGCGTGGCCGGTTGGGAGGTCGTGAAGCCTAACAGTCAATGTTTGCGGCCGGGAGTCGGGATTGGGGATTCGCAAAAGCCACGGCGGCTCCGCTGTTGCCAATCCCAAATCCCGAATCCCGAATCCCGTCCTCACGGCCGTTCAAGCGGCAACGGCCTGTCAGCCTGGCGTATCCGCTCCCGGCGCAACAAATACAGCCCGCTGGCGATGATGATGCCGGCGCCGGTCCAGGTCCAGCTGTCGGGCAGGGTCTGCCACAGCAGCCAGTCCCAGCCGATCACCCAGACCAGACCGGTGTATTCCAGCGGGGCGATCATCGAGGCCTCGCCGCGCATGAAGGCCTGGGTCAGCGCGACCTGACCCAGCGCACCGGCCAGGCCCATGCCGGCAATCAGCCCAGCGTGCCCGGCCTGCAGCGGCACCCAGCCGGGAATGGCCATCATCCCGGCGCCGATCGCCATGAACAGCAGAAACCACACCACCATTGCCTGCGGGGTGTCGGTGCGGGTCAGCAGGCTCACGGTGATCGCCGCAACGGCATAGGCGGTGGCGGCCAGCAACACCATCAGCCCCGGCAACGAGATCAGCCCGTCCACGCCCGGGCTCAACACCACGATCACCCCGAGCAGGCCAATGCCAATGGCGGTCCAGCGGCGCGGGCCGACATGCTCGCCCAGCAGCGGCACCGACAACGCAGCTACCAGCAGCGGCGCCACGAAATACAGCGTGTAGGCGGTGGACAACGGCATGCGTTTGATACCAAAGACGAAGCAGCCGATCATCACCATGCCCAGTACCCCGCGCAGCAGATGCAGGCCCCAGCGCACCGGCACGATCGCGCGCGGCCCGGCGGTGGCGAACACCCACACCAGCACGAACGGCAACGAGGCGGCGCCGCGCAACAAGGTGACCTGCAGCGGCGGGTAATGCGCCGAGAGCAGCTTCATTCCCGCGTCCATCAGCGAGAAACAGGCCGCGGCGGCCACCATCCAGGCGATGGCGGGAAGCGGAGAGCGGGGAGTGGGCATGCGCGCATTATCGCCGCGGCACAGGCACGCCCGCCAATGCCCGCATGACGGCCGGCGCGGCACGATGGCCTAGAATGGCGGCTGTTTTTCAATTGCAGGAGCTTTGCATGCCTTCCTTCGACGTTGTGTCCGAAGTGGACAAGCACGAACTGACCAATGCGGTGGATCAGGCCAACCGCGAGCTGGACACGCGTTTTGATTTCAAAGGGTCGAGGCCAAGTTCGAGCTGGAAGACGGCAAGGTGATCACCCAGTCCGCGCCCAGCGATTTCCAGGTCAAGCAGATGACCGACATCCTGCGCGCGCGGCTGCTGGCGCGCGGCATCGACATCCGCTGCCTGGAATTTGGCGATGTGGAAACCAACCTGGCCGGCGCGCGGCAGAAGGTGACCATCAAGCAAGGCATCGAGCAGAAGCAGGCCAAGCAGCTGGTGGCCAAGTTGAAGGAAGCCAAGCTCAAGGTCGAAGCGCAGATCAATGGCGACAAGCTGCGCGTCACCGGGAAGAAGCGCGACGACCTGCAGGACGCGATCGCGCTATTGAAAAAAGCCGACTTCGAACTGCCGCTGCAGTTCGACAACTTCCGCGATTGAGTGCGGCTGGGTGATCGCAACGATCGGGACGGCGCTGCGCGTGCGTGCAATGCAGTCGGGTGAGCCGCAATGGCGCGCGCGGCGTGCGCGCCGCAGGCGGGGCGGTTGCGCCCCTTACCTCGCCGCACTGGCCTAAGCCTGCGAGCATGCGCGGCCTGTTCGCCAGCCTGTTGCAACGCCTGCGCATGCACGGGCCGGCCAACGCAGCGGGCGAACATGCCCGGCACGCCGCCGCCCATGCGCAACCACGCATCGAGGCCGGCTCGACGCTGCACACCATGGCCGGCCTGGATCCGGTGGCGGCAGCGGCGTTTGCCGATGCCTTCCTGGTGGAGATCGAACAGGCCATCGCCACCTGCACGCTCGGCGATGCGGGCACACCGCAGGCCCAGGCCCTGCAACAGATCCATTCGTTGAAAAACACCATTTCGCTGACCGGCTCGCAGCAGTTGCTGAAAGCCTGCGACCAGTTGCGCGACGCCGCAAGCCACGGCGCGCTGGGCGAGACGCTTGCGCAGCGTTTCACCGCGGTGGCGAACGCGGCTGGCCTGCTGGTCAAGCAGTACCGGCGTACCCTCCCCTCCGACGATCCAGACCCTGATGCGTCGCACTCCCAATCGCGCAGCGCCCGGCCTGATCCTGGCCGCCAGGCAATTGCGTAACGACAGACTGGTGCGGCTGTTCGAGTCGTTCCTGGAATATCGCGCCTGCGTCGGCCGCGTGATCGTGCAGACCATCGTGACCGCGTGGTGCCTGGGCTGACTGTTACGGGCCGCAACCGGTGCTGGTGGCCGACGCGCACCACGTCTTTTCCACTGCGCTGAGCCTGTGGGTGCTGTCGGTGGCGTGGATGCTGCTGGTACGCCGCCGGATCATTCCGCCCAGCGAATGGCTCGATGCGATGGGCTTTGCGATGAACCTGCTGTTCATCGGCATCCAGACCTACCTGGCCTTCATCCTGCTGATGTCGTTGAACGCGTTTTTGCCGTTCATCACCATTGCTGCGGTGGCGCGTTATGGGCAGCGCGCGACATTTCCGGTGTTGCTCAGCACCTTCGTGCTGATGCTGATGACCGCACCGTCAGGCTACTGGCTGTCGCGTCCGGCGTATTTCGTCTATGCCGTGGCGCTGATCATCGTGCTGCCGTTGCTGGTGGCGCGGATCGTGCTTGCGATGCAGGAAGTGGCACTGCAGGCGCTGACCTCGCGCGATGCGCAAAGCCGTTTCATCAGCACCATGAGCCACGAATTGCGCACGCCGCTGAATGCGGTGATCAACTGCGCCCAGTTGATCGAAACCGAACACATGCCGGCACAGCAACGCGAGCTATTGCAATCGGTGACCGTCAATGCGACCGCGCTGCGTCATCGTGTCAACGAGGTGCTGGACGTGGCCAGCATCGATGGCGGACGCCTGCAGCTGCATCGCAAGCCGTTGAACCTGCTGGACGTGATCACCACGGTGAAAGCGGTCTGCGCCACCGCGGCGTCCAGCAAGGGCGTCACGCTCGATGTGCGTGTCGATCGCCCGCAAACACCGCACGTGATGGGCGACGAAGGCCGCATCGAACAGGTGATCAGCAACCTGGTGATCAACGCGATCAAGTTCACCCCGGCCGGCGGCACGGTGGATCTGCTGATCGACGCGACCCAGGTGCAGGAGCGCTGGAGCATCGCGGTGACCGTCACCGACACCGGCATTGGCGTACCGGACGATCAGAAGGCCTACATCTTCACTCCGTTCACTCAGCTCAGTACCGGCTTCAGTCGGGCCGAAGGCGGCGTGGGCCTGGGGCTGTACAGCGCGCTGTCGGTCTCCGATGCGATGGGCGGCAGCCTCACCGTGAGCGACAACCCTGCCGGTGGCAGCATCTTCCGCTGGATCTTCGAACTGCCCGGCGCCGCAGCCGGCAGCAACACGCTCGCGCTGCGCGATGCGTTGGCCCGGCACGCACAGAGCGTGCCCTCCCTGCATTGCCTGGTCTTTGAAGACATGGATACCAATCGTCTGGTGATCGGCAATCTGCTGACCCGCGCCGGGCATCGGGTGAGCTTCCAGATCGATGGTACCGATACGGTGCAGCGCATCCGCGAGGCTGCGCCGGACCTGGTGTTCCTGGATCTGCACATGCCCGGTACATCCGGCTGGGATGCGCTGCGCGAAGCGCGCGATGCGATGTCGGCGCTGCCGCCGATCATCGTGCTGACCGCCGACACGCGAACCGATTCGATGCGCGATGCCAGCGCGGCGGGCGTGGCCGGCTATCTACCCAAGCCCATCAATGCGCACGAATTGCTGGCATTGCTCGCCCAGCACGCCAACCATGCACGCCCCTGAACTCAAGCCGGGCAACGCCGCACGCGTCTACTGGCACCATGCCGCACACGCCGGCAGGCCGCTGGTGGTGCTGTACCTGCACGGCTTCAGCGCCAGCCCCGGCGAAGCGGGCGCGCTACCCGAACAGATGGCCGATGCGCTGGCCGCCAACGGCTACGTGCATCGCTGGCCCGGGCACGGACTTGCCGCCGCCGATGCGATGCAGGGGCTCACGCTGGCAGTGTTGCAGTCCTCGGCGCTGGAGGCACTGGCCCAGGCGCAACGCATTGGCCAGCGGGTTGCGATTGTCGGCTCGTCGATGGGCGCCACACTGGGCTTGTGGCTGGCCGCGCAGCGCCCGGACGCGGTGGCCGGCGTGGTCGCTTGGTCGCCCGGCATTCGGGCCGCCGATCCGGCATCGCTCGAGCAGGTCTGCGCCACGCAGGCGCCGTTGATCGACCCGCGCACGCGCACGCCTGCCGCGCGCGCGTTCTGGTCGGAGACGATCCATCCGGATGGATTTCGCGCCTTGCATGACCTGTTCGAGCGCATCGCCGCCGACCCGCCGTGGCCGCGCGTGCACTGCCCGGTGTTTCTGGGCTATTACCGCGCTGCCGATGGCCGCGAAGACGGCATCGCCTCGGTGCCGGCGATGCTGCAGATGTTTGCAGCGCTGGGCACTTCACCGGCACACAAGCAGGCGCTGGCCTTCGACACCGGCGCGCATGCGATCGGGTCGACGCACAAGACGCCGTTGGCCGGCGCCGTTGCGCAGGCGTCCATCGCGTTCTTGCAGGCACAGCTTCATGCTGTGCCGCATGGCGGGGATGGGGGAGCGCGGCGGGTCTGCGCGTGGGGTGGAAGAACCCTGCCGCCTTGCTGGCAGCGTCGTGATGTTGCCCGCTAGCGCCCGCTGCTGCCCGCAACCTGTCGCGCGGCTTGCTACTTAGAGTGGCTAACAAAACGTAGCGAGCGGTCGTCAGGTGGGCGTGGACGGCGCACAGGAACCGGAGTGTACGAGGGGTACATGAGGATTCCGAGCACCGGCCGCGCCCG
>NZ_JFAQ01000099.1 GCF_001304695.1 Xanthomonas axonopodis
CTGTGTCGCGTTTGGGGCGGCAAGGACGGCTGGCCGAGTCTGGCGCTGGTGATCGACTGCAGCACGCGGCCACTGCTCGGCTGGCACCTGTCACGGACCGGTAAAGCCAGCACGGCATCTGCCGCACTGGAGCAGGCGCTCATCACGCGCTATGGCACGCTGGGCCGAGTGCAGGAGCCATTTCTGCTTCGCTCGGACAATGGCCTGGTGTTCACCAGCCGCAACTACACCCGACTGGTGCGCAGCTATGGGCTGACGCAGGCGTTCATCACCCCGCATTGCCCACAGCAGAACGGGATGGTGGAGCGTGTGATCCGGACCTTGAACGAACAGTGCGTGCACCGGCATCGCTCTGAGAGCCAAACCCACGCGCTGCAAGTGATTGCTGACTGGATCGCCTTCTACAACCAACAGCGCCCTCACCAGGCGCTGAAGAGGATGACCCCGGACGCGGCCTGTGCCGCTACATTAACCGCATAACCTGAGCAGAAACCGGTAGGTCATTACGATTGCTTAGTTGCCAGCCACATCCACCCACACCGCATGGTGGTCGCTGCCATCGGCAATCGCCGCGTCCGGCGCGTTGGTGGCCGGCCAGAAAATGCCGCTGCCGATCAGGGTGAACTGGTGCGACGGCAGCACGTAGTCCAGGCGCATGGTGCCGGCTTGCGGGCCGAAGTCGCCGGTGACCTGATGCGGGTCGCCGCTGTGGGCGATGCCCAACGCGGCGTATTCGGCGGTTTTCTCCGGGCCGCCGTCGCTGTGCGGGGTGGGGTACTGCAGCACGCGCGGGTGGTTGATCAAGGCGCGGATCGCCTCATGGCGGCCGGCGCCATCGACCGGGTCGTTGTTCAGATCGCCCAGGATGACAAAGCGCGCATCGGCAGCCAGGCCGCCGCAGCCGCCCTTGTCGTCGCAGAGCCAGCGTTGGCTTGCGGGTGCGTTGTCCAGGTACGCGCGCCACAGCTGCAGTTCGTCGTGGTTGCGCGCGGCGTTGCGCTTCTCGGCACCGTCGAACACCGGCGGGGTGGGGTGCGACACCAGCGCATGCACGATACCCAGCGGCGTGCGTACCGGTACATCCCAATGCGATTTGGACGATAGCCGCAGCTGTGTCCAGATGGCATCGCTGTAGAACGGCATTTTGCTGGCCGGATCGATCGGCCGCACTGCGCCGGGTAGCGCGCTCCACTTCAGCAGCTGGAAACTCCGCACCGCCTGCGCATCGATCGGGTAGCGCGCCAACACCAGCATGCCGTACTGGCCAGGATGCAGCCCATAGCCCATAGCCCCACGCGTCGTTGCCACGCGCGCGTCCTTTGCCGCCGGCGCTACCGTTATTGTCCAGATCCAGGCCGCTTGGCACACCGGTATTGACCGGTGCCAGATAGCGGTACGGATAACGCAACGCCTCGCCGCCGCCCGGCTGGGCAACCTGCAGATAGCGTTGCTGGAACAGATCGGCAGCGCGGTGTTCCGGGTCGAAATCGAACTCGTTGAGCAGCACCAGATCCGGGCGCACACGCTGCAGCACCGCAGCGATCTTGTGTGCATGCGCGCTATCGCCCTGCAGCTCGCGGATCAGGCCGCCGGCCTCGTCCGAATACAGCGAGGTGTTGTAGGTGGCGATGCGCAGCGTTGCCGCTGCGGGCCTGGCGGCAAGGGTATCGGAGTGCGTCATGGGTGACGGCGCGCGGTGAGTGCAGGCCGCGCACAAGGCGGTCAGCGTGAGCAGCAGGAAAGGTTTGATCATCGCGGGATTCTCGCATGCCGGATGCGACACGCCGATGTCGCAATCCGGCGGCTCAGTCGACCGATGTATGGGCGGGCAAGCTGCACCATTGGCGGCCATCGTAGGCTTCCAGTGCACTGAAGCGGCGCTTGTAGTTCATCTTCGTGTGGCCATCGATCCAGTACCCCAGATACAGATGCGCGCGTCGCTCGCGTTGCGCCCACTGCATCTGCTGCAGGATCGCGAACGTGCCGAGGCTGCGCGCTGCCGCCTCCGGCGCGTAGAACGTGTAGACCGCCGACAACGCATGCTCGGTGACATCGGTCACCGCGACCGCCAGCAACCGGCCAGGCAAATGCGCAGTGGCCGGTTCGCGAATCTCCAGAAAACGCCCATGCGACCAGCTGCCGATCAGGAACTGGTCGAATTCGGTGGCGCCATGTTCGTCCATGCCGCCGCCGGGATGCCGGTGCTTGAGGTACTGCCGATAGAGCGCCAGTTGTTCGTCGGTGCGCTCGGCGGCCACCACGCGCACTACCAGATCCTGGTTACGCGCCAGGCAACGGCGTTGGCTACGGTCTGGGTGGAACGCATCCACCGCGATGCGTACCGGCACACAGGCACGGCACCGTTCGCAGTGCGGCCGATAAACCAGATCGCCGGAGCGACGGAAGCCCCATGCCAACGCTTGCGGATAGATCGCACCCAGGCGCGGATCGTGCGGATCCAGCACCAGATCGCGCGCCTGCCTGTCGGACCAATAGCCACAGGCATGCTCGCCGGTCTGGAACAGGCGCAGGTCGTCGTGGGTGTCGGCATGGATGGCCATGGCCGAAGGATACCGCCTGCGCGTCGCAGCAGCGGCGACTGTCCGCCGGATGAATACGTCCGGCCTGCACGTCAACGTGCGCATCGGTGGCCCGTTGATGGGGATGTTGGGGTGGCAGCGCACGGATGATCCGCACGCACCACCCACGCGATGCGGCCCATGCAGGTGCCGCGTGTGGTTCCTATCTTCCAGGAGTGTCTCATGACGTCACGCAAACCCTTTCTCGCCCTGGCCGTGCTGGCCGTGCTGGCCGCGCTGTCCACCGGCACCGCGTTCGCTGCCACCGTGCCGGCTCCCGGTGATGCGCCGCGGCCTGCCAAGCTCGACAAGAACGGCGATGGCGTGATCGACCGCAGCGAAGCGGCTACCGATCCGACGCTGGCCGCGCAGTTCGACACACTGGACACCAACAAGAACGGCAAGCTATCGCGCGACGAGCGCCCGCATCATCGTGGCCCGGGGCGCGATGGGCGCGGTGGACGTGGCGAATGGATGGCCAAGCTCGATACCAACAAGGATGGCCGTATCAGCCGCGAAGAAGCCAAGGCCGACCCGAAGTTCGCCGCGCGCTTCGACCAGATGGATCTCAACAAGGACGGCTTCGTCGACCGTGCCGACCGTGAGCTGCGCATGCAGCAGCATCGCGATGCGTGGTTCGCCAAGGCCGACACCGACAAGGACGGCAAGCTGAGCAAGGCCGAGTTCGATGCCGCGTCCAAGTGGCGTGGCGGGCACGGACCGGGTGGGATGGGCAGGCACGGCGACGATGGCAAGCCGGCACCCGCAACCGCACCTGCGACTAACCGCTGAGGTATCGCCGATTGCGGCGCCCGCTGCGTATTGGCGAGTGCCGCTCGGTGAGCGGTGATTTCACCAGCTGTTTGCAGTATGTAACAAGGCGCCGATCGACCGCGCCCTCCCGCCTGGCGGGAGGGCGCTTGCGTTTGCGCCAGACGCTGTGCGCAAGCGCAACGCTCAGTCGTGCTTCCATGAGGTGGGAACCGGATTGGAGACGGTGTTCTTCTCCAGTGTGTACGTGCCGTTCTGCTGCGCGATCGCTTCGCCGGTGTCGACGATGGCGTTCTGGATGAAGACATTCTGCTTGTCGCCGCGTACGAAGGTCAGCTGATGGAACGCGGTCTTGTTGCCCCAGTCTTCCGAGGGAAGGGAGATGAACCGGATGGTGTAGGTCTGGTCGTCGAATGTTCCCTGCAGGACATAAACGCCGTAATGGTTTTCGCCCTGGGAAATAATTTTGTACATGCCGTTGCTGAAATAATAGATTTCCGCATCGGGGAACGGCTTCTTGTCGTAGAGCTTGCGGTAGTGAAGCACCTGCTTGAAGGTCGGTGCTCCGAAACTCACCGACAGCGTCTTGCCATCGGGGGACTTGGTGAGTCCATCCGCATGCGCGCCCATGCTGACCATCATCAGCAGACTGGTGAACAAACTTGCCTTCACTTCATGACTCCGGGGTCTGGTTGAATCCTGACCGCTTATAGCAGCACGGGCGCTGCGCGGTGACTGCGACAGTCGGATACGAACCCATCACTTCGGATCATGGAGCGTTGCTCGCCACGCCCCTCCCCGCGCACGCAGACCACATTGAGCCGGATCCATCGCGCACGTCACCAGGCTGCCGTATGCAGTTGTCACGTCGGCGTGCGCTTGGCTCGGCACCGGCGCGTCATCGTCTTGGAAAAGTTTGCCGCTGCCGATCCAGCGGTGATATCCGGCCGGCTCAGAGCATTCCCGACTGCATGTAGTGCTGCACGACGGGCGCGATGACAGCCACAGTGCTCGCCAGCATCGCGCCCGGACTGAACATGCAGTGGTACAACAGCGGTGCCCGGATGGCGCCGCGTCTGCGCGCATCGCGCTCGAGCATGGGGCGCATGACGCGTGGCAGGACGCGCAGGGATTGATAGTTGACTACCGCCATGCCTGCGCAAAGCGTCAGAACCGATGCCCACGCGCCCGCCTGCAGGTGTTTCAGCACCAACGTGCTGCCGCACACCAGCACCGAGGTCAGCGTGGTGACGTGCACGAACCGACGGATCGCCGCTGCCTCGCTGGCGGTCTGTGCGAAGCGCAGCAGGTACCAGTAGGACCAGTATGTGCCGATCCCGGCAACCAGCACCGCGCACGCTGGCACGTGCGCGCGACAGGTGCTTGCGTACTGCTGCATCGCTGAGCCCAAGCAGCGAGGCAACCTGTTGCGAGCTCTGGCCTTCGCGGTAATACAGCAGCAGCGTTTCGCGACTTTCTTCCGGCAATGCAGAAATGATGTCGAGCGCGGCGATCTTTTCTTCCACCTGCAGCAACTGGTCAGCGGGCGAGGGCGCCGGGTCTGCGGCCATCGCAATGGCAAGCTCGGCCGCCTCACCGCTGAGCGCACGATGGCGGTTGGCGCGCAGCCAGTCGCGTGCCAGGTTGCGGGTGATCTGCCGCAGGCAGGGGAGAAAACTTGCCGGCTGATGCAGTTGCGCCAGCCGCTGCCAGGCACGCAGGAAGGCCTCCTGGGCAATGTCTTCGCTGGCTGCGATGTCGCGGGTGATCGCCAGTGCGATCGCAGTCACCGTGTTCTGGCAGGCAAGCACGATGCGCCCGTAGGCCTGTTGGCAGCCGGCCGCGGCGCTCGGCAGGTCGCGTTGCAACATCAGATCCAGCGTGTCGGCGTTCATCGGCGCATTCCATGTCCTGTCGCCAGCATGACGCATGCCGGCAACGGATGTGACCGCGCCGTCTAGCCTGATTGTCGTACCAGCGGGTGGCTGCGCTGGCCAGCTGCGTTCAGCGGGTCGGCTGGATCCGCACGCGCACTTCCTCGTCTTCTGCTGCCGGTTGTACGGCATCTGGTGCCGACGTCCGTTGCGATGCCGGCTGGGCCGCTGGTGCCAGTTGCGACGGCGCGCTGCGGTGGCGCATCACCACCACCATCGCCACGGCGCCGATCACCAGCAGCAACACCAGGCGGATACGCCAGGCCCAGCTGCGCGCACTGGAGCTGGAGCCGTTTTCGCCCTCGCGGAAGGTGTATTCCACATTCGGCAGGTCGCGGCGGGTGGTGTCCAGCAGGCGGGCGTCGCGCAGCAGCGCGCGTGCGCGCGGCTGGTCGTTGGCATGCACGATCCAGACGGTGGGCTGCGCCTGGGCGTTGCTCTGTTCCAGGTAGCTGAACTGGCCCCCGCGCTTGCTTTGATAAGAGCGACCGTTGCTGATGCGGATCTCGATTCCCGCATCGCGCAAGAGATTGGCCACGCCTTCGGCGGTTTCGATACGTTGACTGCTGAAGATCTTGCGCATGGTGGAAAACGCCGTTGGGTCTGGAACAGATGGCGCCGTTGAAGCGCCAGTTCAAGATGAAACATCGAGTGCGGGTGGTGCGGCCAGGGGGGCGCATGCGCATGGCAGGCAAGCATGCCAGCTTGCGGCGTCTGCAGTGCGGGGAGCCGGTCCTCGGCTGCTCTGACGCCCTTGCCATCAAGTGGTATGCCGTGCTTTTGCGGTGTGAGGCCTACTCCTTGGCCGGCACGGCAATCGCGCTGCCGTCAGGCACCACCCGGATCAGGCCTTCCTGCGTGGTGCTGGCTACCAGCACGCCGTCGCGGGTGAAAAACTGCCCGCGAGCCAGGCCGCGTGCGCCCTGCGCGGTGGGGCTGTCGAGCGAGTACAGCAGCCAGTCGTCGGTACGGAACGGGCGATGGAACCACAGGGCATGGTCGAGCGAGGCCATCTGCACGTTCGGCGTGTAATAGCTGATGCCGTGCGGAAAGGTCGAGGTGCCCAGCAACTGGAAATCCGACGCGTACGCAAGCAGCGCTTGATGAAGACCCACATCGTCGCCGATGGGATCGTTCAAGCGCAGCCACATCTGCTGGAACGGCGGGCGCTTGGGCGGCTTGAGTTCGTCGCGCGGAAAGACATGGCGAAACTCGAACGGGCCGCCGCGCGACAGCCAGCGCTGCACCTTGGCCGGCAGCTTGGCCAACACTTCCGGTGCCAGCGGTGCTGCCGGTTCGATGTCTTCAGGCGGCGGCACCACCGGCATCGCCGACTGATGCTCGGCGCCGTCTTCGCGCTCCTGAAACGAGGCGGCGCAGAAAAAGATCACCTTCCCGTGCTGGATTGCCGTGACCCGGCGCACCGAGAAACTGCCGCCATCGCGGGTGCGGTCGACGTCGTAGACGATGGGATGGTCGATATTGCCGGCACGCAGAAAATACGCGTGCAGCGAGTGCGCCTGACGCCCGTTTTCGACCGTGGCCTGCGCTGCCGATAACGCCTGGCCCAGCACCTGCCCACCGAACACGTATTTGGTGCCGATGTCGCGGCTCTGGCCACGGAACAGGTTGTTTTCCAGACGCTCCAGCGACAGCAGGCTGATCAGTTCGGAGACGACGGGTTCGGCGGTGGCGGACAAGGGGCTGGCCTGGGCATGCGACGGACCGCGAGTATACCGGCCTGCCCAAGGGGCGCTGCGAGGGCGCGGCTCAGGCCTTCTGCAGGCGCGCCACCAGGCCATGCAGTGCGGCCTGCGCATCCGGCGCGTACCAGCCATCGATGAAGCGCTCCAGCTGGATCAACTCCGGCGCCAATGCCGCGCGCAGGTCGGCACGCGCAATCGCGCGCGTGGTCAACATCGGTTGGCGGGGAAGCTGCTGCAGCTCCTGCAGCCATGCCACCGCACGCGCGGTGACCAACTCGCCATCGACCAGTTCGTCCACCAGCCCGATCGCGACCGCCTGTTCGGCCGGCAGCAGTTGCCCGGAGATCAGCAGGCGTTCGGCGCGGTGCGCACCCACCACGCGGCGCAGCAGGCGTTGGATACCCTCTGGCGCAGCAAGGCCAACCTGCACTTCGTTGAGGCCGATCGTATAGGGTCTTGCGGTATCGGCACTGCGCGCCATCACCCGGTAGTCGCAGCACAGCGCCAGCACGCAGCCGCCGGCCGGCGCATGCCCGCCGATGGCCGCTACCACCGGCACGCGGCTGTTGGCCAGCGCCTGCGCCGCATCGAAGAACGCCGTCCAACTGGCCAGCAGCGCCGCGCGGTCGGTGCCGTGGGCCAGCAGATGCGGCACGTCCATGCCGCCGGAAAAAATCCGCTCGCTGCCGGACAGCACGATGCCATCGACCTCCTCGCCCGCCTGCCGCACCGCAACGCTCAACGCCTGGCACAACGCGCTGTCCAGCGCATTGACCGGCGGACGCGCCAGACGGATTTCACGAAGACGGCCATGGTCTAAGATCTGGATGCTCATTCGGAGCTCCTGGAGGTCGGGTCATGATAGACGGCAGTCGAAGCAGGCGGGTTAGGTGTGCCGGGGTGGTGCTTGCGGCGTTGGCGCTGGTGGCAAGTGCGGGCGTGTCGGCGCAATGCCTGCCCGAATTCAAGAATGGCTGGATCCGCATCCCGCCGCCCGGCGGCATGGGCATGGCGGCCGGTTTCGGCCAGTTTCATAACGGCTGTGCGCAGCCGCTGAAGATCACTGCTGCCAAGAGCAGCGTGTTTGCCGATGTCTCCTTGCACGAAACCACCCAGGTCAATGGCGTCAGCCGCATGCGGGCGGTGCCCGAACTGGCATTGCCGGCCGGCAAGTCGGTGCCGTTGGCGCCGGGCGGCCTGCACTTGATGCTGATGGGCGCCAATGCGCCGTTGCAGGAAGGCGCGCAGGTGCCGGTGAGCTTTACCCTGCAGGACGGTCGCCAAATCAAGGCCACGTTGGAAGCACGCAAGCGCGCGCCAGGGTCTTGATGGTTCGCTGGCTGCCGCGCAACCACGTCAGCATTCAAACAAAAACGGCGGCTCCGGAAAGAGCCGCCGTCCGTTTTCCATGTTGAGGAGCCTCGGCAACCGGCTCGATAACATTCAGCTGCTGGCCACGCACACCGCGTCCGGCAGCGCGGCGCTCTTGCCGGTCTGCGTATCGATCCACACCACCACCACGTTGCCATCGGAGTACAGCTTGCTGTCGTCCTTCTGGTCGAAGATGCGGTGGCCGAGGGTCAAGCTGCTGGTGCCCAGGCGTTCGACGAATAACTCGACGGTGATGTCGTTGGGCCAGATCAACGGCTGCTTGTAGTTGACATTGCTGGCGGCCACCACCGGCGCGATGCGGTCGGTCATCGCCACGCCTTGCACGCCCAACATCCAGCGCACGCGCGCTTCTTCCAGATAGGAAATGTACTTGGCGTTGTTGACATGGCCCATGCTGTCCATGTCGCGCCAGCGCACGCTGATCGGGATGCGTGCCAGGATCTTGTGTTCGCTCATCAGCTTGCCTTCTTCTTCGCGGTTTTCTTGGTGGCGACCTTGGCCACCTTCTCCGGTTTGACCTTGCGCGGCGGGCGCGCATCTGGCTTGTTGGCCATCGCGGCCGGACGCGTCTCGCGCGCCTTCACCGATGGCAGCATCTTGGCCAGGAACTGGCCGGTGTAGGACGCCTTGTGTGCAGCCACATCCTCCGGCGTACCGGAAATCAGGATGGTGCCGCCGCGATGGCCACCTTCCGGGCCTAGGTCGACGATCCAGTCGGCGGTCTTGATCACGTCCAGATTGTGTTCGATCACCACCACCGTGTTGCCTTCGTCGCGCAGCTTGTGCAGCACCCCGAGCAAGGCTTCGATATCGTGGAAGTGCAGGCCGGTGGTCGGTTCGTCCAGGATGTACAAGGTGCGCCCGGTATCGCGACGCGAGAGTTCCTTGGACAGCTTGACGCGCTGTGCTTCACCGCCGGAGAGCGTGGTCGCGCTCTGGCCCAGCTTGATGTAGCTCAAGCCGACGTCGACCAGCGTTTCCAGCTTGCGTGCGATCGACGGCACCGGCTCGAACAGGCGCAGCGCATCTTCCACGGTCATCTGCAGCACGTCGCTGATGTTGAAACCCTTGTAGCGAATCTCCAGCGTTTCGCGGTTATAGCGCTTGCCATGGCAGACATCGCAGGGCACGTAGACATCGGGCAGGAAGTGCATTTCCACCTTGATCATGCCGTCGCCCTGGCAGGCCTCGCAGCGGCCGCCGCGCACGTTGAAACTGAAACGGCCAGGCGAATAGCCGCGCGCACGCGCTTCGGGCACCTGCGCGAACAGCTCGCGCAAGGGTGTGAACATGCCGGTATAGGTCGCCGGGTTGGAACGCGGTGTGCGCCCGATCGGCGACTGGTCGATATCCACCACCTTGTCGAACAGGTCCAGATTTTCGACTTCGCGATGCGGCGCCACGGCGTGCGAGGCGCCATTGATCTCGTTGGCCGCCAGGGTGAACAAGGTATCGTTGATCAGCGTCGACTTGCCCGAGCCGGACACGCCGGTGATGCAGGTCAGCAGGCCCGCGGGAATATCCAGGTCGACATTCTTCAGGTTGTTGCCGGTGGCCCCGCGCAGATGCAGCATCATCTTCGGGTTGGGCTTGTGGCGCTGCTTGGGAATCTCGATGCGGCGCTTGCCCGACAGGTATTGGCCGGTCAACGAGCGTGGCGACTTCAGGATGTCGTCCAGCGTGCCTTGCGCGCAGATTTCGCCGCCATGCACGCCCGCGCCGGGACCGATGTCCAGCACATGGTCGGCCAGGCGGATCGCATCTTCGTCATGCTCGACCACGATCACCGTGTTGCCCAGATCGCGCAGCCGCGTCAGCGTGCCGAGCAGGCGTTCGTTGTCGCGCTGATGCAGGCCGATCGAGGGCTCGTCCAGCACATACATCACCCCGACCAGGCCGGCGCCGATCTGGCTGGCCAGGCGAATGCGCTGCGCCTCGCCGCCGGACAAGGTGTCGGCCTTGCGCTCCAGGGTGAGGTAATCCAGGCCCACATCGACCAGGAAACCCAGCCGTTCGCCGATCTCCTTGACGATCTTGGCCGCGATCTCGCCGCGCCACCCCGGCAGCGACAGGCCGCGGAAGAAGTTCAGCGCCTCGTTGACCGGCAGCACCACCAACTCCGGCAACGGGCGGTCGGCGACGAACACATTGCGTGCGGCGCGATTCAAGCGCGTGCCGTTGCAGGCAGGGCAGGGTTGCTGGCTGACGTACTTGGTCAGTTCTTCGCGCACTGCCGGCGATTCGGTTTCGCGGTAGCGACGTTCCAAGTTGGGCAGGATGCCCTCGAAGCGGTGCTTGCGCGTGGTGCGCCCGCCCGCATCGGTGAAGTAGGTGAAGCTGATCACCTCATCGCCGCTGCCGAACAGCACCGCCTGGCGCACCTTGGCCGGCAGCGTGTTCCATACCGCGTCCACATCGAACTTGTAGTGCCTGGCCAGCGAGGCAATCAGCTGGAAATAATAGGCATTGCGACGGTCCCAGCCGCGCACCGCGCCGGCCGACAGCGACAGTTCGGGATGCACGACCACGCGATCGGGGTCGAAAAATTCGGCCACGCCCAGACCATCGCAACTCGGGCAAGCGCCTACCGGTGCATTGAACGAAAACAGCCGTGGTTCCAGCTCCGGCAGCGAGTAATCGCACACTGGGCAGCTGTATTTGGAAGAGAACAGGTGCGGCGCGGCGGCCGGGTCGTCCAGCGATTGCACCGCCACCATGCCTTCGCCGAGCTTGAGCGCGGTCTCGAAACTCTCCGCAAGGCGCTGCTTGATGTCTTCGCGCGGGCGGAAGCGGTCGATCACCGCTTCGATGGTGTGCTTCTGGCGCAGTGCCAGCGGCGGCACCGCATCGATCTCGTAGAGTTCGCCGTCCACGCGCACGCGCACGAAGCCCTGCGCGCGCAGTTGCTCGAACACCTGCGCATGCTCGCCCTTGCGATCGCGGATTACCGGGGCCAGCAGCATGTAGCGCTGTTGCTGGTCCTGGGTAAGCATGTGGTCGACCATCTGACTGACGGTCTGCGCCTCCAGCGGGAAACCATGGTCCGGGCAGCGCGGCTGGCCCACGCGCGCATACAGCAGACGCAGGTAGTCGTAGATCTCGGTGATGGTGCCGACGGTGGAGCGCGGATTGTGCGAGGTGGATTTCTGTTCGATCGAAATCGCCGGAGACAAACCGTCGATGTGGTCCAGGTCCGGCTTTTCCATCACGCTGAGGAACTGGCGCGCATACGCCGACAGCGACTCGACGTAGCGGCGCTGGCCTTCTGCATAGATGGTGTCGAATGCCAACGACGACTTGCCCGAGCCGGATAGCCCGGTGATCACGATCAGTTTGTCGCGGGGCAGGTCGAGGTCGATGTTCTTGAGGTTGTGCGTCCGCGCGCCGCGGATGCGGATGAAATCCATCGCCATGGGGGATCCGATGTCGGGCCGGCGAACCGGCAGTGGTGCGAGCGTGCTCAGCAGGAATGAGTGGCAGTCGATCAGCCTACCCGCCGACCTAGGTGAGGGCAATTGCCCCAAATGCCAGTCTGTCGGGGCCGTTGTGGCGGCCGGATGATGCGTTCCGCCAGGCCGATTCCGGCCCGCAGCGGCGGGCCCGCTTGCGACTTGACCCGAAACCGGCTAGGCCAGTACACTTCCGCTCCTGTCTGCCCCTCGGGCAAGTCAGGCGACCATAATAACTACAGAGGAACACCTGGTCATGTACGCAGTTCTGGTAACCGGCGGTAAGCAATACCGCGTCGCGCAGGGCGAAACGCTCCGCGTGGAAAAGCTCGAAGTCGAAGCTGGCAACGAGATCAAGTTCGACACCATCCTGATGCTGGGCGATAGCGATGGCATCAAGCTGGGCGATGCGCTGAAGGGCGCCTCGGTCACCGCCAAGGTCGTGGCCCATGGCCGCGCCGACAAGGTGCGCATCATCAAGTTCCGCCGCCGCAAGCACCACATGAAGCGTCAGGGACACCGCCAGCACTACACCGAAATCGAGATCACCGGCATTGCCGGTGGCGACAAGAAGTAAGGAGAACCAGTCATGGCACATAAAAAGGGCGTAGGTTCCTCGCGCAACGGTCGCGATTCGAACCCGAAGTACCTCGGCGTGAAGATCTTCGGTGGCCAGGCCATCGACGCCGGCAACATCATCGTGCGTCAGCGCGGCACCCAGTTCCATCCGGGCGCCGGCGTCGGCCTGGGCCGTGACCACACGCTGTTTGCGCTGATTGACGGCAAGGTGGAGTTCTCCACCAAGGGCCCGAAGAAGCGTCGTACCGTCAGCGTGGTTGCCGAGGCGTAATCGCCCGCTCCATGCAGGCCAGTTCGCCCGGCAACGCTGCCGGGCGAATGAGACGGAAAGCCCCGCTTCGGCGGGGTTTTGCGTTTGAGGGCCGGGAATCGGGATTCGGGATTCGGGATTGGGGATTCGCAAGAGCGGATCCTGCGGCATCCTGGCGTCCTCATCCTTCCCTGCTGACGGGCTCGCCATGCTTGCGTTGCCGCGTTGTCACCAATGCCAAATCACCAATCGCGAATCCCATGAAATTAGTCGACGAAGCAGAAATCCTGGTCACCGCCGGTAATGGCGGCAACGGCTGTGTCGGCTTTCGCCGCGAGAAGTTCATTCCGCTGGGTGGGCCCGATGGCGGCGATGGCGGTGCGGGCGGTAGCGTCTGGATCGTGGCCGACGAGAACGTCAACACGCTGGTCGATTTCCGCCATGAGCGCACCTTCAAGGCGCAGCGCGGCGAGAACGGCATGGGCCGGCAGGCGTACGGCAAGGGCGGCGAAGACCGCATCATCGTGGTGCCGGTTGGTACCGTGGTGATCAATGTTCAGACCGACGAAGTGATCGGCGACCTGACCCAGCACGGGGACCGCTTGCTGGTGGCCAAGGGCGGCAAGGGCGGCCTGGGCAACATGCATTTCAAGAGCTCGGTCAACCGCGCGCCGCGCCAGGCCACAACCGGTGAGGAGGGCGAAGAGCGTCTGCTTAAGCTGGAACTGAAGCTGCTGGCCGACATTGGCCTGCTGGGTTTCCCCAATGCCGGCAAGAGCACCCTGATCCGCGCGGTGTCCTCGGCAACGCCGAAGGTGGCCGACTACCCGTTCACCACCCTGTACCCGAATCTGGGCGTGGTCAGTGTTGAGGCATATCGCAGCTTCGTCATTGCCGACGTGCCAGGCCTGATCGAAGGTGCTGCCGACGGCGCCGGTCTGGGCACGCAGTTCTTGCGCCATCTGCAGCGCACCCGCCTGCTGCTGCATCTGGTGGATATGGCCCCGATGGATGGTGGTGTGAACGGCGTGTCGCCGGCCGATCAAGTGCGCACCATCGAGCGCGAGCTCGAGCGGCATGACCCCGAGCTGCTGAAGAAGCCGCGTTGGCTGGTACTCAACAAGGCCGACCTGATGTTCGAAGACGAGGCGCGTGCCGCTGCCGAGGCCATCGTGGCCGAGTTGGGCTGGACCGCGCCGTGGTACCTGGTATCCGCTCTCGGGCGTGATGGCACGTTCCCGATCATGAAAGATGTCATGGCGTTCTTCGACCGCCAGTGCGAAGACGAACTCGATGCGCGCGATGCGGGCTGAGTGCAGGCGCAGGCACACAAAAAACCCGGCCAAGGCCGGGTTTTTCTGTATTGCCGGAAGCCAGGCTCCCGGCAATGTACCAACTGATCGCTTACGCGGCCTTGATGGCCTTGATGCGAGCGGTCAGACGGCTCTTGTGGCGTGCAGCCTTGTTCTTGTGAATCAAGCCACGGGCGCTGAAACGGTCGAGGATGGGCTGAGCAACGGCGAAAGCAGCTTCGGCGCCTGCAGCATCGTTGGCGTCAAGGGCCTTGATCACCTTCTTGACGGCGGTGCGCAGCATCGAGCGCTGACCGGTGTTGCGCTCGTTGCGCACAATGGTCTGCTTGGCGCGCTTCTTGGCGGACTTGATATTGGCCACGGTGGTGGGTTCCTGAAAAATCGGTATGGTGGAAAAAGCAAGCGTGAAAGTATGATGGACCCGGATATGTACGTCAAGTCAGTTGTCAAGAGGGATGTAGCGTGAGCAAGCCCGGTATGGTGAGAGGCCTGCTCTCATTCAGCAGTATGACCATGATCTCGCGGGTGCTGGGTCTGATCCGCGACCAGGCGATTTCCACCACCTTCGGCGCCAATGCGGTGACCGACGCGTTCTGGGTGGCCTTCCGCATTCCCAACTTCCTGCGCCGGCTGTTCGCCGAAGGCTCGTTCGCCACCGCGTTCGTGCCGGTGTTCACCGAGGTCAAGGAAACCCGCCCGCACGCCGATCTGCGCGAGCTGATGGCGCGCGTGTCCGGCACCTTGGGCGGGATGTTGCTGCTGATCACCGCACTGGGATTGATCTTCGCTCCGCAATTGGCCGCGGTGTTTTCCGATGGCGCGGCCACCGATCCGGAAAAATACGGTTTGTTGGTCGATCTGTTGCGGCTGACCTTTCCGTTCCTGCTATTCGTCTCGTTGACGGCGCTGTCCGGCGGCGCACTCAACAGCTTCCAACGCTTTGCCATTCCGGCGCTGACGCCGGTCATCCTCAATCTGTGCATGATTGCCGGTGCGCTCTGGTTGGCGCCGCGGTTGGAAGTGCCGATCCTGGCGCTGGGCTGGGCGGTTCTGGTGGCCGGTGCGCTGCAGCTGCTGTTTCAGCTGCCGGAGCTGAAGGGCATCGACCTGCTGACGCTGCCGCGCTGGGGCTGGAATCACCCGGATGTGCGCAAGGTGCTGACCTTGATGATCCCGACCTTGTTCGGCTCGTCGATTGCGCAGATCAATCTGATGCTGGATACGGTGATCGCCGCGCGCCTGGCCGATGGGTCGCAATCGTGGCTGTCGCTGGCTGACCGGTTCCTGGAACTGCCGCTAGGTGTCTTCGGCGTGGCGCTGGGCACGGTGATCCTGCCGGCGCTGGCCCGCCATCATGTCAAGACCGATC
This sequence comes from Xanthomonas axonopodis, assembly GCF_001304695.1. Taxonomy (GTDB): domain Bacteria; phylum Pseudomonadota; class Gammaproteobacteria; order Xanthomonadales; family Xanthomonadaceae; genus Xanthomonas; species Xanthomonas axonopodis. The sequence goes on from NZ_JFAQ01000099.1 coordinate 15,343, forward strand.
GCACTGCCTTCTCCGGCGCGCTGGACTGGGGCTTCCGCACCACCTTGCTGATCGCGATGCCGGCCATGCTGGGCTTGCTGCTGCTGGCCGAACCGTTGGTGGCGACGTTGTTCCAGTACCGCCAGTTCACCGCGTTCGACACCCGCATGACGGCGATGTCGGTCTACGGTCTGAGCTTCGGTTTGCCGGCCTACGCCATGCTGAAGGTGCTGTTGCCGGCCTTCTACGCGCGCCAGGACACCCGCACGCCCGTGCGGGCGGGCGTGGCGGCGCTGATTGCCAACATGGTGTTCAATTTCGCGCTGCTGGCGGTGGTTTACCAGATCATGGTGCCGCCCGAACTCAAGGCGCAGGGTGTGATGCAGGCGCTGGGCAAGCAGCCGGGCCTGCATCTTCCGCTGGGCATCGCCAGTGCGCTCTCGAGTTATCTCAATCTGGGATTGCTCTGGTATTGGCTGGGCAAGTCCGGGGTGTACCAGCGCCGCCCGGGCTGGGGCGGGTATGCGCTGCGCCTGCTGCTGGCGTGCGCGGCGATGGTGGCAGTGCTGTTGAGCTTGCTGTGGTGGCTGCCGTCGTTTACGCAGATGGACAAATGGAACCGCATCGGCTGGCTGGCGGTGCTGGTAGGCGGTGGCGGGGCGACGTATCTGGTCGCGCAGTTGGCGTTGGGGCTGCGGCCACGGCATCTGCGCGAAGGCTAAGGCCACTGCCGAACGAATGCGCTGCACGGTCGCCTCTGCACTGTCCAGAGGTTGCGCATCCCCGCGTACCGCAAGCGGGGACGCGCTGCCACGCCCGGGTTCGCCCATACGGCTTGACAGGCACGGCTATACTTGCAGGTTATGTATCAACGAGGGTCGGTCGGCCGGCATCTGTTTGGATCGAGGAATGAGCAGGCTGTTTAGAGACGTCGAGGGCGGGACGCTGTTCCCGCGCGGAAGCGTGGTCTGCATCGGTGCCTTCGATGGCCTGCATCTGGGGCATCGGACGCTGGTGCAACACGCGGTGGCGCGTGCGCGCACACTCGGTGTGCCGGCCGTGGCGGTGAGCTTCGAGCCGCTGCCGCGCGAGTTCTTCGCACCCGCCGCGCCGCCGCCGCGTCTGACCCTGGCGCGCGCCAAGATCGAAGGCTTGTACGGATTCGGCGCCGACAGCGTAGGCATGATCCGTTTCGACGGTCGCCTGTCCAAAATGAGCGCGGAGGATTTTGTGCGGCTGGCGCTGGTTGGCCGGCTGTGCGCGCGCGAAGTCTGGATTGGCCCGGAATTCCGTTTCGGCCATCGACGCAGCGGCGACATCGGTCTGTTGCGGACGCTTGGCGAGCAGCATGGCTTTGTGGCGGGGGAGATTGCGCCGGTGCATCTGCATGGGGAGCGGATTTCGGCAACGCGGATTCGCGAACTGCTCGGCGCTGGCGAATTCGCTTACGCTGGTGACTTGCTCGGCCGCCCGTACGCCATCGGTGGCCGGGTCGTGCGTGGCAAGCAGCTTGGTCGTACGCTGGGCTATCCCACCGCCAACTTGCGCTTTCCGCGTACGCCGGCGTTGTCGGGGATCTATGCGACCTGGGTGCACGGCGTGGCCGAGCGGCCGTGGCCGTCGGTTTCCAGCTTCGGCACGCGTCCCACGGTAGCAGGTGTGGAGCCGTTGCTGGAAGCGCACTTGTTTGATTTCCAGGGCGATCTGTATGGCCGGCACATTGCCGTGGAATTCGTCGCCAAGTTGCGCGACGAAGAAAAATTCGATGGCCTGGAAGCGCTGACCGTGCAGATGCACCGTGATGCAGAGCAGGCACGTGCGGTGTTGGCGGCACATGTGCGCTCTCCGCAAGATGCGAGTCCCTCGCAAGGGCCCGAAGATAATGCGAGTCCTTCGCAACAGCTCGCACATCCCTGTGCGGATTCTTCAATGAAAGCAGCGCAACGGTAGATTCCTGTGACCCAAGACTACAAAGCCACTCTCCATCTGCCTGCGACGGAATTTCCGATGCGCGGCGACCTGCCCAAGCGCGAGCCGGCGATGCTGGAGCGCTGGGAGCGCGAGGGCTTCTACGCACAACTGCGTGCCAATGCCTCGGGCCGTCCGCTGTTCGTGCTGCATGACGGCCCGCCATATGCAAACGGCCAGATCCATCTTGGCCACGCGGTCAACAAGATCCTCAAGGACATCATCGTCAAGTCGAAGTATCTGGCCGGCTTCGATGCGCCGTACATCCCGGGTTGGGACTGCCATGGCCTGCCGATCGAGATCGCGATCGAAAAGAAATACGGCAAGGTCGGCGTGAAGCTCGATGCGGCCGAATTTCGGCAGAAGTGCCGCGAATACGCGACCGAGCAGATCGATCTGCAGCGGCGCGATTTCAAGCGGCTGGGTGTGATCGGCGATTGGGACAACCCGTACAAGACGCTGGATTTCCGCTTCGAAGCCAACGAAATCCGCGCGCTGGCCAAAGTGGTCGATAACGGCCACCTGACCCGCGGCGTCAAGCCGGTGCACTGGTGTTTCGATTGCGGTTCGGCGCTGGCCGAGGCCGAGATCGAATACGCCGACAAGGTGTCGCCGACGGTGGATATCGCCTATCCGGCGCGCGACCTAGGTGCGGTGGCTGCCGCGTTCGGCGCCTCGCTGCCCGCCGGCGTGGGCGTCGCGGTGCCGATCTGGACCACCACGCCATGGACGCTGCCGGCGTCGCTTGCGGTGAGTCTGGGCGCGGAGCTCGACTATGTACTGGTCGAAGGCCCGGCCGATCGCGGCCAGCCGCGCTGGCTGGTAATCGCCGAAGCGTTGGCTGCCAAGGCGCTGGCGCGCTACGGCGTGGGCGAGGTGGTGGTGCATGGGCACGCCAAGGGCGCGGCGCTGGAACAGATGCTGCTCAATCACCCGTTCTATGCCGAACGCGAGATCCCGCTGCTGTTGGGCGACCACGTGTCGGCCGAAGACGGTACCGGCGCGGTGCATACCGCACCCGGCCACGGCCAGGAGGACTATCAGGTCTCCAAGCAATACGGGCTGCTGGAGCGATATGGTGCTGCGCAGATCAATCCGGTGGATGGGCGCGGCGTATATCTGCCGTCGACTCCGCAGCTGGGCGATACCGTGCTGGCCGGGCTGCATATCTGGAAGGCGAACGAGGTCATCATCGACGCGCTGCGCGATACCGGCGTGCTGCTGGCGGCCAGCAAGATGGAGCACAGCTATCCGCATTGCTGGCGCCACAAGACGCCGATTGCGTTCCGCGCCACGCCGCAGTGGTTCATCTCGATGGAGCAGGCCAACCTGCGTGCCGGTGCGCTCAAGGCCATCGAAAACGTGCATTGGTATCCGTCCTGGGGCCAGGCGCGTATCGCCGGCATGGTCGACGGGCGCCCGGACTGGACCATCTCGCGTCAGCGCACCTGGGGCGTGCCGATCGCCTTGTTCGTGCATCGCGAAACCGGCGAGCCGCATCCGCGCAGCACCGAGTTGCTGCGCCAGGTCGCCGACCGCGTGGAGCAGGGCGGCGTGGATGTCTGGTACACGCTGGACGCGTCCGAGCTGCTCGGGAGCGAGGCGACCGATTACGAGAAGATCACCGACATCCTGGATGTGTGGTTCGACTCCGGCGTGACGCACGAAGCAGTGTTGGCGGACCGTGGCCTGCCCAAGCCGGCCGACCTGTATCTGGAAGGTTCCGATCAGCACCGCGGCTGGTTCCAGTCGTCGCTGCTGAGCGGCGTGGCGATGGACAAGGTGGCGCCGTACAAGCAGTGCCTGACCCACGGCTTCACCGTCGACGAGCACGGCCGCAAGATGTCCAAGTCGCTGGGCAACGGCATCGAACCGCAGGACATCATGAAGACGCTGGGCGCGGACATCCTGCGCCTGTGGATCGCCTCGGCCGATTACAGCAACGAGATGTCGCTGTCGCAGGAGATCCTCAAGCGCAATGCTGATGCGTATCGCCGGTTGCGCAACACGGCGCGCTTCCTGCTCGGCAACCTGCATGGTTTTGACCCGCTGCAGCACCTGGTGGCGCTGGACGAGATGGTCCTGCTGGACCGCTGGATCGTGCATCGCGCACACGAGCTGCAGGAAAAGATCGTGGCCGCCTACGCGCGCTACGACTTTGCCGAGATCGTGCAGGCGCTGCTGAATTTCTGCAGCGTGGACCTGGGCTCGCTGTACCTGGATGTCACCAAGGACCGCCTGTACACGATGGCCGAAGATGCACGCGGCCGCCGTTCGGCGCAGAGCGCGATGTACCACGTGGCCGAGGCGTTCGTGCGCTGGATCGCGCCGGTGTTGAGCTTCACCGCCGAGGAACTGTGGGGCTACCTGCCGGGCCAGCATGTCGACAACGTGCTGTTCGCCACCTGGTACGACGGCCTTGCACCGTTGCCGGCCGACGCTGCATTGACCAGTGCGGATTTCGACAAGTTGCTGGTCCTGCGCGAGCAGGTGGCCAAGGTGCTGGAGCCGATGCGTGCCAACGGCGCCATCGGTGCGGCGCTGGAAGCGGAAATCACCGTGGCCGCCGATGCGCAGACCGCCGCGCGCTGGCAGCCGCTGGCCGAGGAGCTGCGCTTTTTGTTCATCAGTGGCGATGTCACCGTGACCGCGGCCAGCATCGACGACATCTTCGTCAGTGCGCAGCCCACGACCAAGGCCAAGTGCGTGCGCTGCTGGCACCACCAGGCCAGCGTGGGCAGCGACCCGCGTCACCCGGAACTGTGCAGCCGTTGCGTCAGCAATATCGAAGGTCCGGGCGAGCAGCGTCGCTGGTTCTGACGCCGTTTTGCCGGTGGCGCGTGGCAGGATCTCGCCACGCACTGCCGGCGGCCTCTGGCGCTGGCGCAGCCCGCGTCAGCTGCCGGGGCAGCCGGGGCCGCTCTGCGGCGAGGCGGCCGGTCACGCCATGCGCCTTGTTTGCTGAAGCTTGGGGCATGTATTGGGACAGGGCGGCGCGGCTGGTCGAACTGCCCGTGCCATCCTTGTCCGTCTGCAATCTGGCATCTGTCGTTTTCTGCTGCTGCCGTCACTCCCTCCCACCCAGGCGTCTTCTCCGGTATCGGAGTAGCGGCCACCAATTGCGATCCTTCGACATGAGTCAACGCCCCAACCCCTCGGCCCTGATCTGGCTGCTGCTCTCTGTGCTTGTGGTCGGCCTGGACCAGTGGAGCAAGGCATGGGTGCTGTCCAGCCTGCCCGAGTACACCCCGGTGCCGGTGATCGACGGCTTCTGGAACTGGTGCCGCACCTACAACACCGGCGCGGCCTTCAGCTTTCTGAGCGATGCCGGCGGCTGGCAGCTGTGGTTCTTCACTGCGTTGGCGGTGGGCATCAGCGGCCTGCTGGCGTTCTGGCTCTCGCGTACTGCGCGCGGGCAGTGGCGCAGCGCGCTGCCATACGCGCTGGTGATCGGCGGGGCGATCGGCAACGTGATCGACCGGCTGATGCACGGCCACGTGGTGGATTTCATCCAGTGGTACATCGGCAGCCACACCTGGCCGTCCTTCAATATCGCCGACTCGGCGATCGTGGGCGGTGCGATCGGGATTGCCGTGTTCGGGTTGTTCGACAAATCCGGCAAGCAGGAGCCGGGAACCGGGAATCTGCGTTGAAGCCTGCCTGCAGGCGCGTGCCGCCCGGTCCGACCCCGCACCCCTCATTATTCCCGTAGAATGCCCGCCATGGACGTCCTGCTCGCCAATCCCCGTGGTTTTTGTGCCGGTGTCGACCGTGCGATCGAGATCGTCAAGCGTGCGATCGAGACGCTGGGCGCGCCCATCTATGTGCGGCACGAGGTCGTGCACAACCGTTTCGTGGTCGACGACCTCAAGCAGCGTGGCGCGATCTTCGTCGAAGAACTCGACGAGGTGCCCGACGATGCCACGGTGATCTTCAGCGCGCACGGCGTCTCGCAGGCGGTGCGTCAGGAATCCGAGCGGCGTGGACTGAAGGTGTTCGACGCCACCTGTCCGCTGGTGACCAAGGTGCATTTCGAGGTGGCGCGGCATTGCCGGGCCGGCCGCGACGTGGTGCTGATCGGTCATGCCAGGCACCCGGAAGTGGAAGGTACGATGGGGCAGTGGAGCCGCGAGCGCGGGGCGGGCACGATTTATCTGGTAGAAGATATCGAGCAGGTCGCCATGCTCGATGTCCGCCAGCCCGATAACCTTGCCTACACCACCCAGACCACGCTGTCGGTGGACGATACCATGGGCATCATCGAGTCCCTGCGTGCGCGTTATCCGGCGATGCAGGGGCCACGCCACGACGACATCTGCTACGCCACCCAGAACCGTCAGGACGCGGTGCGCGATCTGGCGCGCCAGTGCGATCTGGTGCTGGTGGTCGGTTCGCCCAACAGCTCCAATTCCAACCGGTTGAGCGAACTGGCCCGGCGCGACGGGGTGGAGTCCTACCTGATCGATAACGCCAGCGAGATCGACCCGGCCTGGATCGTTGGCAAGCAACATGTCGGCCTGACCGCCGGCGCCTCTGCGCCGCAGGTGCTGGTCGATGGCGTGCTGGAGCGCCTGCGCGAACTGGGCGTGGCCGGCGTCTCCGAGCTGGAAGGCGAGCCGGAATCGATGGTGTTCGCGCTGCCCAAGGAACTGCGCTTGCGTCTGGTCGGCTGAGGCGACGCCCTCCGGCAAGGCAAAGCACGTGCGGCGATTGACCCGGGGGCAGCTGCGCTCCTACAATTCGCGGCTCGCCGGAATAGCTCAGTTGGTAGAGCGGCGCATTCGTAATGCGTAGGTCGTAGGTTCGATTCCTATTTCCGGCACCACGCTTCAAGACTGTGGTCGGCCTTTGCCGGCCTAGGGCAACGCTGATCAAGTTCCAAAGATGCGAGGATAAGTGCTTCGCAGCGATGGTGGTGCAAGCCGATGAAGCAGCGGACCTTGGCAATGTCAGCTGACCAGGGCAACGGGTTTGAACAGTACCGTCGCCCGACGCGGCGCGATGTGTTCCTGGCACGGATGGAGACGCTGG